>JAUXSA010000138.1 GCA_030681615.1 Bacteroidota bacterium
CAATATTCCCGTTTTTTAACGCGCGAAGTAACTATGGGCGATCTTAAAATGGGCGGCTTAAATCCTATAAGGGTGCAAAGCATGACTACTACAGACACTATGGATACTATGGCAACTGTTGAGCAAAGTATTCGTATGATAAAAGCCGGTTGCGAATTGGTGCGTATTACTGCGCCAAGCATAAACGAAGCAAAGAATTTAGAAGTAATAAAAAAAGAACTGGTTGCGAGAGGTTATAATACACCTATTTGTGCTGATATCCATTTTACGCCAAATGCCGCTGAATTTGCGGCTAAAGTTATTGAGAAGGTGCGCGTTAATCCCGGTAACTACGCTGATAAGAAAAAATTTGAGACCATTGATTATACCGATGTTGCTTACGAAGCAGAATTGGAAAGAATACGTAACCGTTTTACACCCTTAGTAAAAATCTGCAAAGAGTATGGTACTGCCATGCGTATAGGAACAAACCACGGTTCTTTAAGCGATAGGATCTTAAGTCGTTATGGCGATACACCATTAGGTATGGTAGAAAGCGCTTTGGAATTTTTGCGTATTTGTGAGGACAATAATTATTTCAATATTGTTATCTCAATGAAAGCCAGCAACACGCAGGTAATGGTACAAGCGTATCGTTTACTCGTTGCAAAAATGATAGGGACCAACCGTAATTATCCTTTACATTTGGGAGTAACGGAAGCGGGAGACGGCGAAGATGGAAGAATTAAATCGGCAGTTGGTATTGGTACGTTATTGGAAGACGGGTTAGGAGATACCATTCGCGTTTCATTAACAGAAGAACCTGAGTATGAAATTCCGGTAGCTAAATTATTGGCGGAAAGATATTCGCAAAGAAAGGATCACGCAAAAATAAAAGAAATTGATTTCGCATTACCGTATGATCCTTTTGAATTCAATAGAAATAAAACACAAGAAAGAATAAATATTGGTGGACATAACGTGCCTCGTATTATTGCGGATTACAGCATGAAGCCGGAAGTGACGGCTGCTAGTTTGTTTGGCGTAGGGTATAATTATTCGGTACCATTAGATAAATGGAATTTAACAGATCTTGCAGTTGACTATTTGTTTTTAGGTGATAATAAAATTGCTTTTGAAATTCCCGGAACATTAGGATTGATCTATAATTCACAAACCTGGTTAACGCAAAAAAGCAAAGACCGTTCTTATCCTTTATTTTGTGGTGAAGAGTATTTGGAAGCAAAAGAAAGATCCACGGAATTAAATTTTGTTGCGGTTGATGTAACTGTTCTTACAAAAGAATTCATTCAAAAAATAAAAAATGAAACAACAGTTTGTTTAATATTGGATTCATTTAATGCCCACACTATGCCCGAATTACGTCGTATGGCTATGGACCTAAAATTGAATGCGTGTCAATTACCATTTATTATAAAAACAAATTACAGTAAATTAAGCGAAGAAGAATTTCAGTTATATAGCAGTACAGATAATGGTGGTTTATTACTGGATGGATTTGGAGATGGTGTTTGGATCAAGCAGAAAGATTGCGTAAGTACACAAGTATGTAACTCAACTGCTTTTGGAATTTTACAGGCAACACGAAGTCGTATAAGTAAAACAGAATATATCTCTTGTCCGAGTTGCGGACGAACATTATTTGACCTCCAGGAAACAACACAAAAAATTCGTGAACGTACCGATCATTTAAAAGGGATTAAAATTGGTATTATGGGCTGTATTGTAAATGGTCCAGGCGAAATGGCCGATGCCGATTATGGATATGTGGGTACAGGTGTTGGAAAAATAAGTTTATATAAAGGAAAAGAAGTGGTAAAGAAAAACGTGACTTCAGAAACTGCAGTTGACGAGCTTATCGGACTTATTAAAGAACATGGCGATTGGGTAGAGAAAGTGAGTTAATTACTTCTTGGAACTAAACAGTTCATCTATTTTTTTATGCCTGTACTCAAAAATCTCTTTTAATTGTTTTTTTACAAATAAACTATTCACTAATCTCCCTAAAAAGCCAAACGGTAAATTGTAGTGAACAATATCAATCATTTCAACTCCACCTTCTACCTGCTTAATAAAATGTTTGTGATGCCATAATGCGTAAGGACCAAAACGTTGTTCATCTACAAAATAATAATTGTTCTCTACATGCGTTATTTCCGTTACCCATTTTAATTTAATTCCTAAAGCCGGTGAAACGTAATATTCTATTATTTGTCCAGCGTACATCTTTTCTAACGGCTTTTTTTCATTAATGATCGTAAAATTCATATACGCAGGAGTTATAAGAGCCAGGTTGCCGGGGGAGCTCATAAAATCCCAAATGGTATTTATATCACTTTTAATAAACTGATTACTTTCTATTTTATGAAGCATGTTTGTTGAATTTAGGCAAATTTCAGGTATTTTATTGTGTTTAACAAATTATTGTATTTATTAAACAAAATAAATGTACATTTGTTCTATAATGGAGCGCTTAAAAGTATCAGTTTTTAGAAAAGAGCATTTTAATGCAGCGCACAGGCTTAATAGTTTAATGTTAAATGTAGAGGAGAATAAGGCTGTTTTCGGAAAATGTAATAATGATAATTTTCATGGACATAATTACGAGCTAATAGTAAAAGTAACGGGTTTTATTGATGAACTTACAGGTTATGTGGTTGATATGAAAGTTTTAAGCAATATTATAAAACATGAAATTATAGAAAGGTTTGATCATAAAAATTTAAACCTCGATGTGATCCATTTTAAAAATTTAAATCCAACTGCCGAAAATATTGCATTGGTAATTTATAATATTCTGAGAGATAAGATCGAAGCTAAATACGAACTGAAAATTATTTTATCTGAAACAGAAAGAAATTACGTTGAATACCCTGCATAACATAAAGTAAAATGAATGAGCAAATGATAGAAGAAATTGGAAATGACCATGTAAGCACAGGTACTGAAACACCTATGGTATCAACCGCTTTTGTTTTAAGTAATGATGAGAAAATAAAGAAGATCGAATTTCATTTTAAAGAAATTATGGAAACATTGGGCCTTGATCTGGCCGATGACAGCCTTAGTGGCACGCCAAATCGCGTAGCGAAAATGTATATAAAAGAGATCTTTAACGGGTTAGATCCGGTAAATAAGCCTTTAATTAAGTTATTCGATAACAAATATCAGTACAACCAAATGTTGGTTGAAAAAGACATTACATTTTATAGTAATTGTGAACATCACTTTGTGCCCTTTTTTGGTAAAGCACATGTTGCGTATATATCAAACGGCAAAGTAATTGGTTTGTCAAAACTCAATCGTATAGTAAACTATTATGCCAAACGGCCACAGGTACAGGAGCGTTTAACAATGCAAATAGCAAGCGAATTAGAGAATGCTTTAGGTACTGAAGATGTTGTTGTAGTTATAGAAGCACGGCATTTATGCGTATCATCCAGAGGAATAAAAGATGATAATTCTTCCACCATTACTTCTTTTTATGGAGGCAAATTTAAAGAAGAACAAACTAAAAGCGAATTTCTTAATTATTTAAATTTAAAGAATAATTATTAATGATCAATCCTATTGATAAAGATAAAGTTGCTGAAAATCCAGGGCTCATAGCGTATCCTCATACTATAGGAAGCGTGGTGATAAGACCTGAAGATATGGGTAAATTAAAATCAAAAGCGCTTTCAGCAATGCACGAGCAAACAAATATGCATTTGTTGCAGATCCAAAAGCAAGTTGAGTTATTAATGAGCCAGGCCAATGAAATTAAACAACGTATTGAAATAAGCGAAACGATCTATAAAGCTGTTATTTCGTTTGAACCCTTAATTGGGCACACATATCATTTGTATAAAAAAGAGAACGAATATAGGCTAATGATGATAGCACCTTATGAGTGGGGCAGATCAAAAGCCGCAACTTTGGAATATATAAATTCTGTAAGGTTATTGAGCGATCATACCTGGGAAATTTTAGGTTGAACAATAAAATTTAATTTGCTTAAATTAGCAGTGTAGTAAAGTATGAGATTATATCAAATAACAGAATTAGAGCAATTAACGGGTATTAAGGCTCATACCATACGTATTTGGGAAAAGCGGTATAATTTAATTGAACCCGATCGTACTTCTACCAATTACCGTAGGTATAATGACGAGCAGGTAAGGAAAATATTAAATGTATCAACGCTATTGATCAATGGATATAAAATATCTAAAATAGCGGCTCTGACAGAAAAAGAAATTCACGCACGTATACATGAGATTCAATCAAATACTAGTGAGGATATAATTTGCGCCGGGTTTATTAATGATCTTGTTGCTTCTATGATCAGTTTTGATGAGCCGGCTTTTGAAAAAACGTATTCGGCTGTAATAAACAGGCTTGGTCTTTTTGATGCAATGCTTCAAGTGTTTTATCCGTTGTTAAATAAAATAGGCCTTTTGTGGTCTATAAGCGATGTTAATCCTGCCCAGGAACATTTTGCATCCTGTTTGATCAAAAGAAAGATAATGGCTGCAACGGATGGTTTACCAGCCGCCAAGAGTAAGAAAAAGAAATTTTTATTACTTCTGATTCCGGACGAAATGCATGAAATAAGTTTGTTATTTGCCAATTATATTATTCGCTCAAAAGGTCACGAAACAATATATCTCGGGCAGGATGTTCCTTATGAAAATATTTCGTTGGTTTTAAAACAAACAAAACCAACTATTTTGCTTACTTTTTTTACTGTACCAAAAGATCCTAAAGAGGTTTACTTAGATTTTAAAAAAAACCTACAACTTAATGAGAGTATAAAACTCCTGGTGGGTGGGCACACAGGCATTACAGAACATCTTAAAAATAAGTTATCTGCTATTATTATTTCAAAGCCCGCCGATCTGCTTACTTACTTATAACCTTCTTTTAGCATATATACTTTTCATGCTCTGTTGTAAATTAATTGTTTACCTGGTCATTTGTATATATGAAAAATAACCCCTCCGTTTTTAATTGATCTGGTGTTACTGATTGTTTAATTTTTGTTAAATAGTAAGCCTATTAATTTCCCTTTTATTTCATAACAAGCAGACCCAGAGCTATTTCAATGGAAAATTTAAAATCAAAGGACTAACTGGTTTTTTTATTCAGTTGTGATTTCTAGTTTTGTTTAACTATATTTGTTTTTTATTAAACAAAATGATTTTTCATTTGTTCTTATTTAGAGATAAAAAGTAAAAAGCTAAATTGAAAACTGTAGGTATAATAGGTTCGGGGATAAGTGGTTTAAGTGCTGCAGCAGTTATAGCAAGTGAAGGCTATAAAGTAACGGTCTTCGAAAAAAATCAGCAACTTGGGGGGCGTATGCGCCAATTCGAAGCCGAGGGTTTTGTTTTTGATATGGGGCCAAGTTGGTATTGGATGCCGGATGTATTTGAAAGATTTTTTTCGCGTTTTGGATATAAAAGTTCAGATTTTTATGAGCTTGTAAAGCTCGATCCCGGATTCCAGGTTATATATGATAACGAAGAAGTGATAAAAGTTCCTGCAGATTGGGATGAACTTTTAGAGTTGTTTGAAAAACACGAAGCCGGAGCCGCTCATAAACTTAAAAAATTTATGATAGAAGCTGCTTATAAATACGAAGTAGGAGTAAATAATTTGATCTACAAACCGGGCTTGTCAATTAAAGAACTAATTAATGCAGATACGATTAAAGGAGTTTTTAGACTTCAGATCTTTTCCTCGTTCAGTAAACACGTAAGAACGTACTTTAAGAACGAAAAATTAATTTCATTAATGGAATTTCCTGTTTTATTCCTTGGCGCTATGCCTCAGAATACACCAGCTCTTTATAGCCTAATGAATTATGCGGGGCTTAAACAGGGTACATTTTATCCAATGGGAGGATTTAAGAAAGTAGTGGACGCTTTTATTAAAATTTCAAAGGATAAAGGCACAGAGTTTTTTACTTCAGAAGCTATTGAATCCATTCATAAAAACGGAGCGTCTCAGATACAATTAACTACAACTTCACGTAAAGTTACTGTAGATGGATTAATAGCTACTGCTGATTATAACCATATAGAATCTAAATTATTACAAAAAGAGCATAGAAATTATTCTGAAAAATATTGGGAGAGTAAGGTCTTTGCACCATCATGTTTGCTATTTTATATTGGTGTTAAACAAAAGGTCAATAAACTGGAGCATCATAATCTTTTTTTTGACACCGATTTTTCTAAACATACACAGGAAATTTATACCGATCCCCAATGGCCAAGTAAACCTTTATTTTATGTGTGTTGTCCTTCAAAAACAGATAAGTCAGTTGCACCCGAAGGAATGGAAAATTTATTTGTATTAATGCCAATAGCTATTGGTTTACAAGATAGTGAAAGTATACGTTTGGAGTATTTTAATATTTTGATGAAAAGGTTAGAAAAATTTACAGGAGAAGATATAAAGAGTAACATTGTTTATAATCGGAGTTTTTGTGTTAAAGATTTTATTTCAGATTATAACTCTTATAAAGGCAACGCATATGGTTTGGCAAATACGCTAAAGCAAACTGCCAATTTAAAGCCAAAGATCAAAAATAAAGAGATAAGTAATTTTTATTACGCAGGACAACTAACGGTTCCGGGTCCGGGAGTTCCACCATCCATTGTTTCCGGGCAGGTAGCTGCAAATGAATTAATAAAAAGTTTAAGAGGCGGCAAATGAAACAATTATTCGATAGTGTTTCTGCTAAATGCAGCGAATTAGTAACTAAAGAATATAGTACTAGTTTTTCACTTGGAATAAAATTCCTTGATAAAAAAATGCATGCGCCTATTTATGGTATTTATGGTTTTGTTAGATTAGCCGATGAGATCGTTGATTCTTTTCATGATTACGATAAGAAAACGTTATTGGATAAATTTAGAAAAGAAACTATCGCTGCAATAAACGATCGTATAAGTTTAAATCCAATTTTAAATTCTTTTCAAAAGGCAGTTCATGATTATAACATTGAATGGGAGTTGATAGATTGCTTTTTAAAAAGCATGGAAATGGATCTTGAAACGGTTGAGTATGACCAGGTAAATTACGAGAACTATATCCTTGGTTCTGCAGAAGTTGTGGGGTTAATGTGTTTGCATGTGTTTGTAAAAGGGGATGACGCCCTTTATTTAAAGTTAAAACCATTTGCCATGAGCCTTGGTTCTGCCTTTCAGAAGGTGAATTTTTTGAGGGACGCTAAAGTAGACTATGAAGTTCTAGGTCGTATTTATTTTCCGGGTGTTAATATTGGTTCGCTTGATGCACAAAGTAAAAAAAATATTGAATTGGATATTGAAAAAGATTTTAAGCATGCATTGTTGGGTATAAAACAACTTCCTACCGATTCGCGGATGGGCGTTTATCTCGCTTATTTTTATTATAAGAATCTTTTTAATAAAATAAAATCATTACCTGCACAAAGAATTTTAACAGAACGGATAAGAATACCAAATGCGCAAAAATTTGGTCTTATGTTTCAATGTATGATAAGACATCAGCTAAATATATTATGAGAAAATTAATTCCGATAATAGCCATTTTATTTTTTCCTGTATTTTTAAAAGCCGGGGATGACTTAATTAAAATAAGACAATTGTATTATAAAGCCTCTACAAATAAAACGGATGCAGAAACATTTTACAATACATTGCAAGCTACTTCCGTTATAGATAAGGTATTAATAGAAGGTTATAAAGGTATGGCCTTTATGATAAAAGCTAATTTTGCCTTTAACCCATATTATAAATTAAATTATTTTATAAAGGGAAAAGGCTTGCTGGATAATGCAATTGATTCTGACCCTAAAAATATTGAATTAAGATTTTTGCGCTTTTGCGTTCAAACAAACGCACCAATATTTTTAGGTTACAGTGGTCAAATTGTAGACGACAAAAAAGAGATACGTAGCGGATATACAAGTTTGGAAGATAAAGATCTTAAAGCGCGTATTAAGGAGTTTATGCAGTCTTCTAAATATTGTGCTAAAGAAGAAAAAGCATTTTTTAAGTAAAAGAAGTGTAATGAATTTAATGATTAATATTTGTATTGTTATTGTTTCGTTTGTAGCCATGGAAGGTGTAGCATGGCTTGCGCATAAATATATTATGCATGGCTTGTTATGGAAATTACACAAAGATCATCATGTGCCGCACGATAACAAAACGTTCGAACATAACGATTCTTTCTTTTTTATTTTTGCTACACCTGCAATTATTTGTTTTGCTTTTGGTTTTCAAGACTTTTCTATCCCATTTTGGATAGGCCTTGGTATTACTTTTTATGGATTTGCTTATTTTTTCATTCATGATATTTTTATACATCAGCGTATAAAATTACTGCGAAACGCTAATTCAATTTATTTTAGGGCTATTCGAAAAGCGCATAAAGTACACCATAAACATTTGGGTAAAGAAGATGGAGAATGTTTTGGTATGCTTTGGGCACCATTAAAATATTTTAAAGACGTTAAAAAAAATGCCGGCTAATTTAACCTACCTGTTAATTAATATTGGAGCATTTATTGTTCCTTTTATTTTTAGTTTTCATCCAAAAATTAATTTTTATAAGTTTTGGCCCGGTTTCTGGCCTGCAAATTTACTGATATCAGTTATTTTTCTAGCTTGGGATATTCTTTATACTAAGATCGGTGTTTGGGGTTTTAATGATCGTTATATCTTAGGCGTTAAATTGTTTAACCTCCCGCTGGAAGAAGTACTGTTTTTTATTTGTATTCCCTACTCAAGTGTATTCACATATCATTGCTTTAATTTATTTTATCCAAAGTTAAAAACCTATTCGGTTGGTTTAATATCTTCTATTTTAGTTATAGGCTTATTAATTGTAGGTTTTTTTAATGTTGCAAAGTTATATACGTGCATTACGTTTTTGGCCCTTGCTTTAATGATCATTGATGTTGCTTTCATTCAAAAAGAAAAATGGCTGTCAGCTTTTTATTTTATGTTTCTTATAATATTGTTTCCTTTTTTTATCGTAAATGGAATTCTTACGGGCACGGGAATAGAAGAGCCTGTAGTTTGGTATAATAACGAAGAAAATCTTGGAATAAGAATACTCACAATTCCTATTGAAGATTTTTTTTATGGAATGCTCTTATTGTTGCTGAATATTTTTGCATTTGAAAAATTAAAGAAAAAAAATGCTTAAAAAGAGGATTCTGATATTTCCTTTTGATCTTATGTCGCACTACCTGCGGTGTATTACTTTAGCTCAAAATTATAAAGAGTATGATATTTTATTCGCTCATTCAGATAAATATGATGTTTTTGTAAAAAAGGCAGGCTTTGGTTCATTCAAAGTAGAAACATTTAATTCCCAGGAAGTAATGAACTGTGCTGGAAAATTTGATTTTTCGTGGCTAAATTTAAATAGTATAGAAAATATTTTTTTAGCACAAAAGCAGGTTATTAAAGACTATAAGCCTTACATGGTAATTGGTGATACATCTCCAACCTTAAAGATGGCTGCTGAAATTTTAGGTGTTAAATACATTTCCCTGATGAATGGTTATATGACCAGGTTTTATGCTCATGTAAGGCCTGTATCACGAAATCATTATAGCTATCAATATGTTTCAAAGCTGCCACCCAAAATTGCAGATACAATAACAGCATTTGCCGAGAGAATGGCATTTAAGCAAATACATAAACCATTTCGCAACATAAGAAAAAAGTACGGACTCAGAAATATTACGGATTACCTCAGTGAGCTTGAAGGTGATGAAAATTTAATTTGCGATGAAATTTATTTGTTTCCCCAAAAAAATTTACCTAAAAATTATAAAGTAATTGGTCCGCTGCTTTTTTCATCAAAGCAGGACGAGTTACCGTTATTAGCTCAACTGGACCAAACAAAGCCAACTATTTGTGTGTGTTTGGGCAGTAGTGGCAATATAAAAGCATTATCCTTTTTATCGGAAAAAGAATATTCGTGTGTAAATATTATTGTAGCAGGAGATCAAGAGCAGGTAATAAACGGAAATCATGTTTATCATAAAGATTTTGTAAACCTTGAAAAGATCTTGCCAAGATGTTCTTTTTTAATTTGCCATGGAGGAAATGGAACAATATACGAAGCGCTAAGACATAAAACATATATGCTTTGTTTAACAAGCCATTTTGAGCAAGAATGGAATGTTAAGCGTATCGAACAATTAAATTTAGGAATTCTGATTGATGATTCACCTCAGGAATTAATAAACAAACAATTGGAATTAGTAGTACAAAATAAAAAAGCCATTGTTTTATAAAAACAATGGCTTAAGATCAATATTTTTTTTACCAACCCAATATCCATGCAAATATTAATGGCGCAACAATTGTTGCATCACTTTCTACAATAAATTTTGGTGTATTAATATCTAATTTACCCCAGGTAATTTTTTCGTTTGGCACCGCCCCTGAATAAGAACCATATGAGGTAGTTGAATCAGAGATCTGGCAAAAATAACTCCAGAAAGGAATGTTTGTCATTTCCATATCCTGGTATAACATGGGTACAACACAAATTGGGAAATCGCCTGCGATACCACCACCAATTTGAAAAAAGCCTACGCCTTTACCACCACTGTTCTTTGGATACCAATCTGCCAACCAGGCCATATATTCAATACCACTTTTCATGGTGCTTGCTTTTATTTCGTTCTTAATAACATAAGAAGCAAAAATATTTCCCATTGTACTATCTTCCCAACCCGGAACAACCATTGGTAAGTTACGTTCTGCCGCAGCTAGCATCCAACTGTCTTTTGGATCGATCTCATAATACTGTTTTAATTCGCCACTCAATAAAATCTTGTACATAAATTCATGTGGAAAAAAACGCTCTCCTTTTGTATCCGCATCTTTCCAGATCTTATAAATATGTTTTTGTAAACGACGGAATGCTTCTTCTTCAGGAATACAAGTATCTGTAACGCGGTTGTAGTGGTTCTCTAAAAGATCCCACTCGTCCTGCGGCGAAAGATCGCGGTAATTCGGAACACGTTTGTAATGGCTGTGTGCTACCAAATTCATAATATCTTCTTCTAAGTTAGCACCCGTACAAGAAATAATATCAATTTTTCCCTGGCGGATCATTTCTGCCAATGATTTTCCTAACTCGGCTGTGCTCATGGCACCTGCAAGAGTAACCATCATTTTACCACCTTCGGTTAAATGGGTTTCATAACCTTTAGCAGCATCAACTAAAGCTGCGGCGTTAAAATGTTTATAATGAGTTTCTACAAATTTTGAAACCGGACCTTTATTTGCTGCTGACATAGTTTTTATTTTAGAAGGGCAAAGATAAAATTTTTACTGAATAGCCCTTATTAAATAAAGGTTAAATGCTATCAATTTAAGAGAACATTTTGGACATCCCTTCTGTATTTTTTCTTTTGAACGCCATAATACTTGATATCGCGGTATATTTGCCTGAAATCTATCCAAACCCCAAGCGAATAATATAAACCGTCATAATCAAGCAAATTCTGTTTGTAAGGAATATAACGGTAGCCGATCATTGAGGAGATACCTATCCATCTCGCAGGTTTAACAATAAACTTAACGCCCGCACCCAATGGTACGAACCATTTAGAGATGTTACTGATCCCGGTTGCAGATGTATCGCGCAGATTTGCCTTGAAACCACCAACACCTACTTCAAAAGGCAGGTCTATTTCGAGATAACGCCGGTTCAATAAAAAATATTCGTAAAAAACATTCACATATCCAAAACGGTTAAATTCTGAAATAGCATTTAAAGGTGAATTGCTTTTTGAGAATTTTGTGAGCGTGTAAAGACCTAAACCAAATGTATGGTACTCATTAACAATAATACCTAACTGAAAACCGCTTAAATTAGTTAGGTTTGAAGGAACAAAAGAATTGCGGCTATCAATATTGGCGTATGGACGCAGTTTTTTAAAACGATAGGTGTGCAAAGAATCGAGCACCAATTTTTTTGTTAAGGAATCTACTTTTTGTTTTGTTAAGGAATCGCTTTGCGCAAACGAAATTTGTATAAAAAGCAGGGTAGTTATAAACGCAAAAAAGATCCTCATTAGTTCTTTGATATTAAATTTTGAAGAAAGTTTAACTTAAAATTTGCTCTTTTTTTGCGCATGTAAACGAAATTACACAAAAAAGGCGAATTGATCTTGATCAAAAAAAGTTAAACTGTGGTCTTAAACTGCGAGCTGAAAATTTCGCAGGCTTTATACACCAATTGAAAAACATCCTCAAAACCTTGTTCGGTGCCATAATATGGATCGGGTACCTCAAGATCTTTGCCGGGATAAACAGCATTTAAAAATAAACTTACTTTATCTTTTTGCTTTTGATCTTTTGCAAGGGCTAAAACATTTCTTAAGTTGCTGTGATCCATTACATAGATCTTATCAAAAATATCAAGATCTTTTTTATCGAACTGTCTTGCCCGAAGTGAAGAAAGATCTACGCCGTTATTTTTTGCGTTAGTAATTGTTCGTTTATCCGGAGCCTCTCCAATATGATAGCCGGCCGTTCCTGCCGAATCTATTTCTACATTTAAATTGTACTTGTTTTTTAAATGCAACATAATACCTTCGGCTAATGGTGAGCGGCAGATATTACCCAAACAAACAAAAAGTATTTTTTGCATAGCGTTACTTTTCCGTTCTATCAAAAAGAGAGGAGTACTAATTTTCTTTTACAACAGTTTTTAAATTCAAAAGGTTCATAGAGTTATTGCCTAAACCTTTTATTTTATGATTTACCAGACGAATAACCTGGTCGTAATACAACGGAATAACCGGTGCATCATCAATGATCATGCGGTCCATTTTTTGATACAGATCAATTTTTATGGCTTCATTTGTTTCACGTTGTGCTTTTTCAAAAGCTTCATCAAATGCTGGATTTTTATAGTGAAAATAATTTACACCCTGTGGCGAAAAATTCTTGCTATAAAAAAGTGTCATAAAGTTTTCTTCGTCTGCATAATCGCCTACCCATGATTTTTTAAACATCTCGTATTCACAATTGCTTACTGCTTGTGTTAGAACAGATTTTTTTTCGATACTTATTTGTAAATTGATACCGCATTTAGCTAATTCTGATTGAATAAATTCTACCTGTTCTTTGCTGGCAATATTATCGGTTGTGTGCAAAGTAATTTCTGGTAAACCTTTTCCGCCTGGGTAGCCAGCGTCTTTTAAAAGTTCTCTTGCAAAATCAGGATTGTAAGAATAGCCTTTTACTTTTGCCGGATCGTAACTTTTCATTCCTTTTGGAATAAAGCCGGCATGAGCAGCAGTACCAATATTATTTCTTAAATATTTGATCATTTTATCCCTATCGAAAGCATAGTTAATTGCTTTACGAATGGATTTTAATCTTAAAGGAGAATTACGAACCGATTCAATTTTTTCATCAATTAAGATCCCGATATAATCTGTTTTTAAAAATGTTTGTTTTTGCAAATAAAATTTACTTGTGTAAATATCCCTTAGATCGCCTTCTTTATCCAACACTTCATTAATATTAAAAGCATCGGCGCCACTCAATATATCAAACTTGCCATTGAGTAATTCCATAAAAGCGGTCTCGCGGTCTTTTACAAACGAAACAGAAACTGCATCTAAGTAGGGGAGGCGAATACCTTTTTCATCCCGTTCAAAATAATTTACATTTTTTACAAGAATAAGTTTGGTACCTTCTTCCCACATTTTAAAAGCAAAAGGACCAGTACCTACAGGATTCCTTCTAAAATCTGTCTTGTAAAATTCAATGGCTTCATAAGGTACAACACTAAAAAATTTCATGGTTAAAATACTTAGGAAGGCACTGAAAGGTTCTTTTAATCTGATCACCAATGTTGAATCGTTTAATGATTGAAAGCCTTTGTATTCGGTCTTTTCACTCCTATCAATATTATTTAATAAAGTAGAGGCACTGCTTACTTTGCTATCATACAAACGATTAAAACTATAAACAAAATCTTTTGCAACTACACGTCTTCCTCTGGTGCTTTCAAAACATTGGTTGTCCTGGAAATAAACATCGCTTCTTAAATTAAAAGTATAAACCAATCCGTCATCGCTTATAGTAAATTTTCTTGCGATGCAGGGAATCACATTTAATTGATCATCCATTTGAACAAGACCGTTAAAGATTTGATTTACCGGCCAAATGTTTTCGAAGCTAATAGCGGCGGCAGGATCTAACGAAGTTATTCCGGCCATTTCGTTATAGCTAAAAATTGTTCTTGTATCTTTTTGTTGTTCAGGATCTGAACAGGCAAATAAAATAAATAAAGCAACAATTGGAAAGGAGATTTTTAAGATGCGCATAACACAAATATCTCAATTGCAGCGCACGAAATTACCTGTAAGCTGTGCAATTATGCACAAGCGGTTGTGAAAAGAGTATTTATAATGAATTTAAGGGGCAACTGCAGCAGGGTCTTTTTCCTTGCTTGCCGCGTCAAAATTAAAGCTCAGGGTTATTCTCCAGGTACGTTGAAGCGGGTTATTTAATAAAGTTGGGATCAAATAAGAACCATCTACATTAATAACTTTAAATTTAAAACCCATACCTACAGTAAAGAACTGGCGTGAACCTTTTGTTTTTGGTTCGTAAAAATAACCTGTTCTTACAGCAAAAGTGTTATTGTACCAATACTCAAGACCAGTGCAAATGTTTACTTCCTGTAACTCTTCTTTAAATCCACCCGGGGCATCATTAAAGGATTGAAGAATACCTTGTGCTACCGGCACATTGGGGTCTTTTCCTTTTTCAATTACTTTGGCGTTTGTGGCCGGGTCAATTTCAATTTCGGTTGTTGGGTTACCGTTAGCGTCTTTTTTGTATTTGTAAATTGGTGGGGTAGGCACTAACAATTTATTAAAATCAACATACACACCTATTGTATTAAACTCATCAATATCTGTTTTTAAACCGTTACCCAAACGCATATTCATTGGAATAAAGTTTTGATCGTTTGAGTATTTAATTTTTGCACCAATATTAGTAAAGGCTAAACCACCGGTGTATACCGCTTTTTTCTCGCCCATTTTAAATTTATTGGATTTGTAATACATGCTCACGTCAACAGCGGCAGTACTTGCAGCGTTTCCCTGGCTTCCGTTAAAATAAACGCGACTAATACTTGAATTAATGTAACGCATAGCAACACCTAAAGCAAAATGATCGGATAATTTTTGAGAAACAGCAAGATCGACCGCAAATTCGTTTGGTTTAAAATCGCCTGTTTTTACGCCGGTTGCATTGGTAAGTTCAATATTACCCAAACTAAAGTAGCGTAAAGAACCACCAATAGCCGTTCTTTTATTAACCTTGGCGTAACCACCCAAATAATACAAATTAATATCAGGCACCAATAATCTTAACCATGGGGTAACAGTAAAACCTACACCAAATTTTTTATCGGTAAAAGCCAGTTTACTGCCATTCCAATGGATGGAGTTAATATCAGGATCGGTGGCAGCGCCAACATCTCCCATGCCTCCTTGTTTACTGTCAGGACTGATTAATAAGAAAGGAACCGCTGTAGTTATAGGGTTGATGGTTTGCCCACCAATTTGCGAACTGCTGATCTGCCCAAATACAGATCTGGTGGCAAGAACACATGTTATTATTAAGATACTTTTATTCATTCAATTGTTTCGGATAAGCCGTGTAAACAAAGATAAACGGCAAATTTACTAATTTAGTATAACTAATTTTTCAGTTTTTTCAGCTTTTTGATTTTCGGTGTTAATTATAGCCAATTTATAAACGTAAACACCTCTTCCCAGTTTGTCGCCATATTCATCTTTTCCATCCCAGTCAATGCCTTCAGGCCTAAATCCTTCACATGTTACATTTTTTTGAATGGTTTTAACCACTTTGCCGCTTATTGTAAATATTTGGATAGTAATTTTTAAAGGATTGCAGGCCTGGTTATGCTCTAAATAAAATTTAGTAGTGGTTGTGAATGGATTAGGATAATTTAAAACATGTGTTAAAGCCAATTCTGCACTGTGCGCAACAACAAAATCTGAACTAACTGTAGCTGAATTGTTTTGAATATCCCATGCCTTAAAGGTTAGTCGGTGGTTGCCTTCGGCCAATTCATCAAATGGATAACGTAATTTACCACTTTGATAACTGTTTAAATTGGCCTCGTAATAATCATTTAAAACAGTAGGTTTACTGCTGTTCTCGTCTAAAATAACGGTAATATCATGTCCGATGCTTGATCCAACTGTATTTATACCGCTAGAATCGGTAAGGTTAGCGTATAAAATCGGCTTTTCATTGGTGGTGCCGCCACTTACAAAACCTTTCTCGTTTAAATAGATGCTTAGTTGCGGCGGATCATTATCGATGATCGGATTTTTAGCGCTGCCACCAACTTTTACTTTATCGGTATAGCCTGTTGCATCTGTTTGTCCGTTAGTTGCATAATAACTTATTTTACCTGGCCCTATAGCAAAACTTATATCTTTTGGAACGATGAATGTAAATGAAAAATCGCCGTTGGTTACCTGAGCTTTACCATGGTATAAAATATTTTTTTGAAGTGTAAAATTAAACGGAACACCTAAGGTATTATAATAAGAGTCGGCATCGTTCAATAAACAGGTGAGATTCTCTTCTTTATCAAAAACGGTTGGATAAACGATACCATTAAAATTCGATAATTTATTTCCCATTGTATCTGCAACAAAGCCCGTAACCGTTATTTTTGCAAGTGCAGCAATTGTATCAATACTTGTGGGAGTAACAAGGTTATTATTTATTTTAGAGGTAATAACCTTTTGTTTTGGGTAGGCCAGTGGCAATGCCGGATCGCCTAACAAATGGAAGTTTGCGTAGTAAATAGATTGTCCTAAAATTGCTTTTGTTTCCTGGATAACATCTCCTAATGCAGGCATTTTTCCATTTGGCAATTTTTTAAATAAATAACTAAATAAGCTAGTATTTAAAACAAAATTGGTAGAGGAAAATGCAAGGCGGCAAGTAGTTAATAATGCAATTGAACCGCCTTTTGGATTTAAAAGACAAAGCTCACCGGCTGAAGTTCTGCTCGGATCATCATATCGGCTAAACTCGCAGGTTGCTGTTACAAAAAGTGGTAGTCTGTTAAAATTATCCAGTGCGTTAATGGTTGGCACATCTAAGATCCTTTCACCTGTAATTCCAACTTCGCCGCCATGACCGGTGTAATTAAATACCAGCGCACCTTTTTTAAAACGACGTAAAAGATCTTCGGCAGCATCAGGATATCTTTGTCCGCCGGGAGTAGAGAATTGCTGATACGAATCAAGATAAATTTTATCAATATTATAATTAGGATATGTAGAATGTAAAACGTTGGATAACTGATCTGCCTGGTACATGTGTGTTGATTGATCTTCATCATCACCAAGGAAAACAACCCAATTTCTCCAGTCGCCAAATGGTGATGCAGTAGTTGTGTTACAATTTTCAGGAGTTGATTCTTCAATTTTAAAGTCAGGATCTTTTCTATAATAATTCTCAATTTTATTTACAACATTAGTGACTTCGTTTAAATTTTTGCATGTTAAGCGGCCAACACCAATATCCATAGTACCAACGCCTTCTGCATTGGCACCTTCATTAGGGTCCATTAGTCCGTAAAAATCATCAGATGCTGTGCTGTTCAAAAAAGATTTTGAATCTAACGTTTCGTAGGTTGGAATTAAATTACTGTTGGTTAATACATTTCTGTTTATGTTATCATAAGAACCATCTCCAACCAAAACAACATATTTTACTTGTTTGCCTGAAGAAATATTTCTGCTGTAAAGCATCCGTATAAAATCCCTGATTCCTGAAATATCGGGTCTTCCACTGCTAAACTCGTTATAGATCTGGTCAATTGTTGCAACAACATAAGTTAATCCTTCCTGCTGCTGATGAAGGTTTGCTAGACGTTGTGCCTGCGCTGTAAATAATGGATGTGTAATAACAACATAATCTGCCTGTTGCACATTGTGCAGGTTTTGATTAGCAATTTTGCCTACAAATTTAGGCGTATAAAGGTCTATAGTAGATGTAACTGCATACGTATTTAAAGAGTCGGCATTTGCAATAAAATTAATTATACCGCTGCCTGTGTAGGCTTGCGCGTATGGATTAATTGGATCGGTTATATTCCAAAGAATTGGTGTTAGGGCTTGTAAATTTGTAATATTAAAACTGCAAATATTGCCCGGAGCGGTTATCCTTGTATCTCTGAATTCAAATTGTTTATTGGTAAAAGTTAAATTTCTGCGGGCATTTATAGTTATCTTATCTAACCAGGCTATGCAATTAGAGGTTTGTTTTGAAATATTTAAACTAATTATGTTAGCATCGTTCAATAATCCTTTACCTTGTTTAGTAGCGTCGGCCACATAATCGGCCAGGTAATTATTTACATTAACAGCGCCTGTGCTTAAAGTATAATTTAATCCTGCACCACTTACCTGGTATATGCCGCCGGCAATGCCCCTTCCGGCAATAGTTACTTCAGACACAATGGTGTCGCCCACAACAAAATTGCCATCACTCCAGTTAAACCCATAATTGGTAGTAATATCAAAATATTCGCCATAAAACTGGCGACCGCTTTTTACGAAATTTGTTTGATTACTTTCGGTGTAATTATAATAATCGTAAGAGGTGCTTGTAATGTTGGAAGGCACTGTTATTGCAGGGGGAGAGGCAACACGTTTTCCTGCACCAAGATCAACATTGATAAAATAAAAACTTGTATCGCTGTAAAGATTTTTTTCGTGCCTGAACTTTAAACCCGTTTGCGCACCTGTTTTTGTCCAGCCGGTAGCGTCGCGGCCATAAAATAAAATGTAATCTGTATCATTAAAAACATTATCACTTTCGCCAATAACCTGTATGGCATTTTCTTCAAGATCATCATATCTGAAAGCCGAATTTAATTCGGGTAACATTCTGCCACCGTTACCATAAACCCTTATGTTCTTGGGATTAAGGCCATTTAAATTTACACCCATGGCCGCTAAAAATTGTTTGTCAATTTTATAAAAACCAGTTTTAGTTATACCGATTTTAAACCAATCGCCGGTAGCTAAAATAGAGTTATTCTTAAAAGCTGTGGCGCTGTTGGCCCGGCGGTTATTATCGGTAGCGATTTGCCAGGTAACAGAATGATCAATTAATTCTTCAACCTGGTTTAAACTATTTAATCTAAATGGAATTAAACGATGTTGATTGAGGTTCTCATTTTTGCATAAACTTTGGGTTGAAATAAGCTCAAAATTTTGGGTTAAAAATTTACCAAATTGTTTTTTAATATTCGTAGCGTGAGGCTCTGTAACTATTTCTGTTTTTTGAATTATTAAAGTAGGCTTTGCATTTTGATTATATGGCGTAGCCCTTGATATGAGAAAGTATGGAAGGTTATTTTTTTTGTGATCGTAATGTGCATTTTTCATTTCAACTTTAAGTAAAACTGAATCAATTTGATTAGAAGAAATTATATTTGAAGTTTTATTTTTAGTTGTTTGCTCAATATTTAGATTTTGAGCTAAGTTTCTTTGACTAAAGAGAGAACTACTAAAAATAAAACCTACAACAAAAATGCTATTTCTAAGAAAAATCATATATTTGGTAAAATTAAAGGATTTACAACATATAAACGATTTAGGTATCAAATTATTGTTAAGATTTATTTTTGTTTTTGAAAAGGTTTTTATATATTTGTAGAATAGGTTAGGTTAACAATTTTTATGAATCGACGCATACTGTTACCATTATTAGTGTTCTCAGTGTTTTTATTAGACTTAAAAGCGCAAGATCCACAATTCACGCAATTCTACGCGAACCCTTTATACTTGAACCCTGCTTTTGCAGGCACTGCAAGATGTCCAAGGATATGCCTGAACTATCGTAACCAATGGCCCAACCTTTCGGGTACTTACGTAACTTACTCTGCTTCTTACGATATGCACTTAGATGCATTAGCCGGTGGAATAGGCGCTTTAGTTACTACTGATGATCAGGCTAGAGGAACTTTAAAAACAACAAATTTTAGTATCTTGTATTCATACCATGCTGCCGTAACAAGGGAATTCTCTTTAAAATTCGGAATCCAGGCAACTTATATGCAAAAATCTTTAGATAAAACAAAATTAAATTTTGGTGATATGATTGATGCCAGAAGAGGTTTCGTGTGGAATACACAAGAAGCTGTACCTTCTCAAAGCAAACGTAATGCCGATTTTTCTGCTGGTTTATTAGGTTACAGCAAATATTATTTCTTTGGTTTTGCAGCTCACCATATTAATCAGCCTGATGAAGGTTTATTAGGTACTTCAAAACTACCGGCTAAATTTACAGGTCACGCTGGGGCAATTATCCCATTAGAAAAAGGTAATGCCAGCTACCTGTCGCCAAACATCTTATTTCAACAACAACAAAAGTTCAGCCAGCTTAATTTAGGTCTTTATTATGTTAAAGGTGCTTTTGTAGCAGGTTTATGGTATAGAAATGCGGATGCTGTTATTGCCCTTGTAGGTATTCAAAACGCTAATTTTAAATTTGGCTACAGTTATGACATAACTGTCTCAAAATTAAGTGGTAACACGGCGGGCTCGCACGAAATTTCGTTGCAGATCCAGTTCGAATGTAAGCCAAAACGTAAGAAATATCGTACTATCAGTTGTCCATCATTTTAATTATTTTTGTAACCTTTTAAATAAAATAACGTTATAGCGTTGTACCAATAGTTAATACTATGAATATAAAATGGATAAAAAAACCAGGATCGTTAGCCTTAATTATGGCAGCAATTGTGGTTTCATGTTCTCAGGAACGCTCACCAGTTACAGGTTGGGCTTATAATGATCCTACTAACGGCGGTTTTGAAAAACCACCTTACGAGGAGCAGGAAACAGGACCGGGCCTTGTGCTTATTGAAGGCGGTACCTTTTCTATGGGACGTACAGAAACAGATGTTACCTATGAATGGAACAACGTGGCCCGCAGGGTTACGATCTCTTCATTTTATATGGATGAGACAGAGGTAAGTAATTTCTCTTATTTAGAGTATTTATTCTGGACAAGCCGTGTATTTGGACCAACTTTCCCGGATATTTATTATAAGGCGTTGCCTGATACTTTGGTTTGGCGCGAAAAATTAGCTTATAACGAGCCTTACGTTGAATATTATTTACGTCACCCGGCTTACCGTGATTATCCGGTAGTTGGCGTTAACTGGTTACAGGCAAATGATTTTTGCGCCTGGAGAACTGACCGTGTTAACGAATTCATCTTAATTCGTGAAGGTTTATTGGAACACGTTCCAAGCCCTTCAGATCAGGATTATTTCTCTACTGAAGCTTATTTATCAGGTAAATGGCAAGGACAATTAAAACAAAAATTACCTTCTTTTGACGAGCAAAATCCAGAGCGCGATGTACGTATGGAAGATGGTATCTTTTTACCAAAATACCGTCTACCAACAGAAGCTGAGTGGGAATATGCTGCTTATGGTTTAATTGGTAATACTATTGGTGAGCGTATCACAGATCGTCGTATCTATCCTTGGAACGGACACGGTGTTCGTAACGCTACTGATAAATATATGGGTCAGATCAATGCTAACTTCGTACGTGGTGCCGGTGACTACATGGGTACTGCAGGCTTCTTAAATGATAACGCCGACGTTACTGCTCCGGTTTATTCATACTGGCCAAATGATTATGGTTTATATAACATGTCAGGTAACGTGTGTGAGTGGGTAATGGACGTTTATCGCCCTAACACGTTACAGGATGCTGATGAGTTCCGTCCTTTCCGTGGTAATGTATTTACTACACAAAAACGTGATAGTACTACCTTAATTGGTGGTTTAGGTGGAGAGATCCTTACTAACGTTGACGGACCTGTTTATCAGAAATTCAAGCATAAAGTTAATACTCCTACAACTCACGGTGTGAGCGGCGAAACAGCTGAGGTTGTTGATAGCGTATTAACTATCATGACAAATGATATTAACGGTAACAACAATGCTACTCAAGAAGGTAAATCAGACATCCCCGGACGTGTGCAATGGAGAGAAGTTTCCAGTGCAGTATCTACGGATAATTTAGATGAGCGTAGAAATTATAAAACAGCCGACTATATTAATTATATGGATGGTGATGTTAACTCTAGTATCTTCTACGAAGAAGGTGAAGACGCATATGCTGAAAAATCTGATAAGATGATGTATGAATATGCAAAAACATCTTTAGTAAATGATAAATCACGTGTTTATAAAGGTGGTAGCTGGAGAGACCGTGCATACTTCTTAAATCCAGGCGTACGTAGGTTCTTAGATCAACGCCAGGCTAACGCATGGTTAGGTTTCCGTTGTGCTATGACACGCGTAGGTAGCCCTGTTGGATTAGGAAAATAATATTGTTAATAATATAACAAAACCCTTAAGCAAATAGCTTAAGGGTTTTTTTTATTTTGTACCATGTCTAAATTTATTTCGGTTGAAGAACTGTATACGTTTTATTTAAAAGCAGGTCAAAAGATCTGTACAGATACGCGCAAACTGGAATCAGGCTCTGTTTTCTTTGCATTAAAAGGTGGCAATTTTAATGCTAACGAATTTGCACAAAAAGCAATTGAGGCTGGTTGTAGTATAGCAGTAGTTGATGAAGAAAAATATGTTACCGGCCCAAAAGTTGTTTTGGTTGCCGATGTTTTAAAAGCGCTGCAAGTCTTAGCCACTTATCATCGCAGGCAATTTACAATTCCCTTCTTAGCCATTACCGGCAGCAACGGAAAAACAACCAACAAAGAATTAATTAACGCTATACTTTCTAAAAAATTTAAAACCCTTGCAACCATTGGTAATTTAAATAATCATATAGGTGTGCCGCTTACTTTATTAAATATAAAAGCAGAGCATGAATTTGCAATTATAGAAATGGGCGCTAATCACCAGGGAGAAATAAATGAACTGTGTGAGATCGCAGAACCTGATTTCGGATTGATCACTAACATTGGAAAAGCTCATTTAGAGGGCTTTGGCGGGGAAGAGGGCATTAAAAAAGGAAAGAGCGAATTATACAAATACATTAAAACAAAGAGCGGAAAGGTGTTTGTAAATGGAGATGATGAAGTTTTGTATGACCTTGCTTTTAATAATGATAAGATCACTTACGGTTGTAAAAAACTATATGATGTAATTGGAAAAGATTGCACCACTGCCGAAACCGTAAGTTTAAAATACACCACGCGTTACAACGAAAAAGATTTTAATAAATTGCCGGTGATCAACACACAAATTGTTGGTTCGTATAATTTTATTAATTGCCTTACCGCAGCCTGTGTAGGAAATTATTTTAAAGTAGAAGATGGGCTTATTAAAGATGCTTTAGAGAACTATTTACCTAATATGAACCGCTCTCAATTGGTAAAAACGAAGCGTAATACCATTTTGCTGGATGCCTACAATGCCAACCCCAACAGTATGTGGGCAGCTATTGAAAATTTTGCCAATTATCGCTCCGATAAAAAATTACTGCTCCTGGGCGATATGTTCGAATTAGGAGAATTTAGTCACGACGAACATCAAAAAATAGTTAACTTGCTGCAGGAAAAAAAATTAAATAATGTGGTGTTAGTTGGCAACGAATTTTTTAAGCTCGACAACCCATTTAAAAAATTTAAGACCACGCAAGAATGTTTAACGTATTTAAAAGACCTGAATGTATCTGATAATACTATTTTAATTAAAGGTTCGCGCGGAATGAAAATGGAAGTGTTACAGGAAGTATTATAATATGAATTATTTCAAAAAAAATAAATTAATAAGTTTTATTATTCTAACCATGATCGTTGGCTTGATCCTTGGTTATTTAATAAACAAATCCATTACAAACAATCAATTTAAATACGATAGAAGCAAATTAAGCTCAATAACAAATCCTAAGGTAAAGGAGCAAGTAGAAAATGCTATTGTTAAGTATGAGGAAAAATGTTTCGTTGAAGAAAAAAAAAATATTGCATCTAACTATTCAATTTTAAGCGATATTTTTTTGCACCTTATTAAAATGATCATTGCGCCCCTGGTTTTAGCGGTTTTGGTAATCGGTGTTTCCAAAGTAGGTGATTTTAAAAGTGTGGGTCGGATAGGGTTAAAGACGCTTGTTTATTTTACTTCTGCCACCTTAATTGCTTTGGCTCTCGGATTGGTGATCGTAAATGTGTTTGAACCCGGAAAAGTGATGGACCTTAAGAAACCTGAAGTTAATGCTTCAACAGGTGTGAAGGCTTCAGCACAAACCTCTTCTAATTTTATAGATCATGTTATTCCCGAAAGTATCATACGCGCTATGGCGGCCAACGATATCCTGCCAATAGTTGTATTTGCTTTATTTTTTGGTGTGGCTGCCGCAAGTATTGGCGAGCATGGTAAACCCATCATCAGGGCTTTTGATAGTTTAAGTCATGTAATGTTCAAGGTTACTAATTTTGTAATGAACTTTGCGCCAATAGGCGTTTTTGGAGCCATTACGGCGGTCGTCATACAGCAGGGGCTTGATGTTTTGGTTGGTTATCGCAATTTAGTGTTATGTTTTTTTGGAGGTTTAGTCTTTTTTGTATTCGTTGTCTTGTATGTGATCAGTTTAGCGTTTAAAATCAATTATTTTAAACTGTTAAAGGATATTAAGGAACCAATCTTGCTGGCTTTTAGTACCGCCAGTAGCGAAAGCGCCATGCCAAAGACCATTGAGGCTCTTGAAAAACATGGCATCAGCAACCGTATAGTAAGTTTTGTTTTACCTCTTGGATACTCTTTTAACCTCGATGGTAGCATCATGTATATGACCTTTGCCACGGTTTTTATCGCTCAAAGTTACGGTATCGACCTTAGCATGGCCGACCAGATAAAAATGATGCTCATCCTTTTAATTACAAGTAAAGGTATGGCCGGTGTTCCCCGCGCCTCGCTGGTGGTTATTGCCGGCATGTTAAGCATGTTCAAGATCCCCGGCGAAGGGCTGTTATTGCTTCTTGCGGTTGATCAATTTCTGGATATGGGTCGTAGCGCAACTAATGTGGTAGGTAACGCTGTAGCTAGCGCCGTTGTGGCCAAACTGGAAGGCGAAAAATTCTAAATTACCTTTTATCCCTTTTGTGAATTTTTCTGAGCGATAATCTTTCAAAAAATGCTAAATTTGCCTCGTTTTAAATTAGTAAACTGTGGATAAGAAATCGTTAATTGGATTAGGATTAATTGCCGGAATTTTAGGTATTTGGTTATATATAAGTGGCCCTTCAAAAGAAACAATAGCGCGTAACAAAGCAATAAAAGATTCTATTGCGCTGGTTCAGAAAAAAGCAGAGGCCGAATTAATGGCAAAAGACGCTGCCGTAAAGAAAGCATCGGATACTTTAAAGATAAATGCATCTGATCTTACAATTTCTGCTTTAACAGATTCTGCAAAAACAGTTTTATTAACCGATCAGTATAAAGATTTTACACCTGCTGTTACAGGTAAAGAAGAAACTTTTACCATTGAGAACGAAAATATTAAAGCCACCATTTTAAACAAGGGTGCGCAAATAATAAAAGTTGAATTAAAAAAATATCACCGTTCCGGAAAATCAGAACCTTTAATTTTATTCGATCGCGATTCTTTAAACTTCGCTTTAAAATTAAACGCTTACGATCGTTCCCGTATCTTTTCTACAGATAGTTTTTATTTTAGATCAGCAAAACAAACCGCTACAAGTATCGATCTAAAATTAGAAACTTCTAAACCTGGAAGTTATATTGAATTTTCTTATTCGTTAAAACCAAACGATTACATGGTTAGTTCTGAAATTCGTTTTGTAGGAATGGATAAGATCATCTCTCAAACCGAAGACCAGTTGCAATTAAACTGGAGCATGCTTTATCCAAGCCAGGAAAAATATATCAAGTTAGAAAAAAAGGCAGCTACTATTTATTTTAAACAAACTATTAATAGCCCCGATTATATCAACGCTTTAAAAGACGAAGAAAAAGAATTAAATGATGCGGATATTAAATGGGTAGCTTTTAAACAACAATATTTTAACTCGGCAATTATTGCCGACAATGCTTTTGCAAAAGGCGGAAGTTTTATAAAAACATCATCGCGCCCAAATTCTGAAACAGTTGTAAAAGCTGTATCAACTGAGGTTGGAATTCCTTACCAACATCTTCCAAACGAAAAATTTGGTTTTAAATTTTATTTCGGACCAAATGATTATAAAACATTAAGTAAATACGAACTTGATCTTGAAAGTATTGTTCCAACTGGTTGGAGCATTTTTAGCTACATCAATAAATGGATGGTTATTCCTTTATTTGATTCGTTAAACTTTATGAATATGGGTATTGTAATTTTAATTTTAACCCTCATCGTTAAAATTGTTCTTTTACCTATTGCCTACAAAACATATATGAGCGGTGCGCGTATGCGTGTGTTAAAGCCAGAGACAGATGCTTTAGCCGCCAAGTACGAGAAGACGCCCGACCCAATGAAAAAACAACAGGAGCAAATGGCACTCTATCGAAAGGCCGGGGTTAATCCTCTTTCAGGTTGTTTTCCTTTATTATTACAGTTCCCTATTTTAATTGCCTTATTTGCTTTTATACCTGCTGCTATTGAGTTACGTCAACAAGATTTTTTATGGGCTACCGATCTAAGTACTTATGATACCATTTGGGATTTTGGATATGTACCTTTCATAAATTGGGCTTATGGCGATCACGTAAGTTTATTTGCCTTATTAATGTTTGTGAGTACACTTGTTTACACATACATGAACAGCAGTATGATGCCACAGCAAAATAACCAAATGCCGGGCATGAAATTTATGATGTACTTTATGCCGGTTATCTTTTTAGCGGTAATGAATGATTACGCTGCGGGTTTAAGCTGGTATTACTTTTTAGCTAATATGTTCACATTCTTACAGAACTGGATCATGAAAAAAATTATCAGCGATGCCAAGATCAGGGCGCAACTGGAAGCGAATATGAAAAAACCCGCTAAAGTTTCTAATTTCCAGAAACGTTTAGAGGATATGGCCAAACAAAGACAACAATTGAACAAAAAATAAGCCTGTTTATGGACTTTTTAAGGAATTTGTTAATTTTTTGCCGGATCAGAAAGAATGTTGTTATTTTGTAGTGTAAAATGCTTAAGACCAAAGTCATAAAAATATCTTTATCTGTTTTTGTTTTGCTTATCACTTTATGGTTTGCAACACCAAGAACGTATACGAATTTTTTATTTCCGTATAGCACCAATTCTCTTTCTATTGGGAATCAAACAAAATTACAAACTCCTGAGCCTTCAGATATTGAAGAGTACAAAAAACCTGTTTACTTTAATATCTTTAAATTTGTGAACGGTTTAATTCCAGGTAAAAAATAAAACTAATTTTCTTGAGATCAAAACAGGAAAAGAATTTCTGTTTTTTTTTGAAACTTAATAAGTAAGAGGCGATATAGAAATTTCGTGGAATGTCATTAAGTTGGTAGATGTAGCAATGCAATATAAAATCATTTTATAAATTCTAACAAACAGGCGGTCCCCGAAGTGTAAAAGTAAATTTTTGGGAAATAATTGTATTGAATGCAATTATTAAAATTAATATTATACTTAATTGCCCAAACACGATTACCCGGTTGCTTGCAACAGGTGGATTTGATGATGAAGAAAAAACATAATCACATATAAAGCAAATATGTTCTGCCTTACAAAAATGAATGTGTTTTATTTCGCAGCTATCATCATTAAAATGTTCAATATCATGTAAAGCTTTTTCTACAATCGGAAAAAGCAGCGATACCAACATTAATAATGAAATATATTTACGAATCATCTTCATTTTTATTTAATCAGCAGGCAGTAATTAATTAATTTTTATTTTAAATGGCACAGCCGCATCAACGTCTCCCGGAGCATAAGTTCCGTTTTTTACTCCTGGTTGATGTTTTAATTCAATACTCAGTTCTTTTTTAGCAGCAGCAACTCCTGTCATCCACTCGGTTAATAAACCAATTGGCCTTGGTGTTGTGGCTCCATCTGTATCTTTATAAAAAATACTTAAATTAGTACCGCTAATTGTAACAGATGCATTTGGCAAAGCTGTTGGACTTAGCTGATTAAAAAAGAACATGTGGTCGGCTGCTTCTTCTAAAACTTCATTACTGATAGTATCAACAGGATTCTTCGTTTCATCCAACAATAAAAGATTAACAGTGTAATTTTTATTTGCCAGTAAATTTATTACAGAGTCTGTTTGAGTAGAAGTTGTTGTAGTACCCGGACCATAAAAAGCAGCAATTCCACCATCGCCATCAGGGTCTTTATAAAAATAAGTAGCGGTGGTAGTACCATCATTTATTAATACTTTAAAAGTTGTTATGATCTCTTGTTCATTAGGTGGTGGATTACCAGTTGTTGTTGGCTGTGGTGTTGGATCAGGATCTTTATCCTTTTTTTTACACGATACCGCTACTAATGCTACTGCTACAGCAGCACTTAGAATCATTTTTGTTGTTGTTTTCATTTGTTTTTATTTATTTATTTATTTATTTATTTATTCTTTCTGTTTTTATTGTATAAAGTAAAAGGCATACGCAATCTAAAAGTTATGTTTGTTCCAATAGCATCGTTATAGTATCTAAACCTGTCTAAATAATCTCTATAAATGGTATTTAAACCATTTGTAACAGACAAAGTAAAAATTAAAGGTTGGCGCTTTATTAATAGCGTTGTACTTAAATTACCCCCTACTAAAAAATATCTCTCTGGAGGAGGAGCAAAATCAACATTAGTTGGCACACGAAACTGTTTATTTACTGCTTGCGACACTAACTCAATATAGCTGTCTTTGATGTTTTTTTTATCTTTAAAGTTGTAGCCCATTGTTCCTTCTAACCTATCAGCTGGCATATAAATTAAGGGTTGCTTGTCGTCTAAATTATAACCACGAACCATCATGCCCCTTAATTTTAAATATAAATTAACAGGGAATATATATTTTACAGAACCATCAGTGCCAAAAATATCAGCGTTATTTTGTTTATAGAAAAAGACTGGAAAAGCCCCACGAATTGTTAGCTCAGGTTTATCGCCCGGAAAATAATAGATGAAATTATTAAAGTAATAATTATAAACTGTGAATTCAGCTTCGATGTTTTTAAAATTTGTTTGTGTATTACTTATAATGTTGAAGGATTTTTCTGGTTTGAGATTTTTATCCCCACGCTCGATGGAGGCCGTACCATGATGAAGACCATTTGTATAAAGCTCGTTTACTGACGGGGATCTCCATCCATTGGCGGCATAAAAACTGGTTTTAAGATTCGTAAATGGCTTATAAATAAAACCTGAATTAAAACTAAAACCCTTAAATGAATTATGGTAACGCACAAATTGATTTTGCTCGAGTACATACGGTGTAATATATCTTTCATCATACCTTGCGCCAATTTCAAACTCTATTTTTGTTAATACATATTTTTCCAGAGCAAAAACTCCCCAGGTACCACTAAAAAATCCGGGCAGTAAATATCTTCCGGTATAAGCATTTTCCTGGTACAGTCCTTGTGCGCCAAATTTTCCGCTAAAGCGGTTTATATAATCATGCTCCCATAAAACTTCACCATAATGGGTGGTTAATCTAAAATCATAATCCGGTAAATTAAGTTCAGCGAGCTGATTATTTCGCGGTTTGTGTTTATCGTACTCTTGGCGTTTATTATATTGATATGCATAATTGGCATAAAATCTTGATCGTAAACCTGTGTGAAAATGAAAATTAAATTTTATCAATTCATGTTCGGCTATTTGTTTTGGTCTATCTATTGCGTAACTAAAAACTGCTAAAGAATCGGTTGGCTTAGAGCGATTAAATGCAGCCTGCAAATCGGTTAAATTACCAATGTGTGCGCTTGAAAAAATACCAATTGTTGAATTAAACTGACTGTAAAATATTTCAGTATTAAATTTTTTGCCATGATAAGCCAAAGCATAAGAAAAATTCTTTTCTTCAACACCTGTATTTTTTAAATAATAAGTTGGCGTTTTCATGCTACCACCTTGTTTAACAGTTCCCTGCATGCGCCAGCTAAAGCCTTTTATTTTATCAAAATAACCTTGCAACTGACCTGATATAATTCCCGATTTACCATTAGTTGCACCAACCGAATTAAACTCTCCTGTAATTGATGCCGAATCAGGAAGAGAATTAGGTTCTATTAAGATCACACCACCAATAGCATCGCTGCCATAACGCACCGTTGAGGTACCTCTTATAACAGTAATTTTTTGCGCAATAAAAGGATCTATTTCCGGTGCGTGTTCATTTCCCCAATTTTGCCCTTCCTGGCGTATGCCGTTGTTTAAAGTCATAATACGGTACCCTTGCATTCCATTGATCATGGGTTTACTAATGGTTGCGCCATTATTAAATGTTGTTACCCCGTTTGCACTTTTTAAAACTTCGCCTAAAGGCAATCCCTTACTTTTATCCAGATCTTTAATTGTTAAAGTTTCCAATGCCTGGGGTAAGTTTTCATCAGTTTTTTTTTCTATAACTATTTCTATATCTTTTAATTGATTATAACTATGTGGAAGATTAAAAATTATTTTTTTGGATTTATTAAGATCAACCGAAAAAATGGTGTCTTTACAACCAACATGCTGAATTAAAATTTTGTAATTTCCCTTGCATAGGTTCTCGAAAATAAATTCACCCTTCTCGTTAGTTTGGATTATACTTTCAGGGTATAAAAGTTTTATAACAGCAAAACCTAAATGTTCGCTATTGTCATCATCTCTTACTATTCCTTTTAACTTTAGGTCGCAGGTTTGCGTACGACATATTAAGGTAAGAAATAGCAGTATACACGCTATTATTTGTTTATTAATAAACATTGCTGTAAATGCTCCCGCATTTTAAAATAAATTGTTAAAAAAAGAAAATTAACCCAATTAGAGGGTTGCGGGAGGTGCTCTTGCAGGAAGCTGCGTTTGGGCTAAATGAAAATAAGAGCTTTCAAATTTTGTAAGAAGTTCGCAAATTAAAACGGGTTGTGCTTTATTAAAGGCAACAAATGTTGGAATGTCGTAAACAGGTGCATTGATCTCAAATATATCACAATGGGTGTGCGTAGCTTCAATGCTGGTAGTTTTGCTGTTGTGGTCAAAATGGCAATCGGTATCCTCGTGATCGGCAAAGATCTCGTGCGAAAGCGAAGCCGGCAATAGTACCCAGCTAAAAACCAGCAATAAAAAAAATGCTATATGTTTTTTAAATTTTTGCACGGCTAAAGATAAGAAAATAAATTTAAATGATAGTATTGCCCTGCAGCACCATTTTTTTAATAATGGCTATTTGCCCCAGGTGATAATGGCTGTGTTCGATAATGCCGTGCAGGTTCCTGTAATAATTACCGTATTTTTTATCGGTAAAATCTTCCCAAAGTTTGCTTTCAGGTAACTGTGCAACCAAGGCTACAAATTTTTCGGCATCGGTAAAACATTTATCACGCAATTTTTCCCAGTCTTCTTTGCAAGTAATTGGTGGATGATCAAAACTGAATTCATCTTTTGAATCCAACTCTTTTCCTTCCAATACTTTTAAGGCAGCATCAACAAAATAATTAATATGGTAAGTTAAGGCAACAATAGTATTAAAAGAATTAATCTTTGTGGTAGCTTGTTGCCAGCTCACATCTGCCAGGTTCTCTTTCAGGTTAGAGCAGGTCCAGTTGCCGCCAAAATGCACATCCCTAAAATGTTTGGCTATTTGTTTTGTTATGCTCATGTTACTTTCGCTTGTATCTGCCATAGATCGCTTATCAAATATATAAAATATGTGCAACAAAAACCTTTAGTATTTGCATTTTTTTATTGATGATAAAAGAGTAAATTTGGTTATAGTGATGTGATATGACTAAATTTAGAAAGTATTTTATTGGCGATATTATAAAGCAAACTGATGATGTGTTTGAGCATGCAAGGGCCATCATGCTTTTACGTTTAACCGTCATGTTCTCTATTATTTTTCTTCTCCCTGTAATTACCGACTTTATTTTGGGCTACCAAAAAGCGCAAATAATTCACAGCGTTGCACTCTTAGCCATACTTTTTTTCCTTTCGTTATAAGGGCTCAAAAGAACCTGGATAGATCTATCAATATTTTTTTTACTATATGTTTTATTATCTCATTAGCCTCTTTTATGTGCCTTAATCCTGCAAGGCTCGACAGAATAGGTGTGTGCTGGGCTATGTTCTTTCTTGTTTTAGGTACTTTACTTCAACGTGGTAATATGAGACTGCTTTTTTCCTGTTTTTTAAACTGGCTTCCTATGTTATACGTAATTGCAAATATGCAATTAAAAGGCGCGTTAACCTGGGAATGGATCTTGCAACATGAGACCGAAGATCCGCCTTTATATTTAATATTTATTCCAATAACATTGTTAATGTACGCTGCCTGGAATCATGCTTCCTCTATTGAGCACGCCAGGCAAACCATTACAAAACAAAAAGAAATTATAACCCAAAAAAATAATGACATAACGGCCAGTATACGTTATGCAAAGCGTATTCAAACTTCGTTAATGCCTACAGAAAAATACATTGTTCGTATTTTAAATAAAAAGAAGGAGTAAATTTTTCTTGACAAATCAAGTGATTTTCGCTATATTTGATAATCTAAAATCAAATTCATGAAAAAACTATTATCTATTTTATTCGTATTATCTATTTTCATTTCTTATAGCCAAACGGCTTCTAATTTTAATTGTAATGATTGTGCAAGCAACAACCACGATCTTTTTACAGAATTAAATTCTGGAAAAATAGTGGTAATTACCTGGGTAATGCCTTGCAGTGCTTGTGTTAATGGAGCCTTAGCGGCACAGGCTGCTGTTCAAAGTTTTTCGGCCTCTAACCCGGGCATGGTTTTAAATTATGTTGCCGATGATTATGCTAATTCCTCATGCGCCACCATCCAAAGCTGGTGCACCACAAATGGAATAACTGCTGCAACTATGTTTGCAAACGCTGCGGTTAGCATGACGCCATACGGCACTGCAGGAATGCCAAAAGTAATTGTTGTTGGCGGTAACGGTCATACTGTTTATTATAATCAAAATAATAACACCATAACACAATCCGGTATACAAAATGCTATTAATACAGCTCTTGCGGCTAACGTAACAACTTTAAAAGAGAATAGCAGCAGTCTGTCTCTTATAGAAGTGTACCCTAATCCTACGAACAACGCTGCTACTTTAACTTTAAATCTTGCAAAAGAAACAAAAGTAAAAATTGAAGTTGAGAATATTTTAGGACAAAAAGTAATGGATGTTTATGCCGGAAATTTAAACGCGGGAGAAAATTCGGTAAAAATTAATACGGCAGAATTAGCAAACGGTAATTATTTTGTTTCGTATTCTGACAATGAAACTTCTAAAAAAATAAAACTGATCGTTAACCGTTAGTTATTTTTCAAGAATTTTTTTCAAATTCAATAAACTTATATCCATATCTTTTGCCAGCATTTTTTCTATCATAGATAGCAAAAGGTTCATTGGATAGTTCATAACGCTTTTATTGCTCCAGGTTACTTTTGTCTGATCAGCTGAAATACCTGTTATAACAGTGTTTGCATAAGATACACCTGCAAAAGGTCTTATAAAACGAATTTCAGTTTCAATTCTTTTTCCTTCTTCAAGGGCTTTAATTTCCTGTTCGCCTTCGCCGGCTTTTTTATTTCCGTTCCAGCCGTAAATAAAACCAACAGTTCCATCTGTTCCTTTAAAATCTCTTTTCATGGTGGGATCAACCATTACCCATTTATTAAAGTTGTCCTGGTTCTTTAATTGTTTTAAATAGTCGTACACTTTTTGTTGTGGCGCATTAATTATAATGTCGCGGTGGATATTATAATCCTTCCTCATAAAAAGGGCTATGATAAATAATAAGGCTATGATGCTGAATAAAGCGATCAATATTAAAATTAAGATATTCATGCGATTGTTTTGGTTTAAGATTATAAAGTTAAAATATTTTTATTAAAAGCTAAACTACCTTTTAATAAAAATAAAATCACCGCCTTCATCACCTACATTCTGGATAACACCAAATTGCGGAAGGCTGGTGCTATTGTTTGAAACCGGTTGTTCTATGCTTTGGAATAATTGACTGGTTGTGAAATATTTTGATTTATTATTATTTAACCTGTCAAGTAAATATTTAATAAACGCGCTCTTATTGGGTACAGTTTTTAGTGTACCTGAAGTGATCGCTTTTCTGCTTGCCAACTGATATTTTTGTTTCACAAAACTACTTGCGTCTTCCATACTAACCGAACGGGTTTTAAATATACTTCCGCTAAAACAGGCATCAGATATTAAAAGCGTATGCAGTGATTTTATTTTTTTAATGTCAGCTACTAATTGATCATTATAAAGCCAATTCGATGGATTACCAACTTCAGCATCTGATGGCAACCAATAACCAATATCATTATCTTTTTCATAATGTCCATGACCTGCGTAAAAGATCAACAAATTATCACTTGTTGTAATTTTTTTAGCCATTTCCGAAAAAGCTATTACAATATCCCTTCTTGTAGGATTATATAATTCTTTTATATTTTCCTTTTCAAATAAATACTGTTTGTTTAAAGTTCTTTTAAGCGACATTGCGTCTTTGATCGGTAAACTGTCGAGATCGGGGATATTAGGATCTTTATAATTACTTACACCAATAATAATAGCATAATACTTTCCGGGATTATTAAAATCTACCGTAGAAGCATAAATTTCTCCTGACTCTTCATTGTTTGTTCTGCTAACTTCTTTTTTTGGAGTTGTATTATTATCTACTGTTAATTGTATCGGTTTGCTTTGATATTTTTGAATTGTAAGATCATCAAAATCTATAATTATATTTTCATTTCCTGACCAAATCCTAAAACCAAAACGGTTCCCATATAATTCTTCTGCCGGGCATTCTCCGATCAGTTCGCCGTTAACATAGTATTTAAACATCCCGTTAATTTTTTTAAGCAATAATACATTTGCTGTATTTCCCTTATTAACCGGTGCGTATATTTTTTGTGGGATCAGATCTTTTCTTTCCGGAGTCATCTTAAATAAACTGGCATTGCCCCAACCAGTTATCCCAAAGAAATGGTAAAATTTAAGAGGTATGTCATATCCGGTTACAAATCCGAAGTAATAGCCATCAGTGCCTGAAATTTTATTTACGCGCACTGATATTTCAAAATCTTCATCTTTGCTGAGTTCAACTGGGATTGTTGAAAACCAGGACCCACCATTTTTAGAGTTCATCCGGTATTTTCCCTGTTCAAATATAATAGCGTGATCATCTTTCTCACTTATTAGCCATTTATTGGAATTAGTTGAAAAATCTTCAGAAAGTATGACTTTTTTCACCTGTAATTCCGTTGGCGTTGACTGTGCAAATGCGCTAAAAAAAAACAGAACAATAGTGAAGGCGAGCAGGTAAGTTTTTTTCATTTTTATCTTTTTTGCTTGCGCTAAAAGTAACTCAATATTTTGACATTAAGATTAAATGTTTTTACCAATAAGAGGTAAAGTACCTTGACTCTATTCGCTAATTATTACCTTTTCAATGGCACTATATTTTCCGTCAAAAACAAAGTTAAACATGTAAATACCATCAGATAGTTTGATCTTATTAGAAATGTCTATGGTTTGTTTTCCTTTTGACAACTTCTCGAATTTTTTATCAATAATAATTTTGCCATTAATATCTGTTATAAAAAGATAAAGATCACTTTCGTATGGTAACTCAATATTAAGATTGATATACGATCTTGACGGATTTGGAAATACAGAAACTTTTATAGGATTTACCCCACTTAAAGGTTTTAAGCCGGCGAATTGACTTTTTACTAACCAAACCTCATAAATAGTATTGTGTGCGGTTGTAACCGTTGTTTGATTGGCTGTAAAAGGATTGATCTGAGGACTGTATATGCCGCCATAGATGTGTCCTATTAAAATAGAATCAGCTAATATACCTGAGAGTTTTATTATTTCAGAACTATAATGGGGGATACTATGACTAGGAATAAACTCAGCACTAGCGCCAATAAGAGCGGGCATTTCATTAGGAAACACATTTTCCTGCAAGTTTCCACTTGCATCGCGGGAAACGCGACTAATAGTTTTTACAAAAGGCACATTGTTATCTTGAGTTAATACATTATTAATGTAGGAGTATTGACTCATGCCGCCAAAAAAAATAGAATGCATTGTATTATTAACGCTATCATAAATGGCGGCTTTAGCAGAATGATAATTACTCAAATACTGGTTAAATGCAGGTTGTGGCGTATGACCACTTGCTTTAATATCTACAGGATATAAAAAAGGAAGATCGACACTAGTTTGAAAAACCCCTGATGAAATGGTATAACCCTCCTCTCCGTTAGGGAAAATTTGTGGTACAAGGTTATAATCTCTCCTATGAAGATGAACCTGATCTGTTGTTAAAGTATAATTTGAATAACTTAATTGCGCACCTGAATTATTTAAATTAAATTTTTTAATGCCATTAACATATGTTTGTGTGTAGGTAGGATTTGCCATGGGGTTGTAACGCCCATCAAAACGGTGTCCGCCAACTAAAAAAAATGTATTTCCAATTTTTCCGAGCTGTCCGCCATTTACTGCAAAGTTTTGGTCGGTAATTTGTTTAAAATAGGGTGCAATTGAAGTTGAATTAGTTATGGCGTTTATTAAACCACTTACTGAAACAGAAGTTAAGTTAGGATAGGTTATGTGATCAAGGGCTGTATTACTGTAGCCATAACCCCCAATAATATAAAGGGAATCACTGTCTTGGTAGAAATTCATATTAGTAGATTGTAACTGTTCTTTAAGGCCGGTTGCCAATGAATTAACCGAGGCTGTCCAAAATTGTTGTGCATTTACATCTATAACATATATATCCGTGTTATTGCTTGCCGCCGGAAACGCGTTAAAAGGTTGTCGGGCATGTAACCCATCTTTTCTACCGCCAATAACTAACCATTTGCCGCCAGATTGAGCTACAGCAAAAGAATGTAAACCGGGAAGGTTCGTTAGTGTTACAGGTTTTAATTTTACCGAATAGTTAAATGGAATTTGTTGTGCAAATCCGAATGTAGCTGACAATAACGTAAGCATTAGAATAATTATCTTTCTCATTTGATCTATAGTTTTGATTATTTTCAAAAATACTTAAACCCGGATCTTTCTTTTGTAACAAATGTTACCAAAGGCGTTTAATTTTAATAAAATTACCCTGCCGGGTAAAAATATATAAAGTAACGTAACGTTTTTTAGGCCTTAAGAAGTGGCCGATCTTCAGCAACGGCTTTCATAGAGCACGAAACCCGTTATTTTGCACCCCCGCTGTTAGCGGGTTGTTTATTTATTAGCCAAATTAAAACGGCATTTATTAGTGTTACAATAGTGAATGATCTTTCAAAGGTTGTTTCTGCAAAAAGGTTACCTATTGTATTTAGCGTAAAAATTGCAAAGAAAACCCACAGAATAACGGATAAAGTTTTTCTGCCAAAAACAGGTTTTACATAATTTCCTTTTTGTAGCAAAACGTAAACAAAAAACGAGTTAACTACAATTGAAAGTATTTCAAATACATACATCTCCTTATCGTTTTTTAATTTTCCGCCCCAGGTTATTTCATAAGGTATAACTTTTATTAAAATGAGTAGATGAAAAGCCAATGCCAAAAAACAGATGGCGATTAAAAATTTAAGATATATTTTTATATTGACTTTCATTTTTGCGAATAGGTTTCGTGGTACATAAGCTACTTATTAGAAAACTGGCTAACGGATTCGGGACTGGCGCCGGCCTGTCTCCGGATGCTGACGATTTTAAAAAGGCTCCGATGTGCGCCGTAAAGTTAAAATATTTGGAGCAACGGCAAAAACCATAAATTTTCGCAGAGCAGACCACTTTAACAAATTGCTTTTGCATATTAGAAACTTTTCTCGTTCCGGTAGCGCTAGTATTTATCATTCTTTAACTCTGTTTACAACTGCAATCGCTATACCATCATATTCCTTCGCTCCCATTGAATGCAAAATTGTTGCCGTTACTCTCTTATTTTCACTTAACATCTTATTTAAACGTTGTACGCCTTGCACCTTTTCGTCCTTACTGTTATTGTCAAGTACTTTCCCTTCTCTAATTACGTTGTCGCAAATAATAATAGTCCCTGGTCGCGAAAGTTGTAAAGCGTAGTCAAAATATTCTACGTAAGGCGGCTTATCCGCATCAATGAAAATCATATCAAATGGTTCATCGCTCTCAGCAATTATTTGTGGTAAAATATCTAACGCTTTTCCAACTCTCAGGTCTACTTTTGGAGATAACCCAGCGTTGTTAATGTTTTTTTGTGCAACAGTTCCGTGATGTTTGTCCGCCTCAATAGTTATAACTTTTCCATTATGAGGTAAAGCACGAGCAAGCCAAATAGTACTGTAACCACCAAGAGTTCCCAATTCTAAAACTCTTTTAGCATTACAAGCAATCATCATTACTTGAAGAAACTTACCCTGGTTTGAGGACACGCTATGTTGAGGTAATCCTTCGGTGTCTAGCGATTTAATTATATCAGTCAATATTTTGTCCTCTGGAGCAAGTAAATTGCTAATGTATTTATCTACCCGTGAAAATATTTTTGTATCCATTTTTAAAGTTGTTAATGATTGCTGATCAATCAAATGTTTGTTTAGATGTACTAAACGTTATATTATCTCGGCTGCGCCAATTATTGATATATTCTGTTAGTGGCAGTTATATTATTCAACAACTTGTTTTTCTTTTAAAATTGTTTTTTCCATATTATAGGTTAACGCAAGAAATATTAAACCAACAATCACAGTCATTGCTATTGTTATAACATTTTCATAGATTTGACTTGTATCCATTTTTATATTTGAAAGAATAGCTTCCTGAATTCCATTCCCTGCTCCGTGTGCAATTGATGCAGGTATAAAACTCCTACTTTTTAGTGTTAGCCAAGCATAGAAATAGGAAGTTGCAATAAGCCTAATCGGAAAAAGAATAAAACTGCCTAAAATTGGATTGTCTGGATAGTTATAGCCATTAAGTAATACTGGTAAATGCCACATTGACCAGATAAAGCCTAGAATAGTTACTCCTTTAAACAAGCCAAATCGCTCAGTTAATAATGGTTGTAATAAACCTCGCCAAGCAAATTCTTCACCTGTGGTGATAAAAGCATTTAATAGCGCAAATGCTGATCCTGTAAGGAATATGTTGGAAGAAAACAATAGCCAAGATTGATGACCTTTGCCCAAGAAAAATGATCCGCCTGTAACGTTTACACCTGACTTCGAAAAGATAAACCATTCAGATTGTCCGTAATTGAGTTTTTGAATAATTATTACAACAGCAAATGCAATTATTATAGGTATGAATACCGCAAAAAATGAAGTAATGAAAATTTTAAAATTGGGTTTCCATAAAAGTTTTTCTTTTAGATTTTTATTTCTTATTAAGAAGAATATAGTCACAACAATTGGTGTGAGCATAGTTCCTGCAAGCCAAACTCTTGCCGTATCACTGTTAATGTCCCCGGTAATAATAATTGCCAAAATTTGAATTGTCCAGCTAACTATAAATAAAACTGCTATGTAGGAACAGATCTGTTTTTTTGTTGTCATCATGTTATTAAAGATTTATTATAATTTTTATGTTGCACAATTATTAAAAAGTTTTCTTTAGCTTGATTGTTATTTTTTCTCCGGGTTTTTTTATTTTCACTATTTTTTTTATTCCGGCTACTGCATTCTTATTGTATTTGTAAGTTTCGGTATTTGCGCTCGAGCCCTGAAACATGCCATTAATATATGTATCTGTATAACCAACCACTTCTGTTTGTATAGATGTGTGCGTATAGCCAAACTCTGTGTAAATTAAATAATCACCGGGCATCAGGTTAACAAATTCAAAATGACCCTCATCATCGTAAATGCCCGTTACTTTTATACAGGCCGCAGCATCTTCTAATAATGGAATGGCCTTTCCTTTTTTTCTGGAGGCTTCGTTAAGTTCAATCCATTCTTTAAAATAAGATGTATACGGAATTAAGATAACGCTCGTACCTTTGGGTGCATATTGTTTTTTGTGAATATTTGCTACAGCAATGCCTTTCAATAATCCTTCATTTTCATTATCTCTGGCAAAAGCTACACCGCTTATTACAGCGGTACCGGCTGTAATCATTTTTAATGTAGTTTGTTTATCAAATTTTGTTTTAAAAGGATTAAAGTCTGTTTCTTTATCAATAAGAAGAATGTTTTTGCCATTGGATTTTATCTCGATCTTCCAGGTTCTGTGGGTTTCTTTATCTATATAATATTCGTAATTATCTCCTGACGCCTCTTCAAGAACACTTACCTGCCATACCGAATGATTACCTGTTAAATTACTTTGGTACTGGTTACTCTTTACTTCTTTGATGTGCGTTAATGTTATGGCATTTCCATCAGGCTTATAGTCATATACAGGAAAATTAGCGATATAGCCTGATCGAAGAGGTAACAACCCAAGCAAATAGGGATATGCATAACTAATAAAGAATGGTTCCTTTATTGTTTGAGTTACAACTTTCTTGCTTTGTGTTTTCTTGTCAAAATGGTAACCAAATATTTTTTGTCCAAAATGCAATGCGTATTCTGTATCATTTCGGTAAGATGAATAGTAGGCTGGCTTAAGATTTTGATTTAAAATACAGGTATCTAACCAAAACTCTTTTGAATTCAAAAATTTTAGTTTGGTACAAATGGAAATATTATTTTCTATTACATTTATGTCAATCAAAAATGAACATATTTCTGTTGTATTGTTTCCATTAACTACATAATAACTCATTTCTGATTTACCTTTTCTAAGCCACTTTATATTAAAATCAGGGGCGTTTGGTGTAAGCGTTTTTTGTGATCTGCCAGGCACTAAAAAGCAGATCATAATTAGTGCAAAAAGTAATGTTCTCATTTTTAAATGTATTTTGATGGTTTGTTAGGGTTTTAAGATCTGATCTTCTTTTAATCGTCTTGCAAAGAACCAGCCAACAAGCAAATTAGGCGCCCAGCTTATCCACGAAACGATTTGATATGAGAATATGAAATCATGAGTGCAATGAACCAAAAATGGAAGCCAGACTCTTAAAGTAACTGCACCAACACATACAGCATAACTAAATATCATCAGCTTTCGATGCTTAATAATAGATCTCTTTTTAATAGCGAGGTAGCCATTAGTAGTAGTGTATGCCCATATAAAATTACCAAGCATAAAACCAAGAAAAGCAATAAAACCTCCTTCAGCAAAAAAACCAATGTATGCTACTCCTAAAGCACTTAACCAAACAGAAAGTATATATGTCTTTCCAATGGCCCGATGAAATGAACGATAGCGCTGCCTGATAAATTTGTTAAACTGTATCCATCCGGTAAGCAAAGCTATCCCTCCAAAAATGATATGTAAATAAAAAAATGTTTTCCATATTACATTTTTTAGAAGCGCATCATCTTTCATTTGTAAAATACCCACTTTATCTTCTTTTATAAAAAACATAAGAGGATATATGCCAATTAAAAATATCATAATGATTAAAGGCAAATAAAGTAACGCAATGAGTATGCTTTTGGAAGAGATAGTACGCATATAATTAAAACTTAAAACCCAAATAAAAATCAGAACCGAACTCCCGTATGTAATTAATTGGATTCGAGATTTTAATTTCGTCAATTGTTTGCCCGCTAAAAACCTGAACCAATTCAGGGGCCATGTTAATCCCGAAGGTGTGAGGAATTGCACCCACTAAAACCACAACTCCAATAATTAGGAAAATTATACATTCATATTTTTTATAAAATTTTTCGATCATAGGTTTTCATGTTTTAATACGAGGCCATTTCCAGGCATAACGAATAATCAGACAAAGAAGAACGACTTCTACAAAAGCGCCAAACACCATGTGCATCCAAGCTTCACCTGCCAAATTAAATAACATATAAGGAATGTGAACCGTAGCCACGATGATGTTTGCCCAGCGATTTACTTTAGCAGGCAAGCAAATAGAGAGACAAATCATTAAGGTAGGAACCGTCAGCGCACCGAGCACGATCAAAAGAAAATTTTGTGTAATATCAAATACAAATGCCTTGCCTGCTAATATATCTTGTAGTGAACCCGGCATATATAAATGAAAATAATCCACGTAGATGTAAAGAAACATAAAACTCGTCCATAGTGCAGCAAGTTTCATCTTAACACTGATTTTAATGTCTTCCAGCGCATGTTGTGTATTCATAATTTGTGTTTTTTGTATTTCTAAATTTTTAACTAAAAATTAAATCCGAAATGTAGCCCCGGTTCTGGTGTCCATTTTGGCCACTTGTCATCTTTTTCTTTAAAACCAACAGGCATTTTGGTAAAATAAGGGCGGCCGGCAATACCAAGTGATGGTTCAATAAAAAAACGATCCTTAAAGAGCTTAATGTGATAACCGATTCGATACGTGTTGAATATAATGAAACCATCACCCACCTTATCACCGTTTTCATTATTATATATTTGCCACATAGGCGTTGCATGAACTGCTGCATAAAGACCTTTCCAAAAATACCTTTGATAAGCCAGGCCAATTCCATATTCTCTTATATAACCTGGAAATTTCTCTTCAGGCTTTCCGTATTTATCATTATAAAAAGGGTTAATGCCAAGTGGCCAGGCATGTTTCCAGGTAATTAGTTCAAGGGAAATGACATCTTTTCCTGTAATACGATAGCCCAAATTGAGTTGAGCGAATCCGGGTGGGTTTACCTTGTCTACATTACCTACTAAAAACAAAGTACTGCCAACAAACCACTTTTTGTAAGTACTGTCGGTTTTAGCATATTGTGCCTGGAGGTGGAGCGTACTTGTTATCACTAAGACTAAACCAATGAGTAAAATTTTCTTTTGCATATCTTTTTTATATTAAATAATACTGCAAAAATAGATTGACGAGATATAATAACTCGTTCACTTAAGTTAAGAAATACGTTTTTAGCTATTTTTTTTAATAATATACAACCCACTATCTAGTTTACGGGCATAAGGAAAAGGAGAAATAATTAAAGTAGAGTCTGAAATATAACTTCAGACTCTACCTACAAACATTATTGTCTTAAAGAACATGCTACTGAAACACTATACAGAGTTCCAACAGCGTATTTTTTAACTTGTGGTTCTGAAAGAGATTTTATTTGTTTTTATTTCATTTTTTCACTGCATGATTGCTAAGAGTATCCGACGAGCTTGGATCGCAGTTTAAAGATTCTTTTTTCAATTCTTTTTTTAAGTCATCCAAACATTCTTTTTTACAAGAGGTTAATCCAAGCCCAATAGTTAAAGATGCAATTATTAACATGGGTTTAATAATTTTGTTTTCCATTTTGTTTTCCATTTTATTTAAAATATTCTCTACTTTTTAATCAGGAAGAGATTTACCTAATTTTTTATGTATTATACTTTACAGTGCTATTTATTAAACAAGGGCACTCAACTTATTTAAAAGCGTTTCTATTTGATTAAAGTTACATCCCAACGTAGTTATGTTTTATACCTAATTGGTGCAAATAACTGCTTTCATCATCATTGTAGTTTTAAAACTTAAATCCAAAATCAAGCCCCGGCTGAATAAAGTAGTTAGGCCATTTTTGTTCAACTTTCTTAAAAGATTCTGGAACACCAGTTCTTAGAGGCCAATAACTGCATCCAATAGCTGGTTCAAAAAAGAAGCGGTCTTTAAAAAACTTAAATTGGTACCCTAAATAAAAGTCTGTATATAATGTGAATCCATTTCCAACCTTCTTTTTATTTTCATCCATATATTTTTCAAAAGCATTCAATACATAAACAGATGTATAGAGTCCTTTCCACCAAAATCGCTGGTATCCTATTTGAGGTGCAAGTATGCGTGCATGTCCTGGATAGTTTAGCCCGGGTCCATCAAAATCTGGCCCAAAAGGGAGACCTATTGGCCAAGCATACTGAGATCTTTTAAATCTAACTTGAATAACATCTTTAGGTGTTATCCTATATCCAGCATTTATTTGTATATACCCAGGATTGTTTGTTTCTGAAAAATTTCCCAGCAATAAGAGCGTACTCCCAACAAACCACTTTCTATTAGTACTGTCTTTTTTTGTATTTTGTGCACTCACCCGTAAACTGCTTGCCAACACTAAGGCTAGTCCAATCTGTAAGATTTTCTTTTGCATATCTTTTTTAATAAATTTTAAATGATACTGCAAAAGTAGATTTGGAAGATGCTATAACACGTTCACTTAAGTTAAGAAAAGACTCTTAACCTTAACCTTTATCTTTCTCCAAAATCCTTGTCCTTAACCTGCTTAATGATTGTGGTTTTATGCCAAGGTAACTTGCTAACTGGTGTTGTGGCACACGCTGAATAAGGTCCGGTCTTTTTTGTAGTAAGTTCAGATAGCGTTGTTCAGGCGAGGAAGTCTTAAATTCATCAAAATCCATTCGTTGTTTAGCTAAAAGTTCTTCAGATAATATTCTGCATACAGTTTCAAACTTTGGAAATTTACTGTTTACTTCTAATTCCATATCAGAATTTGAAACTGTAAGTATCGTGTCTTCTATACAACTTATATAAAAATCTGACGGCGTTTTACTTATTACACAAGGGGGAGTAAAAGCTTCCATTTCTGTGTAGAAACCGGTAGTTTTTTCTTCACTATCTAAAACATAATATGTACGAATACAGCCTTTTAGAACGAAGTAGCTATTTTTCGATTTTTGTCCTTCTTTAAGTAAAACAGTCCCTTTCTTTACAGAGTGAAATATGTCCAAAGAAACGATTACGTTTTTCTCCTCTTCTGTAAGAGAAACGTATTTTGATATAAACTCAAATAGTATGTCTTGCATTGTTTTTAGATGTTGTTATGTTTGTTATTGTCTTCTGTTACACTTGCCACCAATCTATAGCAACTAGGCGCACCTTTTCTATTTATAAGCATTTGTATTAATTGTAAGTACTTATTATCACATATCAAAGATATAAAATTAAGAGCAACAAAAAAGCCTTCCGGGTTCAAACGGAAGTTTTTTTGGTTAAGCCTTACAGGGCAAATCTTATTTAACTATAACTAATAAGCTGATTTTTTTTAGCTTGTCTGGCTGCCTTTCGCAAGTTGCGGGATTTTCTGTCCAGGTGATAACAACTTTTAATACAACTCCAACAAAATAATTTTGGTCGATAAAGGTGCGATTGTTTTGTTGTTAAGGGTCTACGAGTTTTAGAGATGTCAAAAACGCTATTCAGGGTAATTAGGTAGTTTATTTTTGAACTGTCAGTTGTCATTTTAATTGTGTGCCGAGAAACTTTTTGCTCGTTACCCATTGAGTAAATTTCAAACTCCTTTGTCTGCAAATATTTTTTGAGTGCCGATTTTAACTTTTTAATGCGCTTGATCGTCAAATCCTCTGTCTCGGCGGTGTCACGCCAAATTACTAAACTATTAATATTTTCGTCAAAACGAGAAGCAATATATTTAAGGCAAGAGTCAAGCGAATAGGGCATGGAAGTGTAGTCTGTTGACTTGTGTTTAAATGAATACTAGGAAAAGTCATTTTAAGTTCACTTTGAATAAGTCTATCGATTTCCGATTCTTGTCCCTGAAGTTGAGTCGAGATGAAAAAAAGTAATATTATCAATTTAAAGAATGTCTGCATACTTTTTTACAAAGAGTTATTAAAATGGGATTTGTCAGCCCCATTAGGACTAACGGTTTAAGGCTTGGCAAAGTGGGGGATTAGAAGCACGAATGTTCAATTCAGCACTAATGCCCCCATTTTGCCAAACCCTTGTTAGTGGTTCGTTGTTTTCATTTCGACTTAAATAATTTAATTGTATAATCAAGTAATTTACTATTTCCATATTCTCCGTGTCCTGGAACAACTATTTGTACATTTGGATATTCCTTTTTCACTTTTTCAACTGTCTTTGACCAATTTGTTATGTTGGCATCGCCTAAATAGCCTTTTCCTGCTTTTAATTCTTTTATTAAGCAACCGCCAAACATTATGTTCTCACTCGGGAAATAACCAACCACATTATCTTTTGTATGTCCTTCACCAAAAAATTTTGCAATAACAATTTTATCGCCAACTTTTAGTGTAAGCGTATCTATAAAACCATTCTTGGGAACAACTAAATTATTTTCTTTTGCAAGTGCAATTGTTTTGACATTAGCATAGGAAGAAATATTGTTATCGTCAAATGCTTTTAGTCCGCCTAAACAATCATCGTGAAAATGTGTCGGAATAACTGCGTTGATTTTGCAATGAATTGTTTCTTTTATCCATTTAATTAATTCTTCTGCACTTTTGTCATTGGTTGGTGTGTCAAAAACAATTACTTCATTTTTATCTCTTACAATTAGTCCGTTGCAAGGTACGTTTCCAAAATCATTCGTTTGTTTATAAGATATATGTGTAAATGAATTTTCAGAAATTTGAGTTACAATTAAATTGTTGGTTTTGTATATTTCCTTTGATTTGAATGCAAAATATTTTGTAGAGCTACAATTCAAAAGTGTTGTAGAGGTTACAATTATCAAGAGATATTTAAGGATGCCATGCATTTCATTATAGGTTTTGTCCAAAAGTCAATAAGTTATTGTCAGGGTCAAGTAATGCAAATTCCTTTTGTCCCCAAGGTTTTTTTTCTAAATGTCCATTAGGGTGAATGTTTATTTTTTTGTCGAGCAATGATTGATAAAGTTTGTCAATGTCGTTTGTTCTGATATAAACTTGTCCATAGTTTTCTTTTGGGTCAAGTTTCTTAAAGTCAAAAAAATGAATTTCTATTTTGTCTTTTCCAACGATTAAATATTCGTCATATTCTCCAATTAGTTTAAAATTCAAATGGTTTGTGTAAAATTCTTTCGTCAAAAATTTGTCACGCATTGGTAATTTTGGATTGATGTCTGTAAGCATAATTTTTATTTTTTTTGTCAATTTTTGCCTGTCGGTGTCGTACGGTACAATGAACTTTAACGTTTTCGCGCTAAGCAACGGTTTGATTTGAAACATTGTCTGCCGAAACGCTACTAACAAAGATAAATGTTTAATGGACTTTTGCAAAGCGAAAATAAATGTCTTTCGCGGAGCGACCGCTTTTGCAAAAGCTTTGATGTCTGCCAAACTGTTTGCTTAGCGTGTGTTATGTGCTGCCTAGTTTACTGTTTAGTAAGTCTCCACATTCCAAAAGGGTTTTCAAAAAACTCGTCACCTTTATTTGGTTGATTTAATTCATTTGAAATTTTATAAATTGGTGCGTCTGCCGCAATACTAAATGTCTGATTGTTTGCAATGGTTGGTTTATCAATTATTTGATAGTAGCCAAAAATTGATATTAAATTAACTGCACTTTGAAATTCTTCTCCAGAAACTATTGTGTCCTTATAACCTAAGTTATGCATTCCACAAGAATAGACGGTACCCATTGTATCAGATATAGAATCTAACACGAACATTTCGTATAGATTTGCAATTTCAAATTTGTCAAAGAAGTTTAACCATTTAGTTTTCTCAAATGCTTTACCAGTTGTTTCAATTTTTACTGCAATTCCACCTGCTTTTAGCATTGCGTTTGTTGCATATGCAATATGTTCAGCGTCCTCTAAAGTTCCTGTTTCGGCAGATATATAAAGAACACTCTTATGATTTCCAACTTCATCTATACAATTTTGCGTCATTCGAGTAACACTTCCTGCAACTGAAAAAGCCTCCTGCATTTTAGGGTCTTTTTCACAGAAGTCTAAAGTGAAGAATTTATCACTTTTGTTATTCATTAAAATTTTTCCAGCTGCAATATAGTCGCCATTAGTTGCTGATACGATTGATAGAATAAATTCGTCCCAATTATTCCAATTTCCTGGAATACAAATTACAGTTGTAAAGGATGTCTTTATATTTTCTACGACAGGTGTCTTTTTTTTAAATGGCCACATATTTCCGTGATTGTCTGACTAGGTTACACATAACTAATCGCTAAGCGCACTTTTTCCATTTATAAGCATTTGTAAGTACTTATTGTCACATATCAAAGATATAAAATTAAGGGCAACAAAAAAGCCTTCCGGGTTCAAACAGAAGGCTTTCATTTGAGGTATGAATAAACTAGTTAATTGTTTTCCCTAAAAAATCAAGCATTATCAAATCCTCAAGTGTGTAACGTTTTCCGTCAATAAAACCAACTATCCACGCATCTGTTTGGCCTTTGGCAATTGCTTTTTGTCTTTGTACTTCTGCTTCTTTAAGGGTCTTAAATTCTTTTTGTGTAAAGCGTGTAATACCGTCAGGGTAATTCACCACCTCTGCTTTACCAAATGTCTGTAGGTTCGGATATTTAAAGTTCTCCGGTTTTCTGTAAGCTCCAATTTGTACTTTAAAGATCATATTGCCTGCGCAATAATCGCCGGCCATGGCTAATAATTGTTTGTAGTAAGTAATGTCGTTTAACGATTTACCTTTTAGTGGACCAAAATCCGGTAATGTTTTATCAGAGCAGGGTGAAGTTGTAGTTGCTACAGTTGGTGTTTCTGTAATGGTAGGTGTAACAACGGCAACCGTTGGGGTCTCTGTTATGGTTGGCGTAACAACTGCAACTGTTGGTGTAACTGCTACAGTAGGCGTTACCGCTACTGTTGGGTTTGTTGCTACTGCTGTTTGTGTACTTACCAAATAAAAATCTTTTGTGGTTTCCATGTACTCCTGCAAATTCACTATATCCACATCTTCTTCTACCGATTCATATTTATCTGCCGAAACTTTTATTCTATAAATAGCCCCAGGATTTAAAGTCGTTAAATATTTTCCGGTAGATGAGTTAGAATAATAAGTACCAATTACTAATTTACCATCGGTTCCAATTTCGTTATTCGATAACATTTCTAATTCTTCTTTACTGAACTGTTCTTTTTTAATTGAGCGGATAATTTCAATTTTCGCTTCCAGCGGTTGGTCGTTACCATACACTGTTCCTTTTAATAAAGCAATAACCGGTTTTTTACCAAGTATTCCAGGCTCTACTGTATAAATATCGTTCTTACCTTTTCCGCCGGATGAAGAACGGTTAGAACTAAAATAACCTCTATCGCCTTTTGAATTAATTACATAATAACGATCATCTTCTGTTGAGTTTAACGGTAGACCCATACTTTGCGGTGCCTGCCATTCGCCAAGATTTTTAATGGTGAACATAATATCGTAACCACCAATACTTTGATGACCTTTTGAACTGAAGAATAATGTTATACCATCGGGGTGAATAAAAGGAGCATCATCATCGTAAGGTGTATTAATGATTGGTCCCATATTTTTTGCAGGCCCCCAATCGTTATTTATTTTTTCGCTTATCCATATATCCCTTCCGCCTAAGCCGCCACTGCGCTCACTGGCAAAATATAAGAATCTGCCATCTGCAGAAATAGAGCAAGAGCCTTCCCATTCAAACGAATTAATATTACCATTCAATAAAGTAGGTTTACTAAATTCATCTCCAACTAATTTACTCATGGCAATATCGCCAGAGTTTTTAGCATCGCTATAAAAAGTAAATAAACTTTGTCCGTCGGGCGAAATGGCAATAGCGGCATCGTTACCTTTTGTATTAATGGCATCAATACCCTGTGGCTCGGTAAATAAACCATCGGGCCTTTTGTAAGAGATATAAACATCTTCATTATAACGTCCATCTAATTTATCGGGCTCAAGGTTCGAATTTAATTTACCACCAACAGAAAATTTTCCGCTGTAGGTAAAAAATAAAATAGATTCGTCAGTAGTAATTACGGGCACATATTGTTCTTCTTCAGAATTTACGGGGTGCCCTATATTTTTAATATCTGCAATAACTTTATTCTGAATAAGGGATTTACCGTTTTTACAATTAATAACTATTTGTTCGGCACTCTCAACCATTATTTTATCATCCTTTTTTATAGAAGAGGATCGGTCTTTTATAAATGCTTCAAGTAGGCTTATCGATTCATCGAATTTATAATTTATGTGATAGGCTTTTCCTAAAAAATAATCGGCTTCGTAAAATCTTGGGTTATTCTTCTTTATTTCGGTAAAGATCTCAATAGCTCTTTCTTTTCTTTCTGGGTTTCTTAAACAGCAAATGCCTAATTTTAATTTGTAGTCGAACTCTTTTGGGTATTTTGAGTTTAAGGCGTCAAACAATTCATACGCTTTAACGTAATCTTCATCGTTTAATGCATTATAGGCATCTTCCTCCACTTCTTTTTTAGTTTTTGTTTGTGCTACCGCCGACAAAGTGCCTAAAAAAAGAAACAAAATAACAAGTTGTAAATATTTGGTTCTCAACATTCGTTAAAATGGATTAATAATTCCCATAAAATTTGGAATAAATGCGCTTAATTGTTAGTAGTATGTTAAAAACTTATTAAGAAGAGGTTTTTAATAAGTCTAAAGATCCAAAAAGCTTGCTACCAGCTGCATTTGCAGGCAGGACTAAAGAAAATGGTGGTGTTTGGGAGCATGGATTGAATGTTATCCTGGTGAATTTGGGGGATAAGTATATTCCTAAGGTCCATCCTTTTAAGGTTGGTCAATTGTTTTAATGTCTCCGGAAAATATTCCAGGTTGTTACTCCAAAGGTCTGCAATTTCTAATTTTTCGAGTTCGCCAAAAGAATAAGGCAAACGGCCTATCTCGTTTTGATTAACATTTAAGTATTTTAAATTCTTTAAACCGCCAATACTATTAGGCAAACTTTCTAATCCTGTTTTGCTTACAATTAAAACCTGCAGTTTTTTTAAAAGGATAATAGAGTCGGGGAGTTCTTTAATGGAGTTTTTACTGAGATCGAGGTATTGAAGATTTTTAAATTTTAAAATTTGAGCGGGAAATGATTTATATTTTTTTTTGCGGAGAACAAGTTTCACTACTTTGTCCGGATCCCTGCGTGCGCTATCAAGATCTGTAAACTCATCATATATAGACAAAGCAGCTGAATCTAATAAATTTTCCTGCGCGGAGGCAGAAATTCCAATTAGAAAAATGGTCAATATTAAAAATATTTTTTTCATGCTTTGGTTTTAATTAACGCTAAACAGTTTTCTTTATCTACTTTAAGTTGTTCTATCAGTTCGTTTAAATTATTAAATTTTTCCTCATCCCTGAGCCATTTTATAAAATTTAACGTTATGGTCGTATTATAAATGTCTTTTTCAAAATCAAAAATATTCACTTCTATTTTTAATTTATTGTCGGCATCAGTTGTAGGATTTAACCCTACATTAAGCATGCCAAAATATTTTTCACCTTCAACAATTACTTCTACAAAATAAACCCCAATTTTTGGGATCAGTTTATCGTTGTCCTCTATCTGTAAATTAGCTGTAGGGAAACCAAGCTTACGCCCCAGCTGCTTGCCCTTAACCACTTTTGCCTTTATAAAAAAGGAGTGGCCTAAAAAATTAGTGGCCAGTTCAATATTCCCTTCTTCAATAGCCTTTCTAATATTGGTGCTGCTAACGGCAATGCTCTCAATATCTTTTTTACTTATTTCTTCTATCGTAAAATTATAGTGCTCGGCATGTTCTTTAAGTGTATTGATATCACCTTTGCGGTCTTTCCCAAACTTGTGGTCGTAGCCAATTACCAAATGTTTTACATTTAGTTGGCGCAGCAGGATCTCTTCCAGGTAATGTTTTACATCCAGTTGCGAAAAAGCCTTATTAAAAGGATAGACCACCACAACATCCACAGCGTATTTTTCAAAAAGATCCAGCTTCTCATCTATAAGCGTAATTATTTTAAGGTCTTTTTGTTCGGGGAATAAAACTTTGCGCGGATGCGGGTCAAATGTTAGAACCACGGTTTTTAGCCCCAGTTTCCCTTTTAGTTCTTTTAGGCGGGCAAGTATCTTTTGGTGCCCCAGGTGAACCCCGTCAAACGTTCCAATAGTAAGGATAGTAGGGGTTTCAATTCTAAAATGTTCGGTATTTTGTACAATTAACACAGGGCAAAAATAGTTTAATTTATTTTAAATATTTTTTTGGCTTTTTAAACGATAAATGGCTGTTTAAAAACGACCAATTTTTTTATGAAGTTAATCTTAGTTTGTTGTTAAAAAAACTCTGATAGATAATGCTTTTTTGTTTAAATATTATGATTTTAGTAGTATCTTTGCGCTCAAATTTTAAGAAATACTCTCATGTCGAAACAAATTGGCAAAATTGCTCAGGTTATTGGTCCCGTAATTGACGTACGCTTTGACCTTGAAGGCGGAAAACTACCTAATATTTTAGATGCACTCGAAATTGTGAGTGGCGGAAAAAAGATCATTTTAGAAGTTCAACAACACACAGGTGAAAACACAGTGCGTACCATTGCGATGGATAGTACAGATGGTGTTTACCGTGGTATGGAAGTTATAGCTACCGGTACAGGTATCTCTATGCCGGTTGGTAATAAAGTAAAAGGACGTTTATTTAACGTTGTAGGCGAGGCTATTGACGGTATTAATGAAGTGGATAATGCAGGTGGAAAATCCATTCACCGTTTACCACCGCGTTTTGAAGACCTTTCTACAGCTACAGAAGTGTTATATACAGGTATTAAAGTAATTGATCTTATTGAGCCATACTCAAAAGGTGGTAAAATTGGTTTATTTGGTGGTGCCGGTGTAGGTAAAACCGTATTGATCCAGGAATTGATCAACAATATTGCTAAAGGCCACTCAGGTTATTCAGTATTTGCAGGTGTGGGCGAGCGTTCACGTGAAGGAAATGACCTTTTACGTGAGATGATCGAGTCAGGAATTGTGAAATATGGTGATGCTTTTAAACATTCGATGGAAGCAGGCGGATGGGATCTTAGCAAAGTAGATCTTAACGAACTTGAGAAATCACAAGCTACTTTCGTGTTCGGTCAAATGAACGAGCCTCCTGGAGCCCGTGCCCGTGTTGCTTTATCAGGATTGACCATGGCAGAATATTTCCGTGACGGAGATGGTTCAGGTCAGGGTGGACGTGATATCTTATTCTTTATTGATAATATCTTCCGTTTTACACAAGCGGGTTCTGAGGTATCAGCGTTATTAGGCCGTATGCCTTCTGCGGTAGGTTACCAACCAACATTAGCATCCGAAATGGGTGTGATGCAGGAACGTATCACTTCAACAAAAAACGGTTCAATTACCTCTGTACAAGCGGTGTATGTACCTGCCGATGACTTAACAGATCCGGCCCCTGCAACAACTTTCTCACACTTAGATGCAACAACCGTACTAAGCCGTAAAATTGCCGAGTTAGGTATTTATCCAGCTGTGGATCCGTTGGATTCTACATCACGTATCTTATCTGCTGCTGTTTTAGGTGATGATCATTACAATTGTGCACAAAGTGTAAAATTGATCTTACAACGTTACAAAGAATTACAGGATATTATTGCCATCTTAGGTATGGATGAGTTAAGTGAAGAAGATAAATTGGTTGTTCACCGCGCACGTCGTGTTCAACGTTTCTTATCTCAACCATTTCACGTAGCTGAACAATTTACTGGTTTAAAAGGTGTTTTTGTAAGCATCGAAGATACCATCAAAGGTTTTAATATGATCTTAGACGGTAAAGTTGATGAGTATCCTGAAGCAGCATTTAACTTAGTAGGTAGCATCGAAGAAGCTATTGAAAAAGGTAAGAAGATCTTAGCTGAAAGCAAATAAGTTAGATCTAAATTCTTAAATCTTAAATAAAAAGATGAAAATAGAAATTATAACACCTGATAAAAAATTGTACGAAGGTACTATCAAGTCGGCGGTTTTTCCGGGTTCTGAAGGTAGTTTTGGGGTTTTAAATAACCATGCCCCTTTAATTGGCACTTTAAAAGCCGGTAAAATTGAACTCATAGATGACACTAATACCAAAATTGATTTTGAAATTAATGGTGGTGTTGTTGAGGTGTTAAAGAACAAAGTAATTGTTTTGGCCGGATAGTATTATCGTAACAAAATACATTAAAAAGCGAAGGGATCATCTCTTCGCTTTTTTTTTGATCAGATCTTAAGCGGTTGCCATTTTTTTCTTAACATCATATTCAGATCCATTTGCTAAATTTACAATACTAAATATTGGAAGAACAAAAAAAAATATCGGGAAGTATCTTTAAACTGGGTTTAATAAATGCTTTGATCTGTTTAATTGGATTTTTGTGTTTGTTTTATTTCGGCAATTTTAAAATAGATGTTGCCTACCTTTTACTCTCTACTTTTATTTGTTTCATCACTGGTTTTTTGGTCCTTTATTATTTTTATTATATCTCCGTTACCAAAAAAATAAACCTGCTTTCTGAAAAGATCCGTAAAAAATTTCTCAACAAAGAGATCCCTCAAAAGCAGGATCAGCTTGAGGAAGAGGATGGTCTCTTAAAGCTCGAAGAAAAAGTAGATGACCTTATTGAGTCGCGCGAAAAAGAATTAAAACATTTCGAGAACCTGGATAGTTACCGGAAAGAATATTTAGGCAACGTATCACACGAATTAAAAACCCCGGTATTTAATATTCAGGGTTATGTGGATACGCTTTTGAATGGTGGGCTCGAAGATTCAACCATCAATCTGGATTATTTAAAACGTGCCGAAAAAAGTATAGATCGTTTAATAAATATTATTGATGATCTTGAGACCATTACGCAATTAGAAAGCGGCGAGCTGCAACTGGATATGGATAATTTTGACATCGCCACTTTAATAAAAGATGTTTACGCCTCACTCGAATTAAACGCGGCACGCAAAAACATAAAATTAGAGCTTGCGAAAAAATACGAAAAACCCATTTATGTAAAAGCAGATAAATTCCGTATCCGCCAGGTATTGGTAAATCTTATCACCAACAGTATTAAATATGGCAAAGAGAATGGCAGTACCGAAATTGCTTTGAATTACCTTAACGATGATGTTATTATTGAGATACAGGATAACGGTATGGGTATTGAAACAGTGCACTTGCCAAGGTTATTTGAACGTTTTTACAGGATAGATAAAGGCCGTAGTCGCGAGCAAGGCGGAACAGGTTTAGGATTGGCTATTGTTAAACATATTATTGAAGCCCACCAAAAGTCTATAAAAGTGGAAAGCGAAGTAGGTAAGGGTACTTTATTTACTTTTTCCCTATCAGCGGGACAATAAGATTTTTACACAAATTTTACCGTTTGTCAAGTTTTACTTTCATCCCTTCTTTTTTTTAATTTATTTTAGAAAAAAGATTTTTATGAGATTAAAATTATCCGTTGCATTAATTTGTTTAATTCAAATTTTAAATGCGCAGCAATTTAGTGAGCCCTGTGCAACTATGCCGGTTTATAATAACCATTTGCAAAACGCGGCAGTAAAACAAAATTATGCTATGGCTGAGCAAAATGCCCGACAATGGCTTAAAAATAATAACACACAGTTATTAAAAAAGCAGAATACAATTATTAAGATCCCGGTTGTGGTGCATGTTGTATATAAGAATGCAACTCAAAACGTTCCCGACTCTATGATTTTTTCGCAAATAAATGTATTGAACGAATGTTTTCGTAAGCAAAATCCAAATTACAATACAACCCGCCCTGTTTTTGATAGTTTAGGGGCAGATACGGAAATAGAATTTTGTCTTGCAAATACCGATCCGCAGGGCAATCCAACAACAGGTATTGTTAGAACGGCCGCTCCATCCAATGCACAATTCGATCCATTGTTTGGTTTCGATAATTCTAAAAAGCCAAGTAAAGGTGGCGATACAGCCTGGGCAGCCAGCAGCTATTTTAATATCTGGCTGGTAGATATGAGTATCTTTAATCAAACAGTTGTATTAGGTTACGCTACTTTTCCGGGCAGCGATCCGGCTTTAGATGGCGTGGTGATACAATATAATTATTTTGGAAAATACTCAAAACCAAATTTCCTTGGCCGCACCACTGTGCATGAAGCCGGCCACTGGCTTGGTATGCGTCATATTTGGGCCGATGATGATAATGGCCAGAACCCTCAAACGGTTTATTGCGATAGCACAGATTTTGTAGACGATACACCAAATGCGGGACCAAAATCGTCTTCTAACTGCGACTTAGCAAAAAATACCTGCAGTCTTGAAGCAGCATTTTGGGGAGCTACAGATGCCCCGGATATGGTTGAGAATTATATGGATTATAGCAGCGACGCCTGCATGACACTTTTTACAAAAGGCCAAAAGGCAAGAATGTACTCTTTCTTAAATTCTGATCCCAATCGTATGGCAATAAAAACAAGCACCGCCAGTTGTAATACGATCATGTCGGTTAACACGGTTCAAAATTTCAACGACCTTATTGTTTTAAGTCCAAATCCGGCAAACTCACAAATAGATATTAAAATAAAAGGTTTTGGTGAGAGTGATTTTGGCCTGGTATTATACGATATAAGCGGTAAAGTTGTATTAATGCAAAATGTTAATTACCTAACTGCTTCTATCCCTTTGCAGGATCTTGCGAATGGTCTTTATTTTGTAAAGATCTCTAATAATCATAACTCTTGTGTTAAAAAGGTATTAGTGCAGCATTAAACATAAAAAGCTAAAAAAAACTCACAAATTGTTGAAAATTTGAGCTGATTTATTGCTAAACTTGCCTATTATTAGTAAAATTGCAAAAACTATTATACAATGGCTGAAATTCATATCACCGGAATCAATTATATAGAAATTAACTCTCAGGAAGGGTTGGAATTTAAATACAAACCAGAAGTTCCAAAATTAAAATTGGTAGGCACTTTATTGAATGCCGAAAGCGAAGATGAGGAAGATGGTGTTTTATTTTTAACTCAAAAACAACTTAACCAGGTGCTTACTAATAAAGATGTAGATCTTAAATTGGTAGACGACCGTTGGACCTTAAGCAAGCCGCTTACAAAAGAGCAGGTAAAAAAAGTAGGCCTTGTAGATGTTGATGCTGAATATTTAGGCGCAGCAGGCGAATTTAAGTGTTACGAAGCTGTTAAGGTTTCTTAATTACTAAATTACCAAACAGCAGGCCCTTTCTTTTTAGTGAATTTTGAATTAGGAAATAATTCATAATACAACTGATCGAACCAAACTAAAATTTTTAAACTATAGGTAGGCGAATTTAATTTTTCGCCTATTTTTTTGCTGTTAACTAAAGTAAAACGGTAGGCCACATCGGCGCCAAGGCCAAACCACCTAAAGACTTTAAACTGCGCAGTAATACCGGGTTCGTAAAGTATAAAAAAGTATTTTTTTTCTCTTTCACGCGCTAAATAACGTTTATCGTTCTTCCACCAGGTAAAGCCAGTGCCTGCTTGTATAGGCACACTTAACTGCCAGCGTTTTGTTTTATGAAAAACAAAATCTACATAATAGGCAAGATAAGCCATCTTTAAGAACTTGGTAATTGTATCTGTCTTTCCTAATTCATTTTCTGAGTAAAAATCTTTTTTAAAATCCGATTTCAGCCAGCTAACTCCACCGCCAATTCTTAGTTTTCTTTGAAAGGCAACACCCAGTCTTACACCCGTTACACTGATTATCTGGTTATCAATAAAACTGTTTCTCGATTCTAATCGTGCATCTATACTGGATTTATGATTGAAGATATCATGCAATGAGTCTAGGAACTGTGCATTGCTTACTGCATAATAAAGAAACAAAAGTATAAAAGCGGTCTTTCTCATCCCTCTAACAAATTTACGTGTATAACTCTTTTTAATACTATTGGTTTTTCAATTGTTTCAACAAAGTACTTGTAGTAATTTAGTTGGATTTAAAATGTTAGACACACCTATAGTATATTTAAAAGGTATTGGTCCTCAGCGTGCAGAGGTGTTAAAAAAAGAACTTAACATTTTTACTTATCGTGATCTCCTAACGTATTATCCTTTCAGGTATGTTGACAGGACAAAATTCTCCACCATAAAAGACATCCACGACGAAACACAATACGTTCAGATAAAAGGAATAATTGACAGTCTCGAAATTGTTGGGTTGAAGCAGGCAAAACGTTTGGTAGTGCAGTTCAGGGATAATACGGGAATTATTGACCTTGTTTTTTTTAAAGGTTATAATTGGATGGCCCAAAAATTACTGGTGGGCAAAGAGTATGTTGTGTTTGGAAAACCAACCGCCTTTAACCGCAAATTTAATTTGGCGCATCCGGATATTGATCTGGTGACCGACGATCTTTTAAGTCAGCAATCGGCTTTCCAGGCAGTATATAATTCTACCGAAAAATTAAAGGTAAAAGGTTTGGATAGTGAAGGTATTCGCAAGACCATACGCGGCCTTGTAAACCAATTGCAACCGCAACATCTTGAAGAGACATTAAGTGATGAAGTAAAAGCCGATCATAAATTAATAGACAGGTACAGCGCCTTTAAATACATTCATTGTCCTGATAATGCGCAACAATTAAAAGATGCAGAGCTGCGTTTAAAATTTGACGAACTATTTTATATTCAATTACGTTTATTAAAATTAAATAAAGTGCGGGCCATAACGGTTCGCGGCTTTGTATTCTCAAAAGTTGGCGAACATTTTAATGATTTTTTTACTAATTATTTACCTTTCGAATTAACCAACGCACAAAAAAGGGTATTAAAAGAGATTCGCCTGGATGTAGGAAGCGGCAGGCAAATGAACCGTTTGCTGCAGGGTGATGTAGGCAGTGGCAAAACAATGGTAGCTTTAATGAGTATGTTGCTGGCCATTGACAATGGTTTTCAAACCTGCATTATGGCGCCTACCGAAATTTTAGCGCAACAACATTTGGTTACTTTTAAAGAGTTGTTAAAGTCAATGAATATTGAAGTAGCGCTTCTTACAGGTTCTACAAAAGCAAAAGAGCGAAAATTAATTCATGCGAAATTATTAAGCGGCGACATAAAAATTTTAATTGGCACACATGCGTTGATCGAAGATATAGTTCAATTTAATAATTTAGGTTTTGTTGTTATTGATGAGCAACATCGTTTTGGTGTAGCGCAACGCGCAAAACTACGTGCCAAAAATAATGTACCACCACACATGTTAATTATGACAGCCACGCCCATACCGCGCACGCTGGCCATGACGCTGTATGGCGATCTTGACACAAGCTTGATTGACGAATTGCCGGCAGGCAGAAAACCAATTAAAACATTACACTTTATGGAGAATCACCGCTTACGGGTGTATGGTTTTATGCGCGAGCAAATTGAAATAGGCAGGCAGGTGTACGTTGTTTTTCCATTAATAAAAGAAAGCGAAAAAATGGATTATCAAAACCTGCAACAGGGTTGCGATAATATAGTTCACGAATTTCCGCCGCCGAAATACCAGGTAAGTATTGTGCATGGTAAATTAACAGCTGATCAAAAAGAATTTGAGATGCAGCGTTTTGTAAAAGGCGAAACGCAAATAATGGTTGCAACCACAGTAATTGAAGTAGGCGTTAATGTACCTAACGCAAGCGTGATGGTAATTGAAAGCGCTGAGCGTTTTGGTTTGTCGCAATTGCATCAGTTACGTGGCAGGGTAGGGCGTGGCGCCGATCAAAGTTATTGTTTGCTGTTGACAGGTTATAAATTGGGCGCAGACAGCCGATTGAGAATGGAAACGATGGTGCGTACTACAGATGGTTTTGAGATAAGTGAAGTGGATCTTAAATTACGCGGCCCGGGAGATATTGAAGGCACGCAACAAAGCGGCGTTATGGATCTTAAATTGGCTAATCTCGCATTGGATGGACATATTTTGCAATTAGCAAGGCAAGCGGCACAATCTGTTTTAGATGAAGATGTAAATTTTGATCTCGAAAAAAACAAAGTGTACGAAAAGCAATTGGCTTTTCAACAACAGAACAGGCCTAACTGGAGTAAGATAGGGTAGAATTAAATTAAAAGTTGTATTTCTATTATAAATAATTAGCTTTATTGCCAAATTATGAACCCAGAGACCTTTGAAGAAAAAGTTATTGAAAATGATGTAGCAATTGTTCGTTCCAGAAAGGATGGAATTGTACATGTGACATTTAAAGAAGGAACTGAAATTGATGCTGATTTACAAGACAGAATGATAGAAGTTTATCTTGAAATTTGTGGGGGTAGAAAGAGGCCATTTTTATATACGGGTATCGGCGATGTTACTATTACTAAAGAAGGTCGCGAACATTCTAGAAACCTTGAGGATGTTTTTCCTACTACTGCAACCGCTGTAATTGCCGATAATCTTGCTTATAAATTAATAGCGAATTTTTATTTAAAGGTAAATAAACCAAAAACACCTTATAAAGTATTTAAAGATTTTCCTTCGGCAGAATCCTGGTTAAAAAAGTTTATTTAGTGTCATCAGTGTGCCTTTTATCACCTTACAAAAGAAAACATCAATAAAAAACCCTGCAAACATTTTGTTTACAGGGTTTTTATATAATTTAATTAATTGTTGTTTTATGTTTAGTATGAAGTTTTAAGTTCAACCCTTCTGTTCTTGGCTTTACCTTTAGCAGTTTTGTTATCACCAACTGGTTTTGTTTCACCATAACCGATAGCATTTAAGCGGGATGAAGCAATACCTTTTGACTCTAAATAACTTTTAACCGTGTTAGTTCTTCTTTGAGAAAGGTCCATGTTATAAGCATCTTCACCAACATTGTCAGTATGACCTTCAACTGTTAAATTAACACCTTCGTAACGATTTAAGATCGCTGCAAGATCATCTAATTGTGAGTTTGAGATCAGTTTTAATTTGTCGCTACCAGTTTCAAAATAAATTTTGCTGGCAATAACGTTGATCTTAACAATATCTTCTTTTGCAATTTCAGGACAACCTTTGTTTGCGATAGTACCTTTAGTAGAAGGACAATGATCTTCGTTATCAGAAACCCCATCACCGTCCGAATCAGGACAACCTTTGAAAGCTAAGATACCAGCTTTATCCGGACAAGCATCTTCTTCGTTAACTAAACCATCTTTATCATTATCTAAAGTACAACCAGTTGCATCAACTTTGTATCCGGCTTTTGTTCCAGCACATTTGTCATCCATATCAACTACACCATCTTTATCAGTATCAGGACAACCTTTATATTTAGCTTCGCCAAATACATCCGGACAACGATCTTCAGTATCAGTAATACCATCAAGATCTTTATCAGGACAACCATTTAAAGAAGCAATACCTGAGATATCAGCACACTTATCTAAATAATCAGCTACACCATCACCATCACGATCTAACGGACAACCAACAGCATCAACAGCAACACCTGCTGGAGTATTTCCACACTTATCTTTTTTATCAGATACACCATCATTATCAGCATCTTTCTTTTTACCTAAGTTAAAAGTTAAACCTGCCTTGTGATATAAATAACCATCATTAGCGTTAAGTCCTGTAGTAGCATCATAACCGCCTTGCTCATTATCAATATCGTCATAAGTAGTGTACATAAATGATTCTTCGATCTGGAAATTCACTACGCTGTTTAAACGGAAGTTAATACCAAAACCTCCTGAAGGAAGTGAAAAATCAAAACGTTCTCCTTTATCTTTAAGAGAATAAATACCTTCGTGAAAAATAACTCCCGCGCCTAAAAATAAATATGGACGTACTGCATATTTAGGATCAAGTAAATTAAAACGTAACAACATTTCAGCTGTATTTAAACGAATGCGAAAATGATTAAGTCCTTCTGGTTCTGTTGCCCATGCAGCGCGTGGTTCAAAATTTCCTATTTCGCCTCTTGTAAAAGCAGCAGAAAGATCAAAATGTTTGCTTAAGTAGGTTGAAACGGAAATCCCTGCAAAGGCATAAGTAGATCGCTGATCGACACTATAGAAGTTCATGCCTCGGTCGCCATTATACTGTATAATTCCGCCGTGAACACCAACGTTCCACTTTTTTTCTTCTGTTTGTGAGTATGTTGTAAATGCAGTTAAACAACACGCAAATAATAGTAATAATTTTTTCATTGGATCTTTTTTTAGTTTATTTTTTTAATGAATGCTTTCATATAATTATGCCGACTAAAAAATTTACATGGGTGTGATTTCCCCAATCCATTAGTATCATAGGTCTCCAGCCATCCCATCTGTTAAAGTGCGATCAGAGTGTGCGTATTTTCGTTCATTGCTTGCCTCAAACTGAGGAAGTTAATACATGGCTGTAGCAAAAAAAATGATCCTGTGAAATCCCATAAATACAATATGTCCTATAAGTTCTACACTAATTTTTAGTGTGTAACAAAAAAATTATCTTTTTAAATATTAAAATTAAAGATCATGGATGTAAAAGACAGCAACGGCACCATTCTTAATAATGGCGATTCGGTTCACTTAATAAAGGACCTAAAAGTAAAAGGTTCCTCATTAGTTTTAAAAAGAGGGAAGGTGATAAAAAATATTAAACTAACCGATAATGAAGATGAGGTGGATTGTAGGGTAGATAGAAGTAGCATTGTTTTGAGAACTGAGTTTTTTAAGAAAAGGTAATTAGAAAGGGAAAATGTAAGAGGTAAAAAGAAAAATGTATTCCCTTTTCCTTTTTACAAAAATTTTAATAACCATATTTCTCTTTCCACAATTTTTTTAGGTAATTTCTTTGTTCTTGTTCCCGCGCATTATTTCCGGGTTCATAAAACTTTGTTTCAGCAATTTGATCGGGTAAAAATTCCTGGTCAATAAAATTGTTATCAAAAGAGTGGGCATATTTATACTCCTTACCATAATTTAAATTCTTCATGAGTTTGGTAGGTGCATTCCTTAAATGTAAAGGTACGGGCAGATCACCCGTTTTGTCAACCAGGGCAGAGGCTTCATCAATAGCCATATAGCTGGCATTGCTTTTTGCACTGCAAGCTAAATAAGTAACGCATTGACTTAAAATAATACGTGACTCCGGCATTCCAATTACATTTACCGCATTAAAACAGTTGTTGGCAAGCAGTAAAGCGTTAGGATTAGCATTGCCAATATCTTCGCTGGCTAAAATTAAAAGTCGGCGGGCAATAAATAAAGGATCTTCGCCACCTTTTATCATACGTGCCAGGTAATACACGGCTGCATTAGGATCGCTGCCCCTGATGGATTTTATAAATGCGGAAATAATATCGTAATGCTGTTCGCCGCTTTTATCATACAAGGCTAAATTTTGTTGAATTACCGTAAGCACCAATTCGTTCGTAATTTCAATAGTATTACTTGTAGAACTGTTAACCACAATCTCTAAAGCGTTTAATAATTTACGTGCGTCGCCGCCACTAATGCGTAGTAAGGCTTCATGTTCTTTTACAATAATTGTTTTTGTTTTTAAGAACTCATCGTTCTTAATTGCATTTGTAAAAAGATCAACCAATTCCTGTTCTTCTAAATTTTTAAGAACGTAGATCTGGCAACGTGAAAGTAAAGCCGGGATAACTTCAAATGATGGATTTTCGGTAGTGGCGCCAATTAATGTAACTACACCTTTTTCTACCGCGCCTAATAAAGAATCTTGTTGCGATTTGCTAAAACGATGGATCTCATCGATGAACAGAACGGGTTTGTTTTGATTAAAAATATTATTATCTGAAGCTTTTTCTATTACCTCACGCACTTCTTTTACACCACTGTTTATGGCGCTTAAATGGTAAAAAGGCCGTTTTAATTCGGTAGCAATTATTAATGCCAACGAGGTTTTGCCAACGCCCGGCGGGCCCCAAAAAAGAATGGATGGCAGCAGGTTTTGGAGGATAGCATTGCGCAAAGCACTGCCTACGCCTATAATGTGTTGTTGCCCAATGTATTGATCGAGGCTCTGTGGGCGCATTCTTTCGGCTAGAGGCTGCATTTTTGTTAATTATTTTTAACGGTTAAGTAAATAATAATTTCCTATTTTTACATAAGGAAAATTAGCAAGATTTAAATTGTTATGAAACATCAAGGTTTATGCCATTAAAAGCCAGACCCATATTTGTAAAATTTTAAAACAGACCATGAACAACAAAAAAATATTTTCGATCTCAACTTTAACATTAGCAGTTATTTTATTAATGTCATTTGCTTTTAAAGGCGAAAAAGATCCATTACACAAACGTGTATTTAACATTAATATTACCGAGGTTAAAGACGGCGTGGTTGCTAAAAAATCTATCATGGATAAAATGGAGTTTAAAGACGGCAAATTGTGGAGCGACTTTTTATATGATAAATACCAGTACAAATGGTTAAAGTACCGCATTAATAAAGATTCTATTTATACCGATTCTACCGACACGGAAGTACGCTTATTAGAAGTTGAGGCTACTATTACTGACGATAAAGACCAAACCATTACAGTTAATTTTACCAATGTAGAGTGGGATATAGAAGGCACCATTAAAATGACTAAAAGCGATAAGCCGAAAAAGTTTTACGATTTTGCCGGTCGTGAAAAAGGTGGCAAACCTAAAAAGCCTAAGAAACCTAAAAAAGGTGAGCCAATTGAAGGCGAACAAAAAATGGAAGAGCCAAAGTAAAGGCTTATAGTATAAACAAATAGTTCGTTTTTTTGTTTTACTCTTACTTAAATTTTGAAAATTTTTATATTTCGTTTTTTAACATTAATTGCGAAAGCCTTTTGTAAGGTACCGGTTTGTTGATCGTATATATGATATACATATTCTAAGTAAAAAAATGAAAAAAATAAAAATATATTTTAAATCAACAACAACTTTTGTTGCAGCTGTTTTTTTTATGATGGCTTGCACGCAAGCGTCAAACCCAAATAAAGTAATTATGAACGTAGAAACAAATACAAGCCCGGTTAATATTCATTCAACCAACCAAACTATTGATACTGCTACTTTTGGCGCCGGATGTTTCTGGTGCGTTGAAGCAGTTTTTCAAAGATTGAACGGTGTTATAAGCATTAAAAGTGGTTATGCCGGTGGTACAGTAAAAAATCCTTCATATAAAGAAGTATGCACAGGCACAACCGGACACGCAGAAGTTTGCCAGATAATATTTGACAAGAGTAAAATTAAATTTGATGAGTTACTGGAAGTGTTCTGGAAAACACACGATCCTACTACGTTAAATTATCAAGGAAATGATCATGGCACTCAATATCGCTCGGTAGTTTTTTATCATAATGCAGAGCAAAAAGAATTAGCCGAAAAATATAAAAAACAAATTAATGATGAGAAGGCTTATCCAAATCCAATAGTTACAGAAATTGTACCTTTCAATAATTATTATGAGGCGGAAGCATATCACCAAAATTATTATAACCAAAATGGCAGCGAGGGTTATTGTCAATTTGTGATACAACCCAAAGTAGAAAAATTTGAAAAGATCTTTAAAGATAAAATGAAGAAATAATTTTATTGGGTTAAAATTATTTTATAAGAGTTTTTTAAATCTATAGAAATAATAAATTCTTTAGAAGTTAATTTTTTAATCTCCCAACGAGGGTTTAAATTTAAAAATTCAGGAAACAAAATATTTCTTTGACAATAATTATTGTTACATTGAATGGAATCATTATGTGTGTCCCAGTCATAGGCAATAAGTATTTTTTTCTCAGAAACCGTTCCTGAATAATTTTGAAAAGAAGTAGTCGCCCGGTATTCAATCGATGGTTCCGATTGAACATATTTAAATGTAATAAAGTTATCGAAATTAGACCCTTGAATTAAGTTTGTAGAGTCGATGCCGTTTACTTCATATAGTTTAAGTTTCCAAGTTTTTGAATTACCTGCTTTATGTCCACCAAATAAATGCTTGCAAGTCTGCTTTACGAGACCACCTTCATCATACTTTTTACAAGTATTAAATGAAAGTGCAAACAGTAAAATAAGCGAAATATTTAATTTGGTCAATTTCATTATCTAAATAAAGATAACAAAAAAAGCGGAAGATTTCTCCCGCTTTTGTAAAACAAAAATCAATTACAAACAATTATTTTTGAATAATAACCCGTTTGTATTCAGTCTTTTTAGTGTATTCATTATGTATTTTAAGCATATATACTCCCGAAGCTAATTCTTTAAATTGAAAATCTTCAAATTCGCCGTTCTCTAAATAATTAGAAGTAACAGAATACAAAACTCTGCCGTTTACATCAATTAATTCAAAATCAAATGGATCCGTTGTATAAACTAAACTCTTAATTTTAAAACACCCTTTTGAAGGATTAGGGAATAATTCTAAAGTTGAGATTGACTCCGTATTATTTATTTCTTCTTTTGGCAATTCTCCTTTTTTCTCATCATAATAATAATTTACACTGTTGCTGTCAATATCAGTTTTATCAATTTGGTTTGCCGTGCGCATTGCTGTACAAGCCATATTTGACTTAATGGTTACATTTGAACCACTTTCAGCTGTAAATCCGGGTAATGCTGTAATAACGTTTCCACCGGCTTCAAAATTAAACTCCGATCCACTTATAATTCTAAGTGTTTTGTTGCTGTGGGCAAGATACATGTTTCCATCACATTTTATAGTTATGAGATTAGAGGGTTGATAATCTGCGGCCGGCCAGTATAGACCATCTAAAAAAAGATCACCACTGTAACATTCTATTTCTCCGCCTGAATTACCAATTAAACCAAAAATATTATTTGGATTTAGCTTATTTCGTGTTACACTATTCCCCAGCCAAAAACTTCGAAATTTACCAAAATTAGCAAATTGAGTATTAAAACAGGTTTCAGTAGATGCTGGGGTTCCCCCCGAAAGAACACCAATTAAACGCCTATTGAAATTTAATAAGCCAGACCCTGAAGAGCCTTTCTGAGTTCTCCCATCAGTCCAAAATACGTCATATCTTGTTGGAATATTTATCAGAGAAATATTTGCACTTATTGCATGACTTATTTTTTTCATATCAGCAGCTGGAAGGGAAAAATCATAAAAATCTCCACCACTGTATGTTGCAAAAGGTGTAGCAGTCCAGCCAGAATAATAAGGTTTATAATGCGGTGGGATTGGACTTTCAATTTTTAAAACAGCAATATCCCAAAGTAAACTCTCATCAATTAATGTTAATTTTGTTTTCAATTTATATCTGCCTTCATATGCAATATTTGCACAACCAGGAGAGGAATAGTTAAAAATAACATCAACGTTTGTTAAGTCGAGTAATGGGCCAAAGCCAGAATTTCCTTGGTGAATTACATGTCGTGCCGTAATAATAATGTTTTCCTGTTCATTATCGTCAGAAAAATCTTGCCTAAGTAGTGTCGCAGTTCCACTTGTACCACCGTCATAAATAAATAATTTAACAACAGATCTTGTATTATTATCTAAAAAGTCTTGAGGTGGAGGATTTGGTGAACAATAAACGTTGTTTGTACATGGTAATGCTGGTTGCGATAATGTATTCAGCGCAAAGCATAAAATTAGAAAAGAGTAAATAATTTTCATTTAATATTCTTTAGTTTGAAATTCTACTGAGTAATTAGTTGGTATTTTATTGATCACAACCCAATTCTGACTTGAAATAAGTTTTTTGCAAAATCGTGAGTCGCAAATTTTTATCGAGTATATGACATTGTTGTTTTCTGAATCGAAAGAAACGTTTCTATAAAAATCACTACAAGCCCCACTTGTATATTTACCCAATAAAGAAAATTTGCTAAAATCTATATTACATATAATGCTATCTCCAGGATTGTTGATTGGATTGTATAAATAATAATTATTTATTAAAAAATTCCTGAAAGAATTAGTGTCATTAATAATATAATTTTGACTTCTATCAATTGTAATACTTGATTTACTATCAAAAGAATATTCATTAACAATCTCACCACTATATGGCGAGCCTTTACACTCCCTTCTTCTTTTACAATTTAAGAAAAGAAAGGGTATTAAAAATAATAGCAAAAACGTGATATTTTTTTTCATTTTTGTTCTATTGAATTTTTTAGTTTAGCATTTTCGACTTTTAATTTTTCAATTTCTTTTTTCATTTCAAACAAGTACAAATAGATGTCTTCTATTTTTTCCATTTGTTTTCCTTGCATTTCGGCTAAGTTTAAACCACATTCTTCTTTTTTAAGATCGTCAGCGCTTGGAATATTGGGTAAATGTTTGTTTTCTCTCACGTAGTTTTGTACAGCATCTAAATCCTGCAACTTATAATTTTTTTCAAATACATAATCAGGCCAAGGATTAGAAAGTGTAACTTTCACTTCACGAGCACCTATTTTACCATTAACTGTAAGAGCGTATGAACCACTACCTGCAATTTCTCCACCAATTTGTGTTTTACCATCACTCATAACCGTAAAAGGTGATGTAGCGAAATTTGAATTGCTTACAGTAATTAATTTTGAAGAGTTATTATTTACAGAATATCTAATTCCATTTGGGAAGCCACTTTCAGGATTAGAATTTAGATTAATATATAATTTAGAGTTATTATCTTGCATAGCGGACAGATTGGCAAAACCAATTTGTGCTGTAGTGGCAATATGAGTTTGTCCATTGCCGTATACTGCAAAACTTTCGATTGTATTTTTAATAGTTAATGCTTTTGAAGTTGCCGCGGCATTACTAATCTCTGTAGCCCCTGTATTTTTTACTTTAAAATTTACCTGATTACTATTATTGCCATCTGCAATTTGTAAGGCGTCTGTATTGGTAGTAGTGATAAGAGTTTTACCATCCCCTTGTACACTAAACCTTTCAGTGCCATCTATAGTACTGTTTGGCGCTTTAAAAATGCCAAAAGCTTTTTCGGCATCGTTGAACTCTATTATTTTTACACCATATGTTGCAACATCACCGTGTTTTACTTTAATCCCATTTGAAGCGGAGCCGTTAGCCTGAATAAATAATTTACTATTGTTGTCTATAAAGTTAAGAGCGCTAGGTATGCCTATTTGCATATTTTCAGTCAGGTTTAATTTACCGGAAATAGAAACGGCATTTGTTAGGTTATTTCCAAAACCCGGAGCTGATGGAGCAAAAAAGAGTACATTACGGCTACAAGTATTATTAATAAATAAATCACCCATGTGATTTAAAGGGCCGGCTCCACCACCTTGAGATTCAATAAAGGCTTTTGCGCCTGTATGACCTAAAACTAAATTACCGCCCGTTCCGGCAGTTTGATTATTTAAATTTTGTTTAATTGAAATCGCATTTGGAAAACTTGATAAATAGTTTAGACCTAAAACACAGGCTAAATTCGGAGTTGGGTCTGGGCTGCTTGGGTCTCCGGGGTTTTGTGGATTCAGAGGGCCTGTTGAAGGAGGGAATACTTTAAATATGGATGGTGAAGTAGCGGTTGCAGGCGAATACCCAAAACTAATAAAATCATTTGCACTGCCCATAGAAATATTTTTATTGACCAAAATATTATTTGACACTTCTATATTGCCACTTACTTGTAGATCTTTTTCGGAACAACATCATCTTTTGCACGTAACGTATCATTAGCTGTTATACACTGTCCCCTGATAGCTCCACCGGCAGTAATACTATTGGTTACCATTACCTCCGTAGCAGTATATGTTGTTTGACCTTTGGTTGCGCTGTTAATTAAAAAGAACATTGTTAAAATAACAATTTGACGTGTGCCAATGTTTACTTTTGCATTGAAAAACTGGGATAATTTTTTCATAAATAAGATTTGGGTTTAATCAAATTTACAATAAAAACAATAACATCCAAATTTTGAAGCGTTAAATCTAAAATAACTTTTATATCTGGCGGGTTTGTTAGTATTTGATCTTTTTGAAGCTATTTCATAAAAAAAGCGGAAGATTTCTCCCGCTTTAGTCTTGTGTCTTGAGTCCTTTATCCTTTGTCAAAGAAAACTACTTCTTAATTCTCTCCACGTAATCACCTGTACGTGTATCTATCTTTACCCAATCTCCCTGGTTAAAAAATAATGGCACTTTAATTTCTGTTCCTGTATCTAAGGTTGCAAATTTTAATGTGTTGGTGGCCGTATCGCCTTTTAAGCCGGGTTCAGTGTACGTAATTTCAGCTTCAATAAAAGTTGGTGGCTCTGCAATAATTGGTTCATCACCTTCAAAGCTTACTTTTACTTCCATACCTTCTTTTAAGAAACGGCCGCCATTACCAAACATCAACATTGGTATATGCACCTGTTCAAAATTTTCGTTATCCATTACAACAGCAAATTCGCCTTCGGTATAAATGAACTGCATCATTTTATATTCTACACGAACTAGCTCAACGCTCTCACCACTTCTAAAACGGTTCTCGGTTTGTTTACCGTTTTTTAAGTTGCGCATTTTAGCCTGGTAAAAAGCACGTAAATTGCCGGGTGTACGGTGTTGCCAATCTGTTATTTGTACAATGTCGCCATTAAATCTTATTACTGATCCAACGTTAATATCTCCTGTGTCTGCCATTTGAAATGATAAATTTTAAATTATTAATTATAAATTTTTAATTAGTTAAGCTTCCGTTTCTACTTCTATATCATGCACCACACCCATTGCCGAAAATTTATTAATGCGTTGTTCAATTCTTTCTTCAGCACTAAATTTATTTAAAGTTGCAAGGTGTTTTAAAATTTCTTCTTTAACGGTTGCAAAAATTTCTTCATGGTTACGGTGCGCGCCGCCAAGAGGTTCTTTAATGATACCATCAATTAAACCATTTTTGCTCATGTTATCAGCTGTTAATTTTAATGCGTCTGCTGCTTGTTCTTTAAAACTCCAGCTGCGCCATAAAATAGAAGAACAAGATTCCGGCGAAATTACCGAGTACCATGTATTTTCAAGCATCAATACTTTATCGCCAATACCAATACCTAAAGCACCACCACTGGCACCTTCGCCAATAATGATACAAATTACAGGTACTTTTAATTGTACCATTTCTAATAAATTACGGGCAATAGCTTCGCCTTGTCCGCGCTCTTCGGCTTCCAGTCCGGGATAAGCGCCGGGGGTATCAATAAAAGTAACAATAGGCTTGTTGAATTTTTCGGCCATTTTCATTAAACGCAGGGCTTTGCGGTAACCTTCGGGGTTAGCCATACCAAACCGGCGGATCTGGCGCATCTTGGTATTAATACCTTTTTGCTGCCCAATGAACATAACGGTTTGCCCGTCAATTTCACCAAAACCGCCCACCATAGCTTTATCGTCACCAACGGTGCGATCGCCATGTAGTTCAATAAAAGTTTTGTTTGAAACAGAATCTATATAAGCTAATGTATAAGGTCTTTCCGCATGGCGACTAACCTGTACACGTTGCCAGGGTGTTAAGTTGGAATAAAGTTCGTGCGTTTTAGCGGTAATATGACTTTCCAGTTCTTTAATTTTTTCGGTAAGGTCTACTTTACTTTTAGAAGCAACTTCTTTAAGTTTGGTAATCTCTTCCTCTAAATCCTGAATTGGTTTTTCAAAATCCAAATAGATCATTTTTTTGTTTGCGTTAGTTAGGCTGCAAAGATACGGTTTTTTAAAAAAACTACCATTTTTATTACCAAATCGTTAAAAAATAGGCAGGTAATTGCAGATTTTGAGTTATTTTTGAACAGTTAAATTGATTTCTTACATATTCATTTTTGCCCTTTTATTTTCTCTTTTTGCCAAATTAGAGGTGTGTATCAGCTATTTAATTAACCAAAAATACTACGCCGAGGTATTATGTGAGAATAAAGAAGAGGAAGATTCGTGTTGTATGGGAAAATGTGCAATGACCAAAGAACTAAATAATTTAGCCGAAAAAGAAGAAGAACAGCCTACAAAAACGCCCAATTCTACCTTTAAAATTACAAAAGCGGAAGAAGCTGTTGTTAAGACTTTTAAGTTTTATTCCCCAAACCTTTTTCTTTATTTGATAGAAACCTCATTTGAGGCCAAATTAAATAAAGGAGAATTAACAAGTTTATTTAAGCCGCCAACCGTTTAATTTTTTTATTTGATTTTTTATGATCCTTTGTTTCGTAATTCATTCTGCTATTTTAATAGTTAAAGTATGTTGTTACGGGCCTATGGTATTATATTATTTGAACTATTTTAATTAACTTTATTCATTGATATATTTAAAATGAAAAACACTATAAAATTTATTCCGCTTATCTTATTACTTGTTGTTTTATCATGTAAAAAAGATAAAAAAGATCCTGAGCCAGAACCGGACCCAACCCCGGCGGCAACAACCAATACCATAAAGATCTTATTTAAACACACCGTAGATACATCTACACTTGTTTTAAATCAAAACTATGTGAATCCAAATTTAGATACATTTAAAGTAAGTGTTTTAAAATATTACATCAGTAATATCGTTATTACAAAAAATGATAACACTACATATGTGGAACCTGAAAGTTATCATTTAATTGATGTTTCTAATATAAGTTCAACCACAATTAGTATTCCAAATGTTCCTTTTGCAAGTTATAAATCTGTTTCTTTCATGTTAGGGGTAGATAGTACCCGGAACTGTTCAGGTGCGCAGACAGGTGATCTTGCACAAAACAAAGGTATGTTCTGGACATGGGCTAGCGGATACATTATGTTTAAATTAGAAGGCTCGTCTCCGCAATCAGGAGCATCCAACAAAGGACTTGAATATCACATTGGTGGTTTTGGCGGTGTAAATAAAGTGCAACGCAATTTTAGTTATACATTTGCAAGTACTCCTGCAAATGTTTCAGCTTCAGTATCTCCTATTATACATATGTCGGTAGATATAAATGAGTTTTTTAAGAACCCGACCACAATTAATTTTGCTACCCAGCATACACAATTATCGGCTGGGGTAAATGCAAAAATGTTTGCTGATAATTATTCGGATATGATTAAATTTGAACACGTGAATAATTAATGAATAGAATTACAATTATATTTTTTTTGTTTGGTGTTTTAATTTTAGGCGCCTGTAAAGTAGATCCAAAGATCATAGAACCATTGCCTGCAGATAATTTGGCGGAGGTTATTCCTGAGGGATGGCCGCAGCCTAAATATACTTATAGTGTAAATACTATTAGCGAAGATAAATTTGTTTTAGGCCGTGCTTTATTCTATGAAGAAATGCTGAGTGTAGATAACACAATTTCTTGCGGTACTTGTCATCAGGATTTTGCAGCTTTTGCACATGCTGAACATAAAGTTAGTCATGGCATTTTCGATAGGGTAGGCATAAGAAACGCACCGGGTATTTTTAATTTAACCTGGCACCCGGTTTTTATGCACGATGGTGGTATTAATCATATTGAACTACAGCCGCTAGGACCAATTAGTAACACACTTGAAATGGGTGCTGATATTAATCCTGTAATTGCAAAATTGCAGGCATCCAGCAAATATCAAAACCTGTTTAGAAAAGCATATGGCAACGATACAGTTACAAGCCAGAAAATGTTGCGTGCTATGACCGTGTTCATGGGCCTGATCTATTCTTACAATAGTAAATTTGATTATTATAAACGAAAGGAAAATAATGTAGAACTTTCAGATGCTGAACAACGCGGTTACAGTTTGTTTACTGCTAATTGCAGCGGCTGCCACACCGAACCATTATTCTCTGATTTTGGCTTTAAAAGCAACGGTTTAACTGTTGACCCTTTTTACCAGGATAGCGGAAGGGTGCATATTACAGGTTTACCGCAGGATAGGTACAAATTTAAAACACCTAGCTTAAGAAATATTGCAAAAACAGCACCCTATATGCACGATGGGCGCTTTACCACGTTAAATGAATGTTTAGATCATTATACAAATGCAATACCTAATTTAACAAATCTCGATCCTTCTATTCCAACTAACGGTTACCAGTTTACCGCACAAAATAAACAAGACATAATTGCTTTTTTACACACTTTGACCGATTATAAATTGTTAGGCGATAAACGTTTTGCTGACCCTAATTTTTAACGATGAAAAGATATATCCTATATATTTTTATTTTAACAGGAATTGTTTTTTATTCCTGTAAAAAAAATAATATAGGTGGTACTGCCGAAATAAAAGGCATTGTAAAACATCACGCTAAAATAATTGCCAATGCTACCGTATATATAAAGTTTAACGCAAAAGAATTTCCCGGAACAGATCTTTCTGTTTATGATGCATCTGTAAGTGTTGATGCAAACGGAAATTACAGTATTAAATGCTATAAAGGCGATTACTATTTATATGGCGTTGGGCACGATGAGGATGTACCTTCGCCCTCTATTGTAAAAGGTGGCGTACCTGTTAATATCAGGAATAAGGAAGTGGTTGAGATCGAACTTCCGGTTACAGAATAAATTAGTTTTTCATAAAGTATAATGGTTGATAAAAAATATCGATTATTATGAAACTTTCAATAATTACATTTTTATTTTATTTAGTTTAAGAACACTTGCCTGTGATAATGCAGGAAGATTTGTTATTGGACTTACTTATAATTTTAAACAGGAAAAATATTTAATAAAAAACAAAAACTAAGTTGTTTTGTTTTTAATATTTCAGGTATCTTAATACTTTAAAATTAAATAACGTGTCGGTTAAAGTTACTTTTTTGGGTACAGGTACATCGCAGGGTGTGCCAATTATTGCATGTACTTGTGAGGTTTGCACAAGCGCAGACTCACGAGACAAACGTTTGCGTTCTTCTATTTTAGTGGAGAGTGAAACAACGCGTTTGGTTATTGATGCAGGTCCCGATTTCAGACAACAATTGCTTCGCGCAAAAATTAAAAGATTAGATGCGGTTGTTTTTACACACGAACATAAAGATCATATTGCAGGGTTGGATGAAGTAAAGGCATTTAATTTTATTCACAAAATGGTAATGCCAGTGTATGCTACCAACCGTGTGCAACAGGCATTGCATCGTGAGTTCGCTTATATTTTCTCTGATGAAAAATATCCCGGTATCCCCGAAATTAAAGTAATAGATTTTGATAACGAGCCCTTTTTTATTGGTGATATTTTATTGACGCCCATTAATGTGATGCATTTTAGGTTACCTGTAAAAGGTTTTAGAATAAACGATTTTGCATATATAACCGACGCTAATTTTATTCCGGAAGAAGAAAAAGAAAAATTAAAAGGGTTGAATGTATTGGTATTGAACGCACTTAGAAAGGAGCCACACATTTCGCATTTTACTTTTGAAGAAGCTATTGAACTGGTAAAAGAATTAAAGCCTAAGAAAGCTTATTTTACACATATTTCACATCAGTTAGGGTTGCATGAAGAGATCTCAAAAGAATTACCGGCTAATATTGAATTAGCGGTGGATGGTTTGCAATTGATAATTTAAACGGAAGGTATTAGAGCGATGGAACACAGATGACACAGATTTTGCGGGTTTACACAGAGAAAAAAAGATCAGTGAATACCCGTTTAATCCGTAAGATCCGTGTTCCATCAAATTAAAATTTAAAGAAAAAGAAAACTACCGCAGCCCATTCTTTTTTTACACCGCTTGCGTGTCCAATAGTTGAGTGTGAAGAATTTTCAACAGTACCGTTATCTTTTACATAACCAATGGTTGAGTGTGAAGAGTTTTCAACGGTTCCATCGCTTTTTACATAACCAATGGTAGAATGCGAAGAGTTCTCAATAGTACCATTACTTTTAATGTAACCAATAGTTGAGTGCGAAGAATTCTCAATAGTTCCGTCGCTTTTAATGTAGCCTTTGGTAGAGTGGCTGCTGTTCTCAATAGTTCCGTCAGATTTTACATAACCTGCTGTTGAGTGGCTTCCCGACTCAATAGTTTGGGCTTTTGCTCCAAAAGCTAAACCAAATAACGCAATTACTAATATTTTTTTCATTTTTATATATTTAGACTGAAAGATACATAAATTTGTAATATGTCAGATGACCTTAAATTAACAGCTAATACCAAAGAAGGAAAGTACCAGGAACTCCTTCCGCAAATAAAAGCGTTGGTAGATGGCGAAAAAGATCTTGTGGCCAACATGGCCAATATTTGCGCCGCCCTTAAATATGGTATGGATTTTTTTTGGGTAGGTTTTTATCTTGTAAAAGATGATCAGTTAGTGCTGGGCCCATTCCAGGGGCCTATTGCCTGTACCCGTATTAGTTTGGGTAAAGGCGTTTGCGGTACTTCATGGCAAAAAAAAGAAAGTATTATTGTAGATGATGTAGACGCTTTTCCGGGTCACATTGCCTGTAGCTCTTTAAGCAAAAGTGAGATTGTATTGCCTTTATTCAATGATCAAAAGAATGTTGTTGGTGTTTTTGATGTGGACAGCGATGCATTAAGATCTTTTGATAAAACAGATGAATTATATTTGAACAAAATAATTAATTTGCTAAAATTTTAAGTTTTTATGGATAGGTCGCAAGCCGAAAAAAAGATCAAAGAATTATCTGTAGAGATCGAAAAGCACAATCACAATTATTATGTGAATGATGCGCCAACAATAAGTGATTTTGAGTTTGATAAATTATTAGAAGAACTTATTGCCCTCGAAAAACAATTTCCCGAATTTTTATCTTCTACATCACCTAGTCAAAGGGTAGGAGGGGCAATTACTAAAACATTTAAAACGGTAAAACATAATTATCCCATGCTGTCGCTATCAAATAGCTACAGTACCGAAGATCTTATTGATTTTGACAGGAAGGTACAAGAAGGTTTGGGTTTACAACAAAATGATCTCTTTGCTTCAAGCACTGTTAAATATGTTTGTGAATTAAAATTCGACGGACTTTCTATTGGTTTAAATTATGTGAACGGAGAATTAACACAAGCTATAACACGCGGCGATGGCGTGCAGGGTGATGATGTAACTACCAATGCAAAAACAATTCGTTCTATTCCTTTAAAATTAAAAGGTAATTATCCTTCATCATTCGAAATTCGTGGCGAGATATTTTTACCACGCCATGTGTTTGACCAAATAAATAAAGAACGTGAAGAAATTGGTGAACCACCTTTGGCCAACCCACGTAACGCTGCCTCCGGCACAATGAAAATGCAGGATAGTGCTGTTGTTGCAGGAAGAAAGTTAGATTGTTTTGTGTATTATATGTTGGGCGAAGAAGTTCCCTTTAAATCTCATTTCGAAAATTTAAATGCTGCAAAGAGTTGGGGATTTAAAACAAGCGAACACTCTAAATTACTCGATAATATTAATGAGGTATTAGAATATATTGAGTATTGGGATAAAGAACGTTTTAAATTACCTTTTGATATTGATGGTATTGTAATAAAAGTAAACGATTACAAGCAACAATTACAATTAGGCTTTACTGCAAAATCTCCTCGTTGGGCCATTGCTTATAAATTTAAAGCAGAGCAGGTATCAACAGAATTATTGGATATAACTTACCAGGTTGGACGTACCGGTGCTATTACACCGGTGGCTAATTTAAAACCTGTAGCATTGGGTGGTACTATGGTAAAACGCGCATCGTTACACAATGCGGATATTATTGAAAAATTAGATGTGCGGATTGGTGACTTTGTTTTTGTAGAAAAAGGTGGAGAGATCATTCCTAAAATTATTGGCGTTGATCTTACAAAACGAAAACCAAATACAGAGCCTACAAAATATATTACACATTGTCCAGAATGCGAAACACTTTTAAGGCGGGATGAAGATGAAGCAAATCATTTTTGCCCGAATGATATGGGTTGTCCGCCACAGGTAAAAGGCAGGATGGAACATTTTGTTTCTCGAAAAGCGATGAATATAGATAGTTTGGGTGGAGAGACCATTGGACAATTATACGATGCAGGTTTGGTAAAAAATATTGCCGATCTGTACGATCTTAAAAAAGAACAGTTGTTGCCTTTAGAAAGAATGGCAGAAAAATCGGCCAATAATTTAATTGAAGGGCTGGAAGCCAGTAAAAATGTACCTTTTGAGCGGGTTTTATATGCAATTGGAATAAGACATGTGGGAGAAACAACTGCAAAAAAAATTGCAAAGAAAGTAAAGTCATTAGATGTTTTAATAGGTCTTACCAAGGAGCAGTTATTGGAGACCGATGAAGTAGGAGGAGTAATAGCAGAAAGTATCTCTGATTTTTTTGCCAATGAACAAAATAAAACTATTATTTCGCGTTTAAAAAATGCGGGTTTAAAATTTGAATTAAGCGAAGAGCAGCAACAGGCCGGCAGCGATAAATTAAACGGGCTCACTTTTGTAATAAGCGGTGTATTTAATAAGCACAGCCGCGATCAGTTAAAAGAAATGATAGAATTTAATGGTGGAAAAAATTCCGGTTCTATCAGTGGTAAAACTTCTTTTTTATTAGCAGGAGATAATATGGGACCCGAGAAATTAAAAAAAGCCGAAAAGCTGGGTGTAAAAATTATCAGCGAAGATGATTTTGAAGCTATGCTTGCTAAATGATCCAGATCTCGTCTGCGTTCAACGGTGCTTTATCGATTTTGTGATGCAAAGCATAAATATTTAACAGTTGCTTTGCCAGAATTTTTTTTAAATTTTTTATATTTAAGAGTACTATTTTTGTTTCGATGTTTGCTCTGCCATACAAAAAATTAAACAAAATAAAATTACCCGATCTTGAAACCCGAAGAGTTAATATTTTTATTGGCGGATGACGATCCGGATGAGCATTACCTCATTCAGAATGCTATACAGGAAGTTAATGAGTTTGCTCAAATACATTCGGTATTTACAGGTTTCGAGTTATTCGAATTCCTTTTCAATAAAGGAATTTATGAAGATCAAACTAATCCAATGCCTCATGTGATCATTGCAGATATTAATATGCCCATATTAAATGGTTTTGATGTTATTAAAACAGTAAAAGAAACCCCGCAGTTAAATGATATTATTATTTACATACTTACAACAAGTAAGCGCGAAGAAGACAGGGTAAAAGCTCTTGCGCTTGGTGCCGATGGTTATTATATAAAACCAAATAATTTTTCTGAACTTACAAAGATCATGAAAGAGATTCATGCTAAAATAAAAGGATAATTTAAAAATTATTTCTTTTTCCCATTACCTTTGCCTTTGCCATTTCCTTTATTTCCTTTATTCTTTTTATTTTTCGCTTTACCTTTTAAGGCGTGAAATTCTGCTGAGCCAGGTTTAATGCCAAGTTCTTTAGCAATAACCCCCCAACCTTTATCTTTATTTTTTTTGAAAGATTCAACAACTATTTCAGGATCCTTTTTTACCAGTCCTGCGATTTCAAACGTCATGTATATATCAGCGGGTGACATCTGGATCTCCAGCATTTTGTCAATTTTGTTTTCTCCAATATTAAATTCGACACTTAGGTCTTTTTTAAATAATGGCAGATCAACCTGTGCTTTTATATTGATATCAGTCAGCGAAGCATCTAATTCGGCATCTCCGGATTTGGCACTTAAAGAAAAATTTTGCGCATTTAAAATGGCGCTTATACAAAGCGTGATCAATAGTATTACTTTTTTCATGATTTATTTTTTAGGGTTAGTATAAAAATAAGATTTTTTTTGAATATTTCAAATAATCATAAAATTGCTGCTGTATTTATAAAAATAATTTAAGATCTACTTTTTCTTTTAGCTCTTCTCTAAAAAATACCATTCCAAAATAAAAAAGATCAATGCTCAAGGTAACTGAAGCATTGTTTTTAATCTCGTTCCAGGCCATTGTCATTCCCGGACTCCAGTAAATATCATCGAATATAATAACTGTAGAATTATCCTTTTTTGCCAGCGCTAAATTAAAGTAACGCATGGTGGCGTCGTAGGTGTGGTTACCATCTATATATATAAGTGATGGAGAATTATTTTGCAAGAGGGTAGGTAGGGCTTCGTCAAATTTCGCTTCTATAAATTCAATGTTGTTAAGGTTATTTTTTTTGGCAAGCTCTGTTGCAAATTCAACCAGGTTCTTGCTTCCTTCGATTGTTATTACTTTTCCGTTTTTATTGGCTTTGGCAAGATAGAGCGTATTTAAACCAATTGAAGTTCCTAATTCAATAATTGCGCCACAGTTTAAAAAATTAATGAGTTTGTAAAGTGTCTCCGATTGTTTGGCGGTACTTATTCCTTTAGCCACAAGGTCTTTTATTTTTCTTTTGTTTGTTGTAAATGTTTTTGAACCTGCACCAAAGTCTTCTACAATAATTTCCGTATTGCTATTTAACAAAGATGTTCGTGTTTTTTGTAATTCATCAAGATCGTAAAAACTATTTCGATTATAAAAAACCTCTTCGCATAATTGAAAAGCAAAAGGTGAATGCACGCCATGTCCACCACGCCTTGCAGTGAGGTAATGTTTTATGTAATGTTTTATCTGATGAAAATTAATTGTCATTACACACACAGAATAGATTCTTTTTTAATTCACTTGTTTTATAATCCGCTAAATTTTGTTTTTCCATATAATAAAGATTCAGCATGTTCATTTTTTTATTTGGATGTTCTTTGTTCCATTCTCTAATTATGTAGCGGCAATAGAGCGGACGTAAAAAAGTGTAATTATCGTTCTGCATATTTTCTGCCAGCTTACGCCAGCGATCGCTCTTGTACATTTTTACGATGTGCTCTGGTTTTTTATAATCTACATAATCATTATCCCTGTAAAGATCGTGTTGGCGACCAATAGAATCCATGCCGTGGTATACAAACCAGCCATCTTTTTTTAAAATGCTGGGCGAGAACATGCCCCAATACTGATCTAACCTTAATACATTTACAGGATACCAGACTTCTTTTCTTAATTCGTAGCCAAACCAATTAACAGCGCTTAAATTAATAATAATGCTAATGATAATAACACTCACACAAATGCTGTTTGAGAAATATTTTATCGGCAAGGGTCTTTTGATGCTTAGTATAAGTGCTTCTTTTTTTATTCTAAATTGTCTCTGCTGAGTTTGTCGAAGCATTGTTTCAAAATTATCTAGTAACGTTTTTGGCAACAAGCCAATTCCGGTAACCATATTAATAATAAAGAACAAGCCCACATAAAGTGTCAATCCAATACCTGTATGTAACAACAGAATTAAAACAAAAGCTATTAAACGTAAATTTCCTTTTTTAGAAGGCCATAAAATCAAAAGAGGTATAGCCAGTTCGATATAAAAAACAAACCAGGTCATTATTTTCATCAGCATTGGAAATTGATACATAGTATCTCCAACCGGTAAACGTAATTGTTCTAAACTTAATGCGTAATAAATAGCGCTGCCTTCTGTGCGCCACTCGGGGCTGGTTTTTAAACTCACAGTAAAAAAATAAACAGAGCCTATTAAAAGTAAATAACCAATATTAGCAACTGTATTTTGTTTTAAAGGAATTGCTTCTTTTTTTGAATCTAGAGAATAACAGGTGTGCCAGGGCAGGAATAGTCCCCAGAATAAAACCAAACGTAAAAGATCATCGCCCGATTGTTGTACAAATAAATTACGGTTATGTAACGAAATAGTAAATAACCAAACTATAAGCGTTGCCCATTTTGTTTTGTAACCCACTAATAAAAATAGTGCAAATACAAAGTGTAAACAAAATAAAAATAATGCCCAGGCATACGAACCACTTAGTTCGTGCAGGCTCCAGTTACCGGTCTTCCAGCCAAAAGTATGAATAAGGTTTGTTGGCCATAAACCTGCATCAGTATAATGTGCTGTAAGATCGCTTCCACGAATCAACAGATCAGCAATAATAATTAAAGCAATTCCAATTCGCATTAATGCCAAAGCTCTTAGATCGAGCGTATAGCTTTTAGAAAGATAAAGGAGTATTTTTTTTAGCCGGTACAATTATGTAAAAATAAAAAAAGCAGGCTTTTAGACCTGCTTTTCATAATAAAAAAGTTCTGTTTTATTAGTTACAACCTAAGTTACCGCTAACGCCAACTGTAGGAAAGTTAAAGTTTTGTTGTGTGCATAAAATGCCTGTAAACGAAGCCTGGATGGAATTTGAAGTAGTATTTACCGCAACACTTCCGGTTTTACCATACCAAACTATACCTGCAGGTTGGTTTGGCGCATTATTAATGATCATAGAGCAGGAATTTACGTTAGGATTTGCCGCTATTGCATAAGTACCTGTTGTAGGAGGAAATAAGAAATTTAAAGTCACATCAATACCGCCATTTATACCTTTTAAAGTAATACTGTTTGTAGAACTGCAGGTTGGATTGCTCCATCCGGCACCACCAACCAATAAACTTGAGTTTTGTGTTGCAGGATTAGTTAAAGTTGCAGTACCTGTAACAGTTTGGTTACCCACATTTGGGTTTCCGCCTGTACCGGTAGCATCTTCTTTATACGTTGGTTGAATTCTGTCGTCAGCTTTTTTCTTAGCACAAGAAAAAACTAAACTTGCAGAAATAATTGCAAAACCGGAGATAATTAAAAATTGTTTTTTCATTTTAACACGTATTATATTCAAAAATAGTGAAAATAGATTAAAACGGCAAATTTTTCGACCCGAAAATGAGTGAACAGGGGCTTTGGGTTAATAAAATGTTTTTTTCATGATAAAGTTCTGCTTTAAAAGCGGACTTATCCTGTACCTGTCTTCTTCATAAAAGCCCTTCAGGGCCGTTAATTCCTGTACAATTAGATTGATACCCAACTCATCTGCCCATTTTAAAAGACCTTTTGGATAATTAACGCCTTTGGTCATTGCCAGATCTATATCATCGCGCGAAGCGATCTTTAAATACAGTGTATCTGCCGCTTCGTTAATAAGCATAAATAAAATTCGTTTTACAATGGTCTTGCCTATCTCCACATCTTTTGTAGGTTCTTTTAACTTTGCATCCGGGCTATAATCATAAAAACCCTTTCCTGTTTTTTTACCTAAAAATCCAGCTTCCAGTAAACGTTTTTGCGAAAGTGCCGGTTTAAACCTTGGGTCAAAATAAAGCTGTGTCCATACTGTTTCGGTCACCACATAATTCACATCATGGCCTATCATATCCATTAATTCAAACGGGCCCATTTTAAAACCTGCTATATCTTTCATAGCCCAATCAATAGTTGGCATATCAGCAATGCCCTCTTCGTAAATACGTAAGGCCTCACTGTAAAAAGGACGAGCTACACGGTTAACAATAAAGCCCGGTGTATCTTTTGCAATAACTGTTACTTTACCCCAACCGTCAATTAAATTCTTGCAAGCAGTTGTAATGCTTTGATCCGTTGCAATGCCGGGGATAATTTCTACCAACGGCATTAAAGTAGCAGGATTAAAAAAGTGTATACCAATTACTCTTGCAGGTTTTGTGCAGGCAGAAGCAATGGATGTGATAGAAAGGGAAGATGTGTTTGAAGCAAGCACACAAGTTTCATTTACTATTTTTTCAACCTCTGCAAAAACAGATCTTTTTATATCCAGTTTTTCTACAATGGCTTCAATAATTAACGCGCAATCTTTTAATTCGTTTAAAGAAGAAACAAAACTAATGTTAGCTAAGATACTTGTTTGTAATTCGCTACTGATCTTTTGTTTTTCAACTAATTTTTGAAGCGAAGTTTTTAAATTACTTTCTGCTTTTAATAAAGCAGTTTGGTTATTATCGTAAATAACAACTTTGTGTGAGGCTGTGGCTGCAACCTGTGCAATGCCGCTACCCATAGCACCACTGCCAATAACGCCAATAATAGAATTTTTAGTGAACATAGAATTAATTAGATACAGTAAATTTTTTAGATGATAATAAATTACCATTGGCACTCAGCTTTAGAATGTACAAACCATTAGCAAGGTTGTTTAATTTAATGCTACGTTGGTAAATAGTAATTGAATGCAATTCATTAACAGCTGTTGATAGAGCTAATTTGCCCCGCGCATCATAAATTTCAATTGTTGCTGGCGTATTAATTAATTCAGCGGGCAAATTAAATGCCAATTCATTTTGAGCAGGGTTGGGATAAATTCCAAGATCAAAACCAGCTACCGAATTTCTTTTTACATCTGTAACTATATTTTGAAATAAATGGCTTTTGATCATAAACACACCGTTTTGCATGTCTAACGCAAAAATATTTTTGCTGGGAAAATAGGGATAGCAACCCCACTGTCCGGCATAAGCACTTCCAGCCCAATTGTTATTATTGCCGCCGCCCTGGTTATAGGTATCAAAATAACCGGCAAGGAAAGGGGCAGAAGGGTTTGAAATATCGTACAACTGTGTTCCGTCTTTGTAACTGCTTATAAAACAATATTGATTACTTACAACAAAGGGGTTGTGTGGTGTTGTTGCTGTAAATTGATTTGTAGTTGCTAAAACCTGTATGTTCGACAAATTATTTACATTAAGAACTTTAATTGGCAGGCTTGCAGGCACTTCATCCAGCATCACCATTGTTTGTCCGTCAGGTGTTAAAGAAGTAGCATGATTATAACCCGAGCCGGGGTAGACAGTTAAAGATCCCAATTGAGTAAATGTATTATTGGAATTAAATTTAAAAACATGTAAGCCTTGGTATCCACAAGAAGCATACACTGTATCATTCCTTACAAATTCATCATGCACATAAGTTATAAAGTTATAATCCTGTTTTAATTCTCTTAGTAAAACCGGCGAAGCAGGGTTGGCAAGGCTGTACACGTTCATGCTGCTTTGGCTTGTATTGCTATATGTTATTCCCGATACATATAATTTATCTCCATCTACCCAGCAGGCATGGCCACGTTTAAACAGATTCATGTTTGAGCTTACCAGTGTTACAGTTGCAGGTAAAGTACTCATATCAATTACCTGGAAACCTGTAGATCCTGCATCATCACATACTACATAACAATAATTCTGATATGTTTTGGTTTCACGCCAGCTGCCATTGGAAGAGGTTCCGGCAACATAAGCGCTTACCGTTGGTGTTAAAGGGTTAGTTACATCTATAAAGTAAGTGCCGTTCTTAGAACAGGCAATGGCATATTCTTTATTTGTTACAGGCTGTGTCCAGCCCCAGCAACCTGAATACTTTGTACCGGTACCACTTTGTGGACTGATATTACTTAACAGCGTAAAATTAGACGCGGCAAATTGAGCCTTTATAGTGAAAATACTTAATAGTAGTATTAATGATAGAATGTTTTTTTTCATTTTTTGTTTTACTAATCAATAATTAATTTCTTTCTTAATTTATCTTTTCCAATTTCTACTTCAATAATATAAATGCCTTTTGAAAATTTAGTTACCTCTATAACAGATCGGTTGTCAATATTTTTTGTTGAAGCAATTAACATGCCTAATGAATTGTAAAGATTATAATTAAATGTGGCACCCTGGATCTCAACAGTAACATGGTCTTTTGCAGGATTTGGATAAACCGACAAAGTATTGATATTACTATTTAAATTTTGAATACCTGTTGCAAAACCAACACATGTAGATGTAGAAGTGGTGCAACCATTATTTGCTTTTACTGTAACAGTATAACATGCAGGAAGCAAATTAACAGCAGTAGCTGCATTACCGCCGCTTGGCGACCATGTATATGTATAAGGAGCCAAACCACCTGTAGGATTTACTGAAGCAATTCCGGTACTACAAGTGCTACATGCAGCATTGGTAAAACTTGTAGCAGCATTGATATTATTTACAATATTTACTGTTTGAGTTGACATTACAGTTGTTGTTGTGTTATTTGCTGCTAATAAAGTAATGGTCTTCACACCCGGAGATGCGAACGAAAACACCGGGTTAATTGCATTGGAGGTAGCGGGTGTTCCGCCAGAGAAGGTCCAGGTGTAAGATGTTGATGAGGTGCTTGTGTTTACAGCACTATAACTTCCTCCCGGACACATAGCTGCAGGAAAATTAATACTTGGCGCAGGGTTCCGGTATAAATGAGATTTAAGCATAAAAATACCATTCATCTGATCTAAGGCAAAAATATTTTTACTCGGAAAATAGGGATACGACCCCCATTGACCATCATAGTCATCGCCCGCCCAGTTATTGTTGTTACCGCCCCCTTGAAAATAAGTATCGAAATAACCAACCAATGTTGGTGTAGATGGAGATGAAATATTATAAAGCTGTAAACCGTCCTGGTAACTACTCATAAAACAAAGTGAATTACTTACCATAAAAGGATTGTGCGGTGTCGTTAAAGAGAATTGATTGGTAACAGCTAACACTTGTATGTTTGACAGGTTGCTAACATTGGCAACTTTAATGGGTTTACCTGCCGGCACTTCATCCGTAAACACAAGTGTTTGGTGATTAGGTGTTAAAGCGCTGCTATGATTATACCCCGAACCAGAATAGGTTGTTAAAGACCCTAACTGCGTAAAGGTATTATTAGAATTATATTTTAAAACCTGCAAACCCTGGTAACCACAGGAAGCATAAATGGTATCATTTACCGGCATCATATCATGCACGTAATTTATAAAAGGAATATCTTGTTTGAGTTCTCTCAATAATACCGGAACCGATGGTGTAGCCAAACTATAAACATTCATGCTACTGGTAGTGTTATTGCTATAAGTTACTCCGGCTACAAATAATTTATTTCCGTCAACCCAAAGTGTGTGTCCTCTTTTAAATAATGTTTGATTATCGAATACCTTATGCACGCTATCTGGTAAATATTGCATATCAAAGATCTGGAAACTTGCCGGCCCGCCATCATCTGTAACTACATAACAATAATTTTGATAAGATTTAATTTCGCGCCAAACTGTATTAAGTTTTTTACCTGGCCTAAAAGCGCATACTGTAGGGGTTGCGGGGTTTGTTACATCTACCCAAAAAGTACCTGCCGCCGAACCTGCAATAGCATACTCTTTATTTTTATTTGCCTGGTACCAACCCCAACAACCAGAATATTTTGCACCGTAGGAATTAGTGTATGTTTCGGGACTAATAACACTTATTAAAGTAAAATTATTAGCAGCGTAAACCTGCGCCTTAGTTGTGAAAGCTGTAAGTATAAAACCTACAATAAAGAAATACTTAAATTTCATTTTTATAAACTAGTGGTTGATGATCATTTTTTTATTTACAGTTTGACCCTTTTCAGTGATTGAGATCACATAGCTTCCACTTGCAAAAGTATTCACATCTAATAGTTCTGAAACATTACCGCTAAATTGTTTTTCGTAAACTACCTGACCTAATGTGTTTTTTAACTGAACTTTTGTTTCGTTAACTGTAGCATAATTTACTGACACCTGGTTTGCTGCCGGATTTGGATAAACAAAAAAACTGTTAGCAGATATTGTTTTGTCTTTTATTCCAACAGATGTACTAAATGTTTGAGTTGCATCTAAAAGAAAAACACCGTTTTGCATATCTACCGCAATGATAATACCGCTTGGTAAATAGGGGTAGGCGCCCCAGTTTCCACGGTAATCATTTCCGTTATAATTACCTGTATTAAAACCACCCTGCGGAAAAGTGTCAAAAAAACCTGCTATTGTTGCATTGCCCGGAACTGAAATGTTGTAGATGTATAATCCTTCCTGGTAACATGACACAAGGGCCCACTGATTGCCTATCAGGTAAGGGTTGTGTGGTGTAGTACCTGTGTGCGGTTTAAAAGTTTGAATAGGTTGAACATTGCTAAAATTTTGCACGTCAACAAAATGTATAGGTTGTGCAGCGGGTACTTCATCGCAGAATAATAAATATTTTGCATCCTGTGTAAGCATGCTGGCATGGTTATATGAAGAAGCAGAATATCCTGTATAAGAGCCTAATTGTGTAAAAGTGTTAGTCGCACTTAATCTCAATAAGTACATGCCCTGGTAACCGCAAGATGCATAAACTGTATCGTTTCTCACATACATGTCATGCACATAAGTAATTGCTGGAATATCTTGTTGCAGAGTTCTTAATAATAAAGGTGCAGTAGGAGTAGCTAAACTATAAACGTTCATCGCTGCACTTGCTGTGGTAGAGTATGTTACACCACCCACGTACATTTTGTTACCATCAATAAAAACAGTGTGACCGCGTTCGAAATAGGTTTTGCCATTATGAACAAGTGTAACAGTTGATGGTAAAGTGCTCATATCAATTATCTGGAAATTATTTGGTGCAGGGTCATCACTCACAACATAACAATAATTCTGGTATGTTTTAATTTCTCTCCAGGTACAACCTGTTTTTCCGGGCACAAATGCACACAAGGAAGGAGTTGCAGGAACTGTAACATCAATAAAATAGGTGCCATTACTGCCACCAACTATAGCATATTCTTTACCTGTACTGGTTTGTTTCCATCCCCAGCAACCCGAATATTTACGACCATCGGTACCCTGATCGGTTGTATTTGGACTTATTAAACTAATTAAATTTATATTCTGACTTGGGTATGTTACCTGTGCTGAAGAAAATAAAGTTGATATAAGCGAAAAGCAAAATAAAATTTTTTTCATGTGAATAGAGTTGTATTAACAAATATAATCTATTTAACAGATTAAAGCAACGCCACTTGTCTAATAAATTTTACCGCTTGTGAGAATGTTATAAACCCTAAATGATACCAAAAATTAATGGTTAATAATGAGTTTTTTATTGCTCGTATAGTCTTGTTCGGTGATAGAAAGTATGTAGGTTCCTGCTTCAAACCCACTCACATCAATTGTTTCACTTATTGTTCCATTGAATTGTTTTTGCAGGAATACCTGACCTAAAATATTTTTTAGTTCCAGTTTGGAGGAATTAATTGTAGTATAATTAACAGCCAGGTTTTGCGAAACAGGGTTGGGATAAATAATAAGTTCAGCGCTTTTAGTCGAATTGTTTTTTACACTTACGGGATTATTAAAGGCATTTGTTGGATCTAAAATAAAGACGCCATTCTGCATATCGGCTGCAATAAT
>JAUXSA010000141.1 GCA_030681615.1 Bacteroidota bacterium
GATACTTTATCACCACGCAAACCAATTAAAGTGCGCAAGATGGATTCTCTTGTGTTTAACAGAGGCTCTGCAAGTTTTGCTGCTATGTATTTTGAAAACGATACCCGTGTTTTATTTACAAGCGCACGTAAAGGTGGTGTAGTAACCGATCCTGAAAAACAAAACTCAGCTTATTATTGTGATGTTTATACTTCTACAATTGAGGATACTATTTGGCAACGTCCGGTAAACTTTGGCCGCCCTGTAAACACATCTTTACATGAAGGAGCAAGTTATTTTACGAAAGATGGTGTAATGTTATTTACGCGCTGGAGTGATAATAATAAGAATGAAGCATTTATTTATATGGCTCGTAGTATTGAAGGTAAATTTTATGACGCTATGAAATTAGGTACCAACGTAAACTTACCAGGTTACAAATCACAACAACCTTTTGTAAGTAACGATGGAACAAAATTATTTTTCTCGTCTAACCGTCCTGGCGGTAAAGGTGGTTTTGATATATGGATGGCACCAATTGATGGTAATGGATTTATTGGAGAGGCGCAAAACTTAAAAGAGCCAATTAATACACCGGGTGATGAAGTAACTCCTTTCTTCCACGATCTTGCAAGCACATTGTTTTACAGCTCTAACGGTAATCCCGGCTTAGGTGGTTTAGATATCTTTAAAGCAAGTTTAAATGCAGATGATAGCGTTTATACTTTCCCGGTAAATTTAAATGCGCCCATTAACTCAAGTAAAGATGATGCCTATTACGTTATGGATCGTTTAGGTGAGAAAGGTTTTTTCTCTAGTGATAGAGAAGATTGCCCAGGCGGACACTGTTACGATATTTATTCTTATGTGAACGCACCGATCTTTTTTAATTTAAGTGGATATGTGTTTGATGCGGAAACGAACGATCCAATTCCAAGTGCATTAGTAACAATTAAAGATGTGCATGATGGCGAAGAGCCTTTCTTTATTGTGACCGACGAAAAAGGTTTTTACAGCACTCCGTTAAAACCAAATTTAGAATATTTCTTAAAAGCGCAAAAAAATAAATATTTTGGTCAGGCTGCAAGTCTTGCAACCAAGGGTTTAACCGATTCAAAAGATTTTGAACAGGATTTCTTTTTAGGAAAGATACCTGAAGGTGACATTGAAATTGAAGGGGTAGAGTATGACTTTGATAAATTTACTTTACGTCCAAAATCAATGGAGATATTGGATAAAATTGTAGACATTTTAAAATTGAACGATAACTTAACAATTGAATTAAGCTCTCATACCGATGCACGAGGAAACGACGCTTACAACTTGAAGTTATCGCAAGGCCGTGCGCAAAGTTGTGTTGATTATATTGTAAGCAAAGGCATTGCCAAAAAACGTATCCAGGCAACAGGTTATGGCGAAACAAAACCAATTATTCTTGAGGCAGAGATCGCTAAAATGGTACCAAAAAGCGAAGAGTTCGAAACAGCTCATCAAAAGAACCGTCGTACAGCCTTCAGGGTTATTGGTGAGTCTAATATCAATATCATTAATAAAACCAAGTAACCACAAACTCTCCTCCTTTGGAGGTTTTGCAACGCAAAATGAGGTTCATAAATGCGGAGGAGGAAAATTATAGAATAGTTTTCCTCTTTCTTTTTAAAACCAGGTGGTAGAAAATATAATCTAATGTCAGAAAAAATAATATTTCGCAGTTACAAGATCACCGTTAAAGGTAAAGTGCAAGGCGTTGCATACCGTTTTAATGCGCAGGCAGTAGGACATAAATTAAATTTAACAGGCTACGTTAAAAATCAACATGACGGCTCGGTATTTGCGCATGTAGAAGGTAAAGAAGATGATATCAATAAATTTATAGACTGGTGTTATTTGGGTTCTCGCCTGGCAAAAGTTACAGAAGTTGCCGCAGAGGAAACAGAGTTCATGGGTTTTCAAACATTTGAAATTAAGAAATAGATAAGCTGGATCTTTTTATTTTTTTATGATTTCAAATTCTTTACAAAAAATAATTATAATGTAGTTTCGTGTAACATGAAAAAATTAATATTTAGTTTCTTTTTCTTATTGCTTTTTGTGATCTCAAATTCACAAAACCTTTCACAAAATAAAACATATAGCGCAGAAGCTAAACTTGCTGCAAAAGAACAAACGCAAAAACTTCGTGATCGCGTTGTTAAAGGCGAAAAAATGGAAGATATAGCACGGCAATACAGCGAAGACCCTGGTTCGGCAATGAAAGGCGGCCTTTATATGAATGTAGGCAAAGGGGTGATGGATGCTGAATTTGAAAAAGTAGCATTTAGCTTAAAGCAGGGCCAGGTTTCTCAGGTTTTTGAAACTGTGTATGGTTATCATTTTGTTCAAATGATTAAGAAGCATGGGGAGCTAGTGGATATCAGGCATGTTTTGGTAATTCCTAAAGAGCAGAAGTAAACAAAAGTTGAATTGTTTTTAGGGTCTTTTTGTCATTTTTTAAGAAATCCCCCTCATACCTAAAACATTAAATGTGTAAATTTAAGGCATGCAAAAGTTAAAGTTCATTCTCCTTTTCTTAATTTGTTTTAGCGCCTCCTTCGCGCAACAACAGGTTGTAGATAAGGTAATTGGTATAGTTGGTAAATACCCCATTTTATTATCCGACCTGCAAAACTCTATGCTCGAAAGAGAAAAACAAGAAGCAGGTTTTGATAAATGCAAAGCCTTTGAAACTTTAGTGTTTCAAAAACTTTTAGTAGCGCAAGCAGACAGGGATAGTGTTACTGTTACTGATGCAGAAGTTGATCACGAACTGGACCAAAGAATGGCATATTACATTCAGCAATTTGGCAGCGAAGAAAAACTGGAAGAGTTTTATGGTAAACGTATCAATGTTATTAAAGATGAATTAAGAGGCGATATACAAGAACAATTAGTTGCACAAAAAATGCAGGGTAAAATTACCGGCGATGTAAAATTAACACCGGCTGAAGTGCGTTTGTTTTATAACTCCATACCACAGGATAGTTTGCCTTTAATTAATTCGGAAGTTGAATTGCAACAAATTGTAAAAAAACCAACTTTTAGTGCAGAAGCAAAACAAATTGCCAAATCACAATTAGAGATCTATCGTCAACAGATCTTAGCAGAACCAAAAGAAAAACAGGATTCAAAAATGAAGACCCTTGCTGTTTTGTATAGCGAAGATCCGGGCTCTGCAAACAAAGGCGGACGTTATGAGAATGTTGGGAGAGGGGTAATGGATCCAGTGTTTGAATCGAATGCGTTTCGTTTAAAACAAGGTGAATTGTCGCCTGTATTTGAAACAGCATATGGTTACCATTTCATTCAATTGGTTCAACGTAAAGGAGAATTATTAGATCTGAGACATATTTTACTTGTTCCAAAAATGTCTAACGCCGATTTTTATTTAAGCAAACAATCCCTTGATTCTATTTATGAAGAAATAAAAGAAGGAAAGATAACCTTTGAAGATGCCGCTAAAAAATATAGCGATGATGCGGAGACAAAACAAAATGGTGGTTTAATGATCAATCGTAATACTGCAAGTACCAAGTTTGATAACGAAGACCTGAGCCAGATAGATCAAAATTTAGTGGCTACATTAAACTCTATGCAAATTGGTGAAGTAAGCAAGCCTATGCAGTTTATGAGTCAAACCGATGGTAAGCCGGGTTTTAGGTTATTAAAGTTAAAGAACAGGATCGATCCGCACAGAACGAATTTAAAAGACGATTATCAGAAACTGACTTTAATGGCAACATCCGAACATAACAAGAATCAAGTAAAAGAATGGATCAGAAGAAGATCAAAGATCACATACATAAAACTTGATCCGGAGTATACCTGTACCTTCGAAAATAAATGGACTATCAGTAATTAATTTGTAAAGCTCATTACTGGTTTTTAACAAGGTGTCAGCAAATAAGAAGCATATTTATTGGTACTGTCAGATCTTTGGTTGGGCATTTTTTGTTATTATTAATTCCATTTTTTTAGGCTTAAGTTATCAAACCACTTTAAAGGATTATCTTTTTTACTTTCTTACAATGCCCATTGGTATTGGCATTTCGCATGTGTACCGTTTAATAATCATCAAACAAAAAGTCCTTAACTTTAAAATTCCGCTACAGTTAGTTCTCATTGTTGTGTTCAGTATTGTTAAAGCCATTGTTTTCTTTTTTATGACCGTTGGCTTGTCAAAAATGTTTGGTTTAATTGAAACAGATCTTAGCTACGTTTACATTTCTTCTTCTGTAATTAATTTTACTGTTGTTTTTTGTTTGTGGAATGTTATTTACTTCGGGTTCCAGTATTTTCAAAATTACAAACGCACAGAGATCAACTCGCTGCGTTATTTAGCGGCCAGCAGAGAATCTGAATTAAATAATTTAAAAGCACAGTTAAATCCGCACTTCATGTTCAACAGTATGAATAGCATTCGTGCTTTGGTTGATGAAGATCCTGCAAAAGCAAAAATTGCCATTACGCAGCTTTCTAATATTTTGCGTAATACATTGATGATGGATAAAGGCAAAGAGATCTTATTAAAAGACGAAATAAATTTGGTTAAGGATTATTTAAACCTCGAACATATTCGTTACGAAGAACGGTTGAGCTACGAATTTAAAATTGCAGAGGATGTTTTAAATTGTAGGATCCCACCGTTTATTATTCAAACACAAGTTGAAAATGCGATTAAACATGGCATCTCAAAACTGCCCGGCAATGGTAATATTATTATTGAAGCCTTTAAATTATTGAATGTTTTAAAGGTAAAAGTGTCTAACACCGGCAAGTTAAATAACGAAACACCTTTAACCGGTGTGGGTTTTAAAAATTCCATTCAGCGTCTTGAATTGTTGTATGGTAATCACGGAAAAATATTTATAAACGAAATAAATAATTTTGTGATTGTTGAGATTAACATACCTTTGAGTTAAATATCTATGTGACCTATGTGGTTTAAAATTAAATTGGATAAATATGAAAGCAATAATTATTGATGATGAACGCCTGGCCCGCCAGGAATTAAAAAATTTATTACTTGCACATAAAGAAATTGAGGTTATTGCAGAATGCTCAGATGCCATACAGGCAAAAGAAAAAATAAATGAATTAAAGCCTGATGTTATTTTTTGTGACATTCAGATGCCTGGTAAAACCGGACTTGAGTTAGTTGAAGAGATCTCCGGTGTAGTAGATGTGGTTTTTATAACTGCTCATGATGAACATGCTATCAAAGCCTTTGAATTGAACGCCTTTGATTATTTATTAAAACCAATTCAACCATTACGTTTAGCCGAGACCATAAAAAAATTATCTATAAAAGAAACTTCAACAAAAACAGATAATAATTCGCCGCTTACTAAAAACGATATGGTCTTTATTAAGGACGGTGAAAAATGTTGGTTTGTAAAGTTAAGCGAGATCCGTTTATTTGAATCGGAAGGAAATTATGTACGTGTTTATTTTGAAACTTTCAGGCCATTAATATTGCGCAGTTTAAATAGTTTAGAATCGCGCCTTAACGAAAAAGAATTTTTTAGGGCCAGCAGAAAACATATTATTAATTTAAATTACATTGCCAGTGTAGAGTCATGGTTTAACGGTGGATTGAACGTTAAATTAAAAGATGGCAAAGAGGTTGAGATCTCGCGCAGGCAAGCTGTTAAATTAAAAGATATGATGAGTTTATAAATTGCCCTCATCCATCACAATAATTCAAATATCTTAGCGTTGTAATTAAAGTTGAAAAAAGTAATAGTATTTATATTTATTTCTCTGGCTATAAAAGGGTTTTCTCAAATTGGGGGTACAACTTCTTACCGCTTTTTAGATATTCCTATGACGGCACGCGCGGCCGGAGCAGGTGGGAGCAATATGAGTATTTGGGGGGATGATATTAATTTGATCTATAGCAATCCCGCTTTATTAAATGCAACCATGAGCAGGCAGGTAGCCCTCAATTACAGTAATTATGTTGGTGATCTTAATTTTGGTTACGTGGCTTACGCACATCACTTAAAAAAGTATGGCAATGTTGGTGGCGGCATTGAGTTTTATGATTACGGAAAATTTGTTGGTTATGATGAGTTTGGGCAAAAAACCAAAGACTTTAGAGCTAACGATTACAGTATAAATTTAAATTACGCTAAACCTTTCGAAGATTCATCTTTTAATATTGGTGTTGCTTTAAAAACAATTATTTCGCAATACGATATTTATAAATCTTATGCCAATGCTATTGATTTTGGAATAACATATCATAGCAAACAAAACCTCGTAATTAGTTTGTTGGCAAAAAATGTGGGTTTTGTTTGGAAAGAGTATACAAAAACCCAGGGACAAACTCAGGTATTGCCAAGAAATGTACAACTTGGTGCTAGTTACAAAGCTCCAAAAGCGCCTTTTAAAGTATTTATAGTTTGTGATAATTTGTTGCGTTGGAATTTAAAATACATTAGCCCTATTGATACTACAGGAAAAAGCAACCCATTTAATGCTTCAGAAACACCTATCGATTCAACCAAATATCAAAAATTCTCGAACCGTTTTGGTAACAGGGCCGATAATTTTATGAGACACATTACAGTTGGCACCGAAATT
>JAUXSA010000112.1 GCA_030681615.1 Bacteroidota bacterium
CCTGATCTCTGCGTTAAAATTACCCTTGCCGCCGTATATAGGATAACCTCCTTCGGGCGTTTGACGAATAAATCCGAGTGAATAATCTTTTTGTAAAGTAAGCACCTCTCTAAAGGAAGGAAAAATTCCTGCAGAAGAAAACGTTCCATCAAAACGCAGGGCTTCGTTCCTGAAATTGTCCAAACTATCAATAGCAAAAGGGTCAAGTTTAAAATAGAATTTATCTTTACCATAAACGCCTTTAAAAATAGAACGTTTATCATAAAAGGCATAACTCTCTTTAAAGCTTTGAAACGAAGGGAAAGTAGGCGCACGTCCCCAGCCGCTTTTATTCTTGGGCGCATCAATGCGCAACTCTCCATTTACATTCTCAATTAAGGTTTGTACTTTTTTAAACGGAACATTACCGTTCACATCCGGCTCAAAGGCTTCAACATATATTTTAATAGAATCAATGGTTTTCATCTTCACTTTAAACTCATCATAATCAAAAACAAAATCTTTTCCAATAAACTCAAACTTTCCGGAAGATAAGGTGCCATTAAAATCTATCTGCCTGTTCTTCTTTAATACCAATTCTCCATTTTTTGGGAACATAAAAACCTTTTGGGTATCACTTAGCAATACCTGCTTAACCCCTCGAACCGTTAGATCATAATTAAGCAAATTTAACGTGGCGTTATCTTTAACGTTAGAGACAGTATCGTAACCTTTTGTTGAAGAATTTTTTGTTTGGGTAACGGAGTGTAATGTAATAATGTCATAATCGTGTTTGTGTTTTAAATTGTCAGCATAGTCAAATAATCGCTGCCTTACTTTTATAATATCTGTTTCGGGATCGTAATAAATTAAACCGTAAATGGCCATTTTAAAAATAATAGGTCTTAGATCTACTGCCAAAAATTTAATGTGCTTGGCAAAATCAACCGTAGTGAACTGGGCTGGCTTATCATTTGCATTATAATACTCTATCATTTTTGAAATGGGACTAACCGTTTCGTTACCCCTGATACTCTCGGCCTTAGATCTTGTATAAAAGTCGGTCGATTCAAAATAAGCTTCGCCCTGAAAATTATTCGGTAAAAAATTAAAAGCCATTAAAGGCTCATCTAATTTCCAGAGTATTTGTTCAAAATACATATCGTATTTGTGAAAAGAGTTAGAGAAAGGTGTTTTTTGTAACCCATCATCGCCTCTTAAAATAGTTACAAGGCGCTTATCTACCTGGTAAGTAAAACTTAAGCCAGGATGATAAATAGTATCTTTATTCAGAAAAAACTTTACAGTTCCAGGATTGGCCACTATTCTGTCTTTGCTCATCCCAAATGAACGCGCACTTATCTCTAAAAATTTTACACTGTTTCTTTTAAAAATAATACGGGCAGGGTTGCTGTTGGTACCCGAACCTACAAATTTTGGTCCGCGCATACCAAAACCACCATCGTAGTCCACATCCGGATAAATATTTTTTACAACTAAACGTTTACTGTAAGAATCAAAACGCGGATAGCTTAACTCTCCATTTTCGGTTATGATCCTGTCTGAGAAACGACCAACCTGCGCTTTATCAAAAAATTGTTTACCTACAAAGGTGGCTGTATCACTGCCATAGTTACCGGTTTTACAATCAATGGTGTAACGTTTTATTGTGGCATATACATCTTTATCCAGGCCGCAACGTTCCCAGCTTATTTTACCACCTTTTCCAACAAAATTTCCAACATTGGGGTAAAAGGTTCCGTTGGTTTCTTCGATGGCAATACTATCACCGCGTGGGTTTACACCAATCAGCGTTATATCTTTAAAAATAATTTTTGGTATGGTATCGTAATCAAACTTATAGTTTGGCTGGTAAGAGTAATAAATATACGAGGGGGTTTTATAAAAGGCATTATACCTGAACATGTTTTCGCCTAAAACAATAAGTTCCTGAACACCCCCAATTGATTTTTTAGAAAGGATCTTCGTTAAACATAAATGCCAGTTTTGAAAAGTTTCGGTAGCTAATTTTTTTTCAAGAGCGGTGTATAGGGCTGTAAAATAACCAGTAATAAACGGGTTTGGTTTTAAACGTTTAGCAGCCATTAAATTACAGATCTTAATGGTGGCTTCCTTATAATAACCTGCTATATAATTCTCTTCCCAATATCTGGCAAAGGTTCGCATATAGGTTTCAGCTTCTAGCCTGTTGGATGTATTTTCAATAAAATAATTATTTAAGTCGTTAATGAATTTTACAGTATCATTTGATAATTGACTGCCCTTTTGAGAATAACCAAAAAAAGATAGAAGAAAGAAAGTTATAAGCAGTAATTGTTTTTTGAACCCGAAAAGCATAAGTAAAAATTATTTAACCAAATATAATTAATCAATTAGGTAATTAATAATAAATTTAAATTTTTTAGTTGATTTGGGTGAATTTAGGCTTGCAAACTGTAGAACCCAATTTGAGCAGTAAAATGACCCCACTTTACAACTTAATTTTTATAATTTGCAATAATATTGTATGTTTGATTGATTATGCAGATAACTAATAGCGGAAAATATTCGTCTATAGCCGAATTATTTAGAGTATTAAACCATTATCAATTAAACTATGCATATAATGGCGACTTCACTAACGACCTTACCGAACGTATTTTAGCCCTTGCCGAAACCAACATGGATGTGGAAAGCGAGAGCTTAAAGATCAAAAAAAAGGTGTATTTTATTATTGTTGAATCGCTTCAAAACATTACCAGGCATCAGGGCAGCAGTAAGGACGCGCGTTTAAGGGATGGTTTTTTCTCTATTCATAAATTTTTAGGTGGATACCTTGTAGGTTCAGGAAATGAAATAGAAAATGACCATATTAAACCTCTTTCAGAGAAACTTGATAAAGTAAATTCTTTAAGTCAGGATGAATTAAAAGAGTACCAAAAGGAGGTTTTAAGTGCAGGAGGTTTTTCTGAAAAAGGAGGCGCAGGCCTTGGCCTGATAGAAATGGTGAGAAAGAGCGGCAATAAATTGCAATACCATTTTGATAAGATAGATGAGAAGAACTCTTATTTTTATTTTCAATCAAAAATTACGGATGCACAGCCACTCGAAAATTCTGAAATCGAAAAGCATAACCATGAAATAGTTAAAAGTGTACATAAAGCTGTAACTGAAAATAATTTAAAGATCTTTTTTCAGGGTCAGTTTAAACATGAAAATGTTCGAAGCTTGTTATCAATGGCGGAAGGAAGTATTTACCTGACCGAAAAATTTGGGTTTAAAAAAACATCGGTTGCCATTATGATAGAGCTGCTTCAAAACATAAGTTATCATGCTGCCGGTATTAATAATAGTGATGAACGACCGGGACTGTTTATGGTTGCTGATAACAATAATGTGTGTTCACTTATTACCGGAAACTACATTGAGAACATTAAAATTGATGCGGTGATAAAAAAGATCGATTTTGTAAATTCGTTGGATAATGCTGCTATTGAAAAATTGTATCTGGAAACAATCGTGTTGGATAATAATGAAGTAAAACAAGGTGCCGGGCTTGGATTTATTGATATAAGAATAAAAAGTAAGAATAAGATAGAGATTGAAATGGTGCCCTACACTGATGACAAGACCTTTATAATTATAAAAGCAAATATTAGTTATTAAAAGTATGGCAATATTAGATTTAGATTCCACCGAAGATTTACCTTGTGTATTATTTGACAGTGAAAAAGGTATTTTTGAGATCTCAAAACGTTCTCTGCCCGAAAATGCAATTCTATTTTATGAGCCATTGATCAATTACGTTAACGAGTATCTAAGATCGCCTAAAGAGGAAACGAATATTGTTTTTCATTTTGATTATATAAGCACATCTTCAACAAAGCAGATCATGAAGATGATCATGCTTTTCGATCAGCTTAAACAAAGTAAAAAAGTTAATTTAAACTGGAATTACGATAAGGGAGATGTGGATATGCTGCAAACAGGAAAGAGGCTGGAGCAGTTAACCAGTATGAAGTTTAATTTTACGGAGATTTAAATTTTAAAACCAACAATCAGCACATCATCAATTTGTTTGGAATCGCCTTTCCATTCGTCAAAAGTTTCTTCAAGCATATACCTTTGCTTTTCAACTGAAAGTGTATGTATTTGTCCTAATAATTTTTCGTAACGCGAGGTTAAAAATTTCTTTTTCGATTCTTCGCCTATCTGGTCCACATACCCATCGGTAGACATATAAACCATTACTCCATCTCTTAGATCTAATTCAGCCGAAGTGATCTTTTCAGTTTTATCTATCGCAAAAATGCCGTTAATAGAGCTGATCTGTGGTTTAATTTCTTTTGTGTTATAATTATCTACAATATAAATGGATTGGTTGGCCCCTGCAAAAAATAGTTTTTTAGCAAGATGATCGATCTTACAGATAGAAATATCCATGCCATCTGTATTTAACTCTTCCTTTTCTTTATTTACCAAAGTGCCAGAAAGACCTGTTGCCAATGAATTAATGATCAATGCCGGGTCGTGAATTTTTTTATGGATGATGATCTCGTTAAGCAAAGTACTGCCCACCATACTTAAAAAAGCGCCAGGCACGCCATGGCCTGTACAATCCGCAACAACAATAAACGATTCGTGACCTTGTTTAGAGTACCAGTAAAAATCACCACTTACAATATCTTTTGGAATGTAGGTAATGAATAAATTAGGTATATGCGCCGTAATTTCATCTTCTGAAATTAAAATAGATTCTTGTATGCGTTTGGCATAACTAATACTTGAAATGATCTGGCTTTGTTTTTCTTCTACCAGATTTTTTTGACGTTCAACTTCTAATTTTTGAAGCGTGATAATTTTATTTGCTTTTTGTTTGTGCTGGTTGCTTCTAAAAATAAATATGGCAAGTATTACCATAAAAATAAATGCTACAATAAATAAATTCAGTAATGCTTTTTGTTTATCGTTTATTTGTTTGGCCGCGTCCTGTTTTCGTTCTTGCTCTAATTTGGTAAGATTTTCTTTTTGATCAAACTCATAATTCATTTCGGCACGAATGCTTTTTTCAGTATCTATGAGCTTTGTTAAACTATCCCTGTACTGTATATACATTTTATAGTTTTGTAAAGAAGCCCGATGATTACCCATTAATTCTTCCAGCTCTGACAAATAGTCGTACGACTGGCTTATGCCCTCTACCTGGCCGATCTTTTTATATAATTGTAATCCAGTATTGAAATATTTTTTTGCCTCCTGCGCATTTCTGGCCCTATCTGCCGAAGATCTTTTTGCTTTCGACATAAATGAAACACCAATGTTTGAATTTATTAAAGCTAACTCTCCCTGGTTACCAATTTCCTCCAAAATTTTTAATGCTTTGAATTGTGTGGCAAACGACTTATCAAAACTGCCCTGCATTTCGTAAACATTAGAAATATTTAAATAGGCAATGGCAACGTTCCGGTTGTTTTTAGATGCTTCGGCAATCTTTAAAAATTTAAAAAAGTAATCCAGCGACTCCTCAAATTTACCCTGCTCCGCATATACTGTTCCAATATTTGAATAAGAAATGCCCATGGTGGATTTATCACCTATTTCGGTACTTAATTTTAAAACCTTGTTATAATACTCAAGCGATTTATTATAATTCTTTTGCCTGTCGTAAGTAATGCCCAGGTTGTTATAAATGGTAAGGATCTCATCTTTATAATTAACCTCGTCAATTAATTTTAAAGCCCTATAATAATGATCCAGTGAGGCTGCAAAATTATCCTGGTAGTTATATAGCTCCCCTATTTTGTTAAGGCATAAAGATGTTTTGTAATTGTTACCGATCTCTTCCCTTAACTTTAATTCCTTTTTGTATTGCGATAAAGCATTTGCATAATTTTCCTGGTTCTCAAATGTGTAAGCAATGCTTTGGTACGAATTGGCCAACCAGTTCTTCGAAACAGAAATATCTAAAGCTGCCACTAATTTTTCGGAAATTATTTTTGCGATACTGGCGTATTTAATGGCTTTACTATAATCCCTTAAACCTACATACTCTTTACTTAAACTAATTAAAGTGCTAATTCTTACAGTGTCATCCAGGCTGGCCGATGAAGATTCGGCATTCAGTGTTTTTATAACAGATTGTAATGAATCGATCGCATGGTTTTGCGCGCTTAAATTCTCTTTTTCGAAAAAGAAAAAAAGACAAAAAAAACAAAGTATATTTTTAAAAATAAGTTTCACTGATTACAATTGAGGCGAAGGAAAACTAAAATTAGCTTATATTTACATCAGGCAAAAATATTTTTTAACAGTTATCACCTCATTTCCTTGCAATTTGTTCATTAAAAAATCGTTTGGGAAGCCTTTAAAATCAATATCTTTAATGCTTAATTTTAATTATGGCAACACTAAAATATTCAGAACAGTTGGCTGATGTAGAAGCAGCAAAAAACCTTGGTCTTTTACCCGAAGAGTTTGATAGGATAAAAGAAATACTTGGCCGGACACCTAATTTTACTGAGGTTTCTATCTTTTCTGTAATGTGGAGCGAACACTGTTCATACAAAAATTCAATTACCTGGTTAAAAACATTACCAAAAGACGGGCCACATATGTTGGCAAAAGCCGGCGAAGAAAATGCCGGTTTAGTTGATATTGGCGACGGTTTGGCTTGTTGCTTTAAAATAGAATCTCATAATCATCCAAGTGCTATAGAACCTTATCAAGGTGCAGCAACAGGGGTTGGCGGTATAAACCGCGATATATTTACAATGGGCGCTCGTCCCATAGCCCAATTAAATTCACTACGTTTTGGAGACCTTAGTTCGGCAAAAACACAATGGCTACTTAAAGGCGTGGTTAAAGGTATTGGCGATTATGGCAATGCTTTTGGAATACCAACAGTTGGTGGGGAAGTGTTTTTTGATGAGTGTTATAATGTTAATCCTTTGGTAAACGCCATGAGCGTAGGTATTGTAAAGCAAGGCGAAACAGTAAGTGCAACCTCATACGGAGCAGGTAATCCTGTGTTTATTGTTGGTTCTTCAACCGGAAAAGATGGTATTGCGGGCGCTGCTTTTGCAAGTAAAGACCTTACCGAAGATTCGGCCAAAGACCTACCATCAGTACAGGTGGGCGATCCCTTCCAGGAAAAATTATTATTAGAAGCTACTTTAGAAGTTATTAAAACCGGTGCCGTTGTTGGCATGCAGGATATGGGTGCAGCAGGCATTACCTGTTCTACCTCTGAAATGAGTGCAAAAGGCGAGCACGGCATGAATATTTGGTTACACAAAGTGCCAACACGCCAGGCAGGCATGCATCCTTTCGAGATCTTATTATCAGAATCGCAGGAGCGAATGTTGGTTGTTGTTGAAAAGGGCAAAGAAGATCTGGTAAAAGCAGTGTTTGACAAATGGGATCTTAATTGCGAGCAAATAGGCGAAGTAACTACGGGCGATCGTTTAAAATACTACATGAACGACGAGCTGGTGGCAGATGTACCGGCAGGAGTTTTAGTATTGGGTGGTGGCGCCCCCGTTTACAAACGCGATTATAAAGAGCCGGCATACTATGCCGAATCAAAAATGTTTGATATTAATTCCGTTTTTGAACCAACAGACCTTAAACCTATCATGCAGTTCCTTGCCAAACATCCAAATTTAGCAAGCAAACGTTGGGTGTATAACCAATATGATAGTATGGTTGGAACCATTAATATGAGTACTAATAAACCAAGCGATGCTGCTATTGTAAATATTAAAGGAAGTAAAAAAGGCCTTGCCATGACGGTAGATTGCAACGCGCGTTACGTAAATGCAGATCCTGAAATTGGATGTGCTATTGCTGTGAGCGAAGCTGCACGTAATATTGTTTGCAGCGGTGGTATACCAAGTGCAGTTACCAATTGTTTAAATTTTGGTAATCCGTATAACCCCGAAGTGTACTGGCAATTTGTTGGCGCTATAAAAGGCATGAGCAGTGCCTGTTTAAAATTTCAAACTCCGGTAACAGGCGGTAATGTTAGTTTTTACAATCAATCAAGTTACGAAGGGCCGGTTTTTCCAACACCTACAATTGGAATGATAGGAATATTAGAAGATAAAGGTTTACAAACAACATTAGATTTTAAGAACGAAGGTGATACCATATATTTAATTGGCGAGAGCAAGAACGATATTTCTTCTTCAGAATATTTATATAGCTTTTGTAAAGTAAAGAATAGCCCTGCACCTTATTTTAATTTAGATACAGAATATAATGTGCAACAAGCAATTAAGTCGGTTATTAAATACAAATTAATTAACTCTGCACATGATATTAGCGACGGCGGTTTATTTATGAACCTGCTGGAAAGCGCGATGGTAAACAATTTAGGTTTCGAGATCAATACAGAGATCTCTATACGTAAAGACGCTTTTTTGTTTGGCGAGGCCCAAAGCAGAGTAGTGGTAAGCGCGTCAGAAAGCAATAAACTTAAGCTGGAAACAGAATTAAAAAAAGAAAATGTACAATTCATTAAATTAGGAACTGTTAAAGGCAAGTCGGTGATTATTGACGCTGTCAATTACGGAACCGTTAGTGATTACAAGCATTCTTTTGATACAAGTATTGAAGGATATATGAATTAACAGTTCGACACGCTCACCGCAACATTAGTAATAAAAAAAGGGCTTCAAATTTTTGAAGCCCTTTTTTTAATTTATTTCGTATTATCTATTCTTTAAATTATCTTCTGCTGCTTTCACCATTTCTAAATGCGCACTAACTTCAGGCGCTGTTTTTTGAGCCCAGGCTTTAATTTCAGAATCATCAGATTTTTCGGATATTTTATTAAGCTTATCAAGCGCCGCTTCGTGTTTATCTTTCATTTTAGAAATATAATCTTTATCATAATTTATTCCTGTTTTTTCTGTCAGATTCTCAATTTCTCTATTCTGATCATCTGTAAGGTCGTTTGGAAGTGTAATAGATTTTGAAGCTGCTAGTTTTTCAATAGCCACGTTCATCTTTCCATGAGTTTCTATCATCATAACAGCAACGTTTTTTACTTCCGCAGTTGATGCGTTTAGCGATGCGTTCTCTGAAGCTTTAATTTCGAACATATTAGCCGAGTAGGCCTCTACTAATTGGCCAGCGCCCTTTTCTTCTTTGCGGTCAAGATTTTCTTCATTCACCTCTTCGGCAACTTCCTTTGCATCTTTATTATCTGAGCAAGATGTTGCGATTGTAACAGCAAGACCTAAAACGGTAATGCTGGTTGTTAGTTTTTTTAATGTGATCATTGATATTTATTTTTAAGAATTTATTTGCCTATATTATAATAAAACTGTGCCAGCGTTATATGCTTTGCAAGCTCATAAATGAACCCAAATAAACATCTCAACAAATAAAAACGGGAAAATATTTCCCTGTTTTCCACAAAAACAAACCCCGCCTTTTATAGAAGGGCGTAGACTGTAAAAATTAACACGAAAAATTATCTTTTACTTTTTTTATTTGTGCTTTTTAAATCTTTTTGTGGCGGCTGCTCCGTTTCATAATAATTTGGCCCATCAAAACCTTTACCGGTTCCTTTGTTATTTTTTAGATGACCACCTTTATTATGTCGTTCGTCCTTGTTTCTTTCTTTATTGGATTTTTCGCCGTTGTTTCGCAAAGCACTACCTTCCTCTTTTTTCTCAGCAGGAGTTTCACTTTTTTTTACTGTAGAATTCTTCTTTTTTAAAATAGCCATAACATTATTTTTTAAAGGTATTAATACAATATAAAATCATGCCAAGTAAACAAAAACTTTAATAAAGTTAGATTATAAAGATCTGTAAGACCTTACAGTGCTTGCAATTCGGGCATTTGACTCACCGAATCCAATAACTCAAATAATTCTGCGGAAGAATTAAGTGTTACTAATTTTGTACGGGTGTCTTTAAAATTAGGAATGCCTCTAAAATAATTCGAGTAGTGGTTACGCATTTCCAACAAACCTAGTTTTTCGCCTTTCCATTCAACCGATTTTTGTAAATGCAGTTTGCAAACTTCCACACGGTTTACAATAGTTGGTTTTGCCAAATGCTCCCCTGTTTTAAAAAAATGTTTTATCTCGTTAAAGATCCATGGGTAACCAATGGCCGCACGACCTATCATAATTCCATCAATGCCGTAATTGTTTTTATATTCTAAAGCTTTTTCGGGACTATCCACATCGCCATTACCAAAAATTGGAATTTTGATGCGGGGATTATTTTTTACTTCTGCAATGTATTTCCAGTTGGCGGAACCTTTATACATTTGCTGGCGCGTACGACCATGAATTGATAATGCTTGTATTCCAATATCCTGTAAGCGTTCTGCCACTTCTATAATATTAATGCTCGCATCATCCCAACCCAAACGGGTTTTAACGGTAACCGGTAAACTGGTGCTTTTTATAACAGCTTTGGTCAAGCGCACCATCAGGTCAACATCTTTTAAAACGCCCGCGCCCGCACCTTTACATACTACTTTTTTTACAGGGCAACCAAAATTAATATCCACAATATCCGGGTTAGCGGCATCTACAATTTTTCCTGAAAGAGCCATGGCTTCTTCATCGCCACCAAATATTTGTATACCAATTGGACGTTCGTAATCGAAAATATCGAGTTTTTTACGGCTTTTAATAGCATCGCGAATAAGTCCTTCGCTGCTTATAAATTCAGTGTACATCAAATCGGCGCCATATTGTTTGCAAACCAAACGAAAAGGCGGATCACTTACATCCTCCATGGGCGCAAGTAATAAGGGAAAATCCGGAAGTTCTATTTTAGGGCCGATCTTTATCACGCCGCAAAGGTAGTGAATTTAGACGGTATTACTTAGCTAAATAGGGCCTCTGCAGTTAAAAATAATTAACGGGTAGGCTGATAATAAATATCCGCTAAAAGATTCTGCATGCCAGGTTTTAAAAGGTTTATACGACCAAGGGTAACGTTTATGGAAAGAGTTTGGTTAATGTAATAGAGCTTTTTATATGTTTTAAAATCTTTTGGTACAAATGGTAAACTAAAAGTTACTTTGTAATTATCGTATTTAAAATTAGTGTTTGTGTTACTTGTGTTTACGATACTATTCTCTGAACTAAAAATATTCAACTCAATGGTTTGATCATGCCATTTATTATTGAAAAATATCTGTCCGTTAAGGTTAAAGCTTTTTGTATTTTGATTGCTTAATGGTGGGAACATTTCTTTTTGAAGTTCGGCCCTAAAATACAGGCAACTATCCTTTGTATTGTATAGCCATGTTTCGCTTGTATCTCCCGGAATTTGATAATCGGCAAAGTCTATTTTTAAATAGAAGTTGTTTTTGCTTTCATCATAAAATAAATAAGATGGGCCTTTGATGGTATAACAATCGTTCTTATCAAGACAAGATTCTATTGACGTAGACGAAGATACGATCTCCTGAGGTAAGACTTTAAATGAAATAAAAAATAAAAAAAGTATATAATGTAATTTCATATACCTCTTATACGCAAAGGATGTGCCAAAGGTTCGTTAAAATTAGTTATACTTTTTTCCTATTCATCCCCAAAGCCTTCAGCATCCAGTTTGGAAGCGGTTTTTCTGGCGCACGTTTTTTAAGGTCTAAATACCAGCCCCATTTTTTCATGATCGGTATTTTTTTGGTCTCTACAAACTCTATTAAAGCACCATCCGGGTCTTCAATATAAGTAAAGTGCCCGGCCGCTTCACCCATTTCAAAACCGGCACCGCCATCAACTGTAAAAGGATGTCCTGCGGCTTCGCAAGCTGTTTTTAAAGCCGGCATATTTTTAATGTCGAAACATAAATGTATAAAACCAAGATCGCCCCAAAAACGGTTCTCAAAAATTTTGCGCGGCGTATAATTTTTTGCTTCAATTAATTCTATAAAACTATTACCAAATAATTTTGAGAAGGGCCCAACACGCTCTTTACTATGCGTTAAAATGGCGCGCTTGGCAGTTACTGCGCCGCCGGGTAATACAGCAAGATCGGCAAAACTATTTTCGCCCGTAAACTGTACTTTATCGTAACCTAAAACAGTTGAATAAAATTTAATGGATCTTTCAATATCACTCACACCAATGATCATACCTATTGGTCCGCCGGTCTGTCTTAAACCTTTTCCAAACCAACGATCGTCTTCAATAATTTCGAATAAATTACCAAAAGCATCTTCCATAAAAAAATGTTCTTTGCCAACCGGGTTTTTTGAGATCTCTCCTAACAATTTTACATTCTTCGACTTTAAAAAATCGTAAGAAGCTTTTACATTTTCGGTCTTCATTTTAGCGCAAAACAAGCCAAGATCGCCTAACTGAGGTTTAAACGCAGCAGCTTGCGGTGTGCGACTGGTGTATTGCCAGATCTCGAAACCGCCACCGCCTTTCATGTTAATAGCTAAAATAGCATGGCGTTTATGTGGTTTGCCACCGGTGTAGGGCAGCATTAAATTGGCTTCAGCGGCCTCTTCAAACACGGGCACATCCATGCCAAAATGGTTATTATACCATTTAAAACCCTCATTAACATTGGCTACGCCAATTCCTACCTGTTGTATACCCGAAATTATATAAGTCATAGTGGTGTGATAAAACTTTTGTAAATTTATAGCAGTAAAAATACTAAAATTATGTACGGCAAATTAAAAGAACAACTGCAAAAAACATTAGCTGAAATTGAAAACAATGGTTTATTTAAACGCGAGCGCGTTATTACTACGCCAATGGACGCTGTAGTAAAGGTAAATGGTAAAGATGTTATTATTTTTTGCGCCAATAATTATTTGGGTCTTTCATCTCACCCAAAAGTGATAGAAGGAGCCAAAAAGGCTTTAGACAGCCATGGTTTTGGCATGAGCTCTGTGCGTTTTATTTGCGGCACACAGGATATTCATAAAACATTAGAAAAAAAGATAGCCGATTTTTTAGGCACAGAAGATACAATTTTATATGCGGCTGCTTTTGATGCGAATGGTGGAGTATTTGAGCCCTTGTTTGATGAGCAAGATGCTATTATCAGCGATGAATTAAATCATGCAAGTATTATTGACGGAGTTCGCTTATGCAAAGCGCAACGTTACCGTTACAAGAATTGCGACATGGCTGATCTTGAAGAACAATTAAAAGCATCACAAGCACAACGCAACAGAATTATTGTTACAGATGGTGTATTTAGTATGGATGGTTTTGTAGCGCCATTAGATAAAATTTGCGATCTGGCTGATAAATATAATGCATTAGTAATGGTAGACGAATGCCACGCCAGTGGATTTATTGGTAAAACAGGAAGAGGAACGATAGAAGCAAAAAATGTAATTGGTCGTGTTGACATTATTACCGGCACTCTTGGAAAAGCTTTAGGTGGCGCTATGGGTGGCTTCACATCAGGAAGAAAAGAAATTGTTGAGTTGTTGCGTCAGCGTTCTCGTCCATATTTATTCAGTAATTCTTTAGCGCCAAGTATTGTGGGCGCAAGCTTAGCGGTGTTTGATATATTAACAGAGACCACAACATTACGCGATAAATTAGAGTGGAATGTAAATTATTTTAAAAAAGGAATTAAAGCAGCAGGCTTAGAAATTAAAGATGGTGATAGTGCTATTGTGCCTGTAATGTTATACGATGCAAAATTAGCCCAAACCTTTGCCGCCAAATTATTAGATGAAGGAATTTATGTGATCGGATTTTTCTTTCCGGTTGTACCAAAAGGTAAAGCGCGTATTCGTGTTCAATTAAGTGCTGCTCACGAAAAAGAACATTTGGATAAAGCTATTGCTGCTTTTGCTAAAGTTGGAAAAGAATTGGGTGTGATAAAGAACGCCACAACTGCGTAAGATCAAATAATTTAATTTTTTCTTCTTTCTGCGATCAGCGAAACGTACAGTATTTTTATAGATTCTTTTGCGGATAGGTTGCGCGATGTGCAAGCAATAATAAAAGAAAATAAAAAACTTGAGAAAACGTTTATTATTCCTATAAGTAAAATGCCAATAAAAATGGTTATCAGTTCTGCAATATGGTAAACGTAAATAGACCCTAAAGCAAATCCAAAGTTGCCGGAAGAAACCGTTACGTGGCGAATATCAAAAGGCAATCCTAAAAAAATTCCAATATTTCCGGCACCTCCTAAAATAAGTCCTAAAAACATATTACCAATAATAGCGCCAAGATTTTTTTCCACGAATGTTCCAATTTTTGAAAGAAATACTGGCGAATAATTTTGCGACCAACGCGGATGTTTTTTTATTCTCTCTGCAAAATCGGCAAAAACAACTTTGTTGTCGTAATAGCCTGTTATGATTCCTGCCAGTGTTAAAAATATTCCTGTAATAAAAGCGTAAAATAAAGATAAACTCAAAAGCGGATGATTGGATTGAAATTGTTGATCTGCAACAGTATAATCAAAAAATTGATAATGGAAAAAATATTTCAAGGTAAAAGCAATTAAAAAACAAAGAGGCAATACAATTATTAAATTTCCTGCTAACGAAATAAACTGGCTTTTAATAATTTGTTTTAAAACAAACGCAACATTGGCTCTGTTGTTTTTATCGCCTAAATTACCTGCGATATAAGACGCTGTCATAGCGGGTTGCTTAGTGGCTAAAGTAAAATGCAAAAAATGCATCAATACAAATCCGAAACCATAATTTAAACCAAACAGTATACCTTCAAAAAAGAGCGACAATTGCAATTGATGGATATAATGCTTTATAAATACAAGAAAAACGATGATCAAGCCTCCACCCATAGATGAGCGAAATAATTTTTTATTTTCATTTCTTGAAAAGCCAATATAATCTTCTCCTTTTTCAGAAGTGTGGCTCATTATCCGTGAAGCTAACAATCCGGTATTAGTTCTGATGAAATTTTTTACACTGTATTTTTCGGCATCGGCTTTTAGTAAAGAATAAGCAAGCTTTTTTGCGGCTGTATCTTTTATCTCTTTATCGGCCGAAAAAATATGCATCAATATACGTATCCGTTTAATATGTTGCTCGGCACGTTTTATTAAAAAAGTTAAGTGTAGACTGGTGCCCATGTTATCTTTTTCTGCAACGAGTCCTTGAAATATTTTCTCACAACGGTGTAATTCAATAAGCACAACGGTACTTTTTTGTTCTTTTTCAGTGGAATTATCTTCTGTTTCAACAAATTCATTTATTGCTCTGTTTAATTCAAAAAAAGGCGAATGTGTGTCATCTGCCTCGGGTAATTTTAACACAATGTAAGGATCTACGCCAAGCGTAACTAAACGGTGCGATAAGATGACCAATGCATTTTTAATTTGCATATTAAAATTAGTCTGGTAGTAAGAATTTTTAAGAATAAGAAAAGAAAATATCCTCGACCAATTTGCTTCATCTATTTTATTTACCCAATCGTTATTTTTATTGCCAAATAAAAACGAAAGAAAATTACTTAGCTCGGTTTTATTAGTTAAAGGTGGGAAGAATTTATACTTAATGCGTTTAATTAATTCTGAAAAAAAACCGAGGCTTGAATTGATGCCATAATCTGTAAATGCATTTACAAAAAAAGCCTTTTCAAGAAATAGGGGTGTAAAATTTTTTAATTCTTTTTGAAAATCTTCATTTGTTTTTTGTTTTGTAAGTAATTCAGAAAGACGGGCATTAAAATCATTTTTTACAGAAAGTTTACGAATATCTTCTAAAAAAAGAAAGAGATTTATGTATTTATATTTTTTAAGTTCCATTATTTGCCCTGCCTCAAATGTAACCAAATACAGGAGCTTTTATACATTGTGGATTAATTTCCACATCCTTTTGTATCTTTTGTTAAAATCCTCGTTATTTAACAGTATAAACCCGTTAAAAACAGGAATAAGATTTGATGCCTATTTATACAATAACTTTTAAATATAAAGCCATGTATTCAAAGGAAATTAAGTTAGACCCCGTTTCGAGATTTTTATCAGGAAAATTTTCTAAAATAATTGTAGTTGTTGCAATAATAATTGCCGCCTGCTTATCTGTTTAATTAATCCGGATCGTTAAACCCAAAAATATCGCGCCTGTCTTTTTTAGTTGGCCTGCCTGAACCTTTTGGACGTTTAATATTTGTATTAAAAAATACAGAATCCAATTTCTCTTGTTTGGTTTGTGTTGGCGAATGATCTTTATAATGTTTTTGTGCAAGTTCAAAATTCCCACGCTTTTCTATTAATGCTGTTACTTCAATTATTTTTTTTATATCTCCAATAGTGAGTGTATAACGTTCGCCTATTTTTACAATATGCGAAGGTTTAAAATTGTCGCCATCTAGTTTTACTTTGCCGCCTTTAATGGCTTCAGATGCAAGCGTGCGCGATTTGTACATGCGAATGGCCCACAAATAAGTATCTGCCCTTACTTCCATTTACCTATTAATAATAAATTTAGATGAATAAGATCTTTGGCCATCATTTAACTTAAGTAGGTAGAGGCCATTATTGAGCTCAGCTACACCAATGGTAAGCAGATCGAATTGAGTAGTAAGATCTATTTCTTTTATGGGATTTCCTTTTTGATTCAAAATAAACCCGGTTACTTTTGTGTTATTTGTACTGTATATTCTAACAGTTAACATATCTGAAATTGCAATAACCGGATTTGGATAAATGATCAAACTACTGTTAAGGATCTCCGCCACAAAAATTCTTTTTATCGTTGAGGTTTCAATAGGAACAAGGTCTACTTTATAATAATTATTTACGTTAATGAGCGGATTAGTGTGTAAAAAACTTATATTTTCATCGGTTGCCGTATTGCCGCAAACTCCGGGATAATTATAAACCTGAGTAAAATTTACTGAGTCGGCGCTATGCCAAATAATATAACCATTGCAAGAAGTACCTTTAGAAACAGTAAATTTTACGCCCACACTTGCACCCGCAAGAAACACGTTTAAATTGGTAATGCGCTGTGCCAAACCGCTAAACCAAAAAACAACAAATATAAAAATGAATATTTTTTTCATATATTATTCTTCGGTTATCCAAACAAATTCATTAATGCCATTATAGTAAAATGTTAACACATAATTTCCTTTTGGTAAACCTAATTTTTTAGAATTAACAGTTAGCACATTATTTCCCTTTTTAACTTTAAGATCTTTTACAACTAGTTTTTCAAAACTTGCATCAAGTGGTTTTGTAATGGCAGCAGTTAAAACAATATTGTTATTTGCAGTATAATTTACTTTAAGCCGGGGTGCATATTTAAAAGTTTTCTCAAGGGTAATTTCATTTACGTAATTTTTTTTGTAATTAGCTAAAACACTATCGTTAATTATTGCTGTATAAATGCTGAGTTGTTTTTTTTCATCCATCTGCATCCAAATAGGACGGATATTATTTTTCACAGCGCTCAGTCCAATATAATCGCCAAAAAAAACATCTCTAGCCGGTTTAAAAGAAGTTTCATTTACTTTATAATAATCAAATTTTAAACCACCGTTTTTACTTACTGCTAGATAAAGATCAGTGCTTAAATTATCTGCATAATTTTGCCTGTCGTAATATAAAACATACACGTAACCGGTCTTTTGGTCCACAGTCATAAATGGCATAAATTGCTCTTTATGGTTTGGTCGGTAGGTTATAAGAATGGGCTCCGTCCACGTTTCACCTTTATCATCGCTATACACTAAAAAAACATCTTTGTTTTTTTCGCCGTTCTTTTCATCTCCCCAACAAACATAAATTCGTCCGCGGTTAGGTCCGTTACTATTATCACATGCGGTAAAGGGCAAGCCGTTAGCTCTTTGAATGCCATTTATCTTATAATCCCAACCATTTTTAATGGGTGTAATTATTTTCTCTTCTTTTAAAAAAGTAGTTCCGCCATCCAGCGATCGTTGAAAGACCAATCCTTTTGGTCCGGCCCAGGCAATGTAGAGTTCGCTGTTTGGGCCTACGCAGGGTGTTGCACCTTCAACGGTATTGTCACTATCCGCACAATCGCCGGTAAAGGCACTTATTTTTTTTGGTTCTGCCCAGGTAACACCTCCATCTTTTGAATTGGAGTAACGAATAATAGAAGTGTCTTTTGGATCGGAACTTTCATACACATCAAATTGAGTCCACGATACATGAATGGTATTTGTTCTTTCATCAACACAAGCCCAATGTTTATCCTGTACTTTTTTTGCATTTTTGCCAACGCCAGAACAATTAGGATAGGTTTTTCCAAAGTCGGTAGATCTGTTCAATACGATCCTATCTACCCAACTAGCACCAGGTGTTATTTTTGGATTTGGAAACGAAAGGTGCATATAAAAAGCAGTTTGCGCAGTATCCCAAAATACCATAGGATCGCCATACACGTTAAATTCGTTACAGGTTAAACCATTACGTTGCCATGTTAAACCGGCATCATTACTATAGTAATAGCTTGCAAGGTTAGCTCCGGCAATAATTTGCTGCGTGTTCTTTGGATTAATAGCAATAGTAACTTCTTCTGGCTCGAACTGACTGCTAATTTTAATATTTTGAATTTGCGCAAATAACGCATTGAAACATAAAACTATAAAAAAAATAAAGGTTGTTTTAGTTGATTTCATTATACATACAAAAGTAATACAAATTGTTAGTTCTGTTAGAGTTCAGCTCCCCAACGTATCAAAATCCCCCTAAAAGGGGCTTATTTTTTCTTTTTATATGTCGGTCAAAATCTTACCTTTAACCTTTATTTTTTTATGGAAAAATCTACAATTAATGCTTATTTAGATCAAAACAAAGAACGCGTTTTGAACGAACTTTTAGATCTTTTAAGAATACCATCTGTAAGTGCCGATAGCACGTATAATGCAGACGTCCTTAAAACGGCAGAAGCTGTTAAGCAACGTTTAATTGAGGCCGGGGCCGATAAAGTGGAGTTATGCCAAACCGATGGTTTCCCCGTTGTGTATGGTGAAAAAATGATCGATCCTAAAAAGCCTACTGTAGTTGTTTATGGCCATTACGACGTGCAGCCTGCAGATCCGTTAGAACTATGGAATTCACCACCTTTTGAACCGGTTATAAAGAAAACAGACATTCACCCTGATGGCGCTATTTTTGCCCGTGGCGCCTGCGATGATAAAGGACAGATGTATATGCACATTAAGGCTTTTGAATTAATGATGAAAACAAATACATTGCCTTGTAATGTTAAGTTCATGATAGAAGGTGAAGAAGAAGTTGGTTCACCCAGTCTTGGCCCCTGGATAATTAAGAACAAAGAAAAATTAAAAGGAGATATTATTTTAATTTCTGATACTTCAATAATTGCTAACGACACACCAAGTATTGATACCGGTTTACGTGGTTTAGCATATATGGAAGTAGAGGTAGTTGGTCCGAACCGCGATTTACATAGTGGTGTATATGGCGGGGGCGTTGCCAATCCAATAAATATTTTATGTAAAATGATAGCAAGCTGTCATGATGAGAACAACCATATTACTATTCCTGACTTTTATGCAGATGTAATGGAGCTAAGTGCTGAAGAGCGTGCTGAAATGGCAAAGGCTCCTTTTGATCTGAATGATTTTAAGAAAGATCTTAAAGTAGATGATGTGCATGGCGAGAAAGGTTATACAACTATTGAGCGTACAGGTATTCGTCCAACCTTAGATGTGAATGGTATTTGGGGTGGTTACACCGGCGAAGGTGCAAAAACAGTTTTACCAGGAAAAGCATCTGCTAAAATAAGTATGCGTTTAGTGCCTAATCAAAACTCAGATAAGATCAGTGCTATCTTTCAAAAATATTTTGAGAGTATTGCGCCAAAATCAGTTAAGGTTACAGTTAAACCACATCATGGTGGCGAACCTTATTTTTTAAGTTCAGATAACAATGGTTACAAAGCTGCAAGCATGGCTATGCAGGAAACTTATGGTAAAAAACCTGTACCAACACGCGGAGGCGGCAGTATTCCAATTGTTGCATTATTCAGACAGGAGTTAGGATTAGATAGTATCTTATTAGGCTTTGGTTTAGATTCGGACGCACTGCATTCGCCAAATGAACATTACGGTTTATTTAATTTTTATAAAGGCATAGAAACTATTCCTTTATTTTATAAACACTATACGCAGCTTTCGGCCAAGTAACTAAATTTAATTATGAATTTAAGCGATTGGATAGGAACCAGCGGCGTTACAATTCTTTTAATTGCTTTTGCACTGAATATTTTAAAAAAGATAAGCCCCGAATCAAAAAGCTATCTTATTATGAATGTTTTGGGAGCATTACTAGCAGGGGTTTCCAGTTATATGATTCATTTTTGGCCCTTTGTTATCTTAGAAAGCGTTTGGACATTGGCAAGCCTTGCCGCATTAATTAAAACTTTAAAAAATGAAATCAATTAAATCATTATTCCTATTTATTTTATTTTTTACATTTTGTTTTACAAGCTGTAAAGATTTTAAAGAAGCGCAGTGCACCGGTGTTAAAGGTTTTAAGATCAACAAAATTAATGCGCAGGGGATTGATGCGGATATTTTATTGGGCATTAAAAATCCGAATCAAATGGGGTTTTCAATTTACAGAAGTGAGTTTGATGTTATTTATAGTGGCATTAAATTAGGAAAAGCAAAACTTTCAAAACGCGTGCGTATAGCAGGCAATACAGAAAAAACCTACAGCTTTAATTTAAAAAGTAATTTTAAAGATGCCAATCCTATGGACGTAATGAAATTAGTAACTAGCGGCGGTAAAGGAATGATCGAAGTTATAGGTGATCTTAAAGCCGGAAAATTTTATTTAAAAAAACGCTTTCCTGTTAAGATCAAAGAAAGAGTGGATATGATGAGCAAAGATTAATTCACCGATGGATCATTTCCAAAATCGGCAAAGATACTGTAAGTGTTTTTTATTTCGCTCAATTGTAAACGCCAAAGATCTTCAGCCTCATTACCAAAAAAACCCGATTCAACATTTTTATTGATGAGCCAATGTTTTTTCTTGATCTCAGCTTCTAACTGACCTTCGGCCCAACCACTGTATCCTGCAAAAAAACGAACGTCGTACGATTTTACTTTGCCGTGTTCAATTAAATGCATTAGTTCATAAAAATCGCCGCCAAAATAAATATCATCTTTTATTTTAACCGAATCGCTAAGATCATTTCCTAACCTGTGAATATAAAAGAGCTGGTCTTTAGCAACCGGACCGCCCTCATAAATTGGAAAATTGCCATTCTTTATTTCAGGCTTCACATCGCGTAATTTAAAATCTGTTTTAAAATTTAAAACAAAACCAAGCGATTCAACGGAGCCGTGATTAGTAATATATACCACCGAGCGGTTAAAAAAACCGTCCTGCAATAAAGGATGTGCTATAAGCATGTCGCCTTCCATTAATTAAAGTTAGATAATTTTATTTGAATTTTACGTAAATAAATAAGCAGATCTTTTTCATTTGTTGTTGGAAACGAATTTTCATGTTTCTTTAGTAAGGCTGCGACTTCTGAGCGAATAGCTTCGTTAGGATAATAATTATCCCTTGCAAAATGTACAAATTTTAAAAGCATAAAAGCATCAAACCAATCATAAAAACGTTTTTGAAATTGTTGTTTTGAAGTAGTATGTTTTTTTATTTCAGTGAGTTTATTTTCAAAATCATTTTCTGATAAAAAATGTTTAACGGATGGAGAAAATGAATTCAGATCGAAATGACCTTCATGAAAATTATAAGAAAAAAGCAGTTTCAGATCTTCAAAACTTTGAAAAGCATAGGTTTCAAATGTTTCGGTTTTTTTCTCAATAAAATTTTGTTGTGCGCGGCCTGTACCAAAAGGTACGCGTGTACTTATGCGTGAGCTTGGGTAAACAATAGCAGCATTTAATTCAATTACTTTACCATAATGAAAGACCTTGTTTAAAAAATAAAAATCTTCACCGGCTTTTCGTTTATTCATGCCACCAGCCTTACAATAAACACTTGCTTTAACCGCCATGCTGCTACCAATAGTATGAAAAGCATATGGAAATTTACAATAAGCTAAAGCTTCTTTATAATAACGCAAAAACAATTCGTAATAAATTATTCCTTTTTTAAGTGTTTCGTCTTTTTCGTTTTCAATATCGTGCTCAAAATGCAGGCAAATGGTATTATATGTTTCGGGAGCAATGGCAAATTTTTCAAGTTCAAGTAAATAATTTTTATTCACCGTGCAATCGCCATCTAAACAAACTAATAAGCCATCATATTCAATTTGTTCAAAACGGCGGATGGCTTCATCCATTCCAATTTTCCGAGCTAAACCAACACCTGCATGTTTTGGTGGCAGGTCATTCACCAAAATAAAATGAAAGAACAAATTACCATTAATGGTAAATAATTTTTCCAGTTCGGTTTTCTGTTTTTTGTGAAATTCTTTTGCTTCCGAATCGCCTTCAGCGCAATTTAAAACTATAATTACCTCTGTAATAATAGTTGGTTGAACGCCATCTAATAAAGAAGTAAGTGTTTTTTCAAGCTCAGGTTCACAATAAGAAGGAATAATAACGATCTGTTTACAAGCCTTGTTAATTGTTTCCCTAATAAGTTTTGTTGTATTGCTAAACTTATTTAAATAGGTTTGTGTTATTATTTTTAGAGCACTCACTTTACAAAAATAAGTTTATTATGATAATAGCAGCTATAGTTGTAACAGATTTAAATAATGGTATTGGTAAAGACAACCAATTATTGTGTCATTTACCTGCCGACCTCAAATTTTTTAAAGCTACCACCATGGGATGCCCTATAATTATGGGCCGCAAGACCTACGAAAGTATTGGGCGTTTATTGCCGGGAAGAAAGAATGTAATTATTACCCGCAGTGGCGATTATAAAGTAGACGGAGCCGAGATCTTTCATTCAGTAGAAGGCGCTTTGAAATATTTGACAGAAGATAAGATCTTTATTACCGGAGGCGCGGAGATCTTTGCTGCTTCAATGGAATACATTAACGAGATTTACAGAACAGTTATTGATCATAAATTTGAAGCAGATACCTTTTTTCCGGAAATAGATGAAAAAGAATTTAAACTCGTTTGGCAGGAACCACATAAAGCCGATGAAAAGAACAAGTACGATTTTAGATTTCAGAAGTGGGAGAGAATTAAGTAAATATCTAACCACTAAGAACACGAAGAAGGCACAAAGCTCCCAAAGCATTTTTTCTTAGCGCTCTTTATGAAAAAACTTTGTGCACTTTGTGGTTAAGTCAATCAATCACCAATTTCTCATCATTGTATTTAAATAAATTTAATTCTTTGGCTTTATTGAATAATAATTTAACAGCATTAATTCCTGTTTCGCCAAGATCGATAGAAAAATCATTCACATAAAGGGCGATGTGTTTTTTCATTACCTCTTCGCTCATTTCCTGTGCATGCGCTCTTACATAATCCATACAACTTTCAGGGTTGGCAAAAGCAAACTCTACACTTTTTTTAATTAAACGATTTACTTTTTGTTGAAGTTCGGGATCCATGTCCCGTTTCATAACAATGCCACCAAGTGGAATAGGGGCGTGGATCATAGCATCCCAATATTCGCCAAGGTCTAATATTTTTTCAAGTCCTTTTTCTTTATAAGTGAATCTGTTCTCATGAATGATCAAGCCGGCATCCACTTCACCGCTTAAAACAGCATTTTCTATCTCATTAAAAATATATTCTTTTTTATCTTTCAGATTAGGAAAAGCAATAGACAATAATAAATTAGCAGTAGTTAATTTACCGGGAATTGCCACCTTCATATTCTCAAGATCGAGTTTAAATTTTGTAGAATGAACTAATAAAGGACCACAATTAAAACCTAAAGCACTGCCCGAACGTAATAAAATATAATGGCTTAACGCGTAAGCGTATGCATGATAGCTTAATTTTGTAATATCTAAATAACCATGTAAGGCTTTTTGATTAAGTGATTCAACATCTTCCAGGCGGACTTCAAATTGCAAACCTTCTGTATCAATTTTATTATGAATGAGTGCATCAAAAATAAAACAATCATTTGGGCAAGGCGAATATCCTATTGTGAGTTTCATTTGTTGAGGTCTGTAATAAGAGTAACAACAAAACTATTCAAATTGTTTATGGCTAAAGGCATATTCCATTTGCTTTTATCCCTTTTTTCTACGTAATTAGAAATAGCCCTTATTTGAAAATAGTTTTCTGATAAACGGCGGCAACCCCTAAGAAATGCTGCGCCCTCCATACTTTCAACGTCGGGGTTAAAAAGTGCAACTATATTTTTAACACTTTCATCATTACCATGAACTTTATTAACGGTAATTCCATTCACTTTTTTTAAACTATTCACCGCAGGAATATTAGCCACCAAATTATTTTTAAAAATATTGGTTCCGCCTAAGCCCATCTCTGCATATTTAATAAACATAAGATCATCTTCTGCACCCATTTCACTTAAAACATCTTCTGTTACATTTACCAGTTCACCAATTTTTAGATCTCTTTTAAATGCCCCGCAAACGCCGATATTTATAACATAGTCAAATAAGTTATGCGAATACCTGCCCATATTATAGGCTGTATTAACCATGCCAACGCCGGTTATTAAAATGGAAATATCCGGATCGTTATCACACATAAATAAACCGTCTTCGCTTGTAACATTAATATTAAAATGCGTTAAAAGTGGTTGGATCTCTTGTTTTGTAGCGGCAACTATTAAAAACTTAGGCATACTCAAAATTAATCAATACTATTTAATTTGCCGCAGATTTCATGGATTAGCACAGATTTTTCTATTTATTATAATCTATTAGCCAAAATAATAAAAAGGAATCTGTATCATCTGCGAAATCTGTGGCTAAATATATCCGGATTTGCGTAAATTTGCAGTATGGTTTATCTTACACGTCACGAACACTTTAATGCGGCCCACAAACTGTACAATCCAACCTGGAGCGAAGAAAAAAATGTTGAGGTGTTTGGCAAATGTGCTAATGGTAACTGGCACGGACACAATTATGAATTAATTGTAACTATAAAAGGCAATATTGATCCTGATACCGGGTTTTTAATGGATGTAAAAGTATTGAGTGCTATTTTGCAAGAGCATGTTTGCGAAAAATTAGATCATAGGAACCTTAATCTGGATGTTGATTTTATGTCTGGCGTATTGGCAAGCACCGAAAATCTTGCCATTGCTATTTGGAAACAAATTGTGCCACATTTGCCTAAAGGTGTTGATTTACATTGTGTTAAACTATACGAAACGCCCCGTATTTGTGTAGAATACTTTGGTAATTAACTTTTTTTCCTGAAAAGATTTCTTAACTTTATTCTCGGAAACAATTTTGTAAAATTGTAGATCAGATTTATAGACTCTTTGTAAGCAAACTTCTTACACACCGTTTATAAAAAATTAATTAGTATAGCTTAACCACCTATTTCTGATTTAATAAAAAAACATGGAGCAGAAAATTGCTGTTTATAGAAAGGAACATTTTAACGCTGCACACCGGCTTCATAATCTGGCGTTAAGCGATGCGGAAAATGCTTTGCTTTTTGGTAAATGCAATTATGCCAATTACCACGGACATAATTACGAATTAATTGTAAAAGTAATTGGTGTGGTTGACCCTAAAACAGGGTTTGTAATTGATCTGAAAGTTTTGAGCGATCTGGTGAATACGTATGTTATAGAAAAATTTGATCACAAAAATTTAAATTTAGATACTAAAGAATTTAAAGATCTAAATCCAACAGCAGAAAATATTGCAATAGTTATTTACAATATTTTACGGCCGCATATCGACAAAAAATACGAATTAAAAATAGTGTTATATGAAACAGAAAGAAATTATGTTGAATACCCTGCATAAAGAAGATACAGTGTTGTTAAGTGCCGATGAGATCGGGAACGAACATATTGGCACCAGTATTGAAACGCCTATGAAAAAAAACGCCTTTGATATGAGTAACGACGAAAAAATAAAAAAGATAGAATTCCATTTTAAAGAAATTATGGAAACACTTGGATTAGATCTTAACGACGATAGTTTAAAAGGAACACCGAACCGCGTTGCAAAAATGTATGTAAACGAAATTTTTAGTGGATTGGATCCTGCAAAAAAACCCATTGCAAAATTATTTGATAATAAATACCAATACAACCAAATGTTGGTTGAAAAAGATATTACCTTCTATAGTAATTGTGAGCATCACTTTGTTCCCATTTTTGGAAAAGCGCACGTAGCTTATATTTCAAATGGAAAAGTAATTGGTCTTTCAAAATTAAATCGTATTGTTCAGTATTTTTCTAAACGTCCGCAAGTGCAGGAGCGTTTAACAATACAAATAGCTAAAGAATTACAAACTGTTTTAAAAACAGAAGACGTGGCAATTTTAATTGATGCCAAACATTTGTGTGTTTCTTCAAGAGGGGTTGAAGACGCAAATTCTGCTACTGTAACTTCTTTTTACGGAGGAAAATTTGCTAACGAAACTACCAAACAGGAATTCTTAAAATATATTGAAATGAAAACGCAGTATTAATAATGCAATTCCAATAAATAAAAAAGGCTGCTTAATACTAAGCAGCCTTTTTTATTATTACTATTAAAATTAGTTTCTTACAACTCTGTAATAAGAATTTCTGTTATTGTTAGTTACGTTAATAAAATAAACGCCAGTACTTACATTTGAAAGGTCAAGTGTTTCGTTAAGCTCTGTTTTATTATTATATTGCTTTTGTACAATTACTTTACCTAAAACATCAATAACTTTAACTTCTGTTACACTTTCTGATTGTAAATTTCCTACGGCAAAATTTACCTCATTATTAAATGGGTTTGGCCACACTGCCAAACCAATGGGATTATTCTGTGAGAATGAATTTAAACCAACGTTAATAGAGATCTGGAAATTGTTATTGCTAACATCATAAAATATATTTCCTTTAGATTCAACTTTGATCCTACAGGTTGTGATACTTGCACTTAAAGTAGGCGCAGTAATTAATTCTGTACCATCATTAGGTGTTGAACCTAACAAAGTACTATAAGTTGTGCCACCGTTATAGGAGATCAATACTCTAACAGAGTCGCATGAAACAGGCGCAGCATTCGTTCCGTTTACAGCCCATGTAATTGTTTGCGGTGTACCTACACCCCAGATAATACCAGTTGCATCGGGGTATGTAACAGCTAAAGGACCCGCTGTGCCGGAAACAGTTACGTTATTGATGGCGTAACAAACGCCTCCTCCGCCCATTTTATTATCGCGGGCAGTTAACCTGAATTGTAAAGTTTGTTGAGTTGCAGGTACGTATTCTCCTTTTGTACCAGTATAATTTCCACTTAATACAACACTTTGTTTAGGGAACATACGTGAAGGCGTTGGAGTAGGAGTATAAGACATAAAGTAATTTTTGTTACCTGAATTCCAATTACCTGCAACCCCAAGGTTTGTTTCTTCCCATGAATAAGTTAAAGCATCACCATCTGGATCCAAAGCACTTCCGGTTAAAATAAACGGTGTAGATTTTGGAACAACATAATTGCCTGAGCCTGTAACTACCGGAGGTTGGTTACCTGTTGTAGTTGTAACAGGGCAAATGTTACCGCTACCGCCATTTGTAAAATTAACGATCTCATCGTAACTAATAGCGTGAAAATAAGCAATGCTGTTTGGAGCAAGGTCCTGAGACCCACAAATACCAGCATATGCCATAATGGTAATACCGCTACCAGGTTCAACAGCAGTTGAAGCATTTCTGTTTCCACCACCACAACTACTAACCGTTGAATTAAAAGTATGATTGCCGGCAAACTGGTGCCCAACTTCGTGAGCTACATAATCAATATCATACGGATCGCCAACCGGACTTGGACTTCCTGTAATACCACGCGCTTTATTAGAAGTGCTACATACACAACCTAAATTTGCTAAACCGCCGCCACCGGTGCTAAATGTGTGGCCAACATCGTAATTTGCAGAACCAATATTAGCTGTTATTACAGTTTGACTTTCTCCAATTAAAGTGCCCGCACTATTATTTCCATTGAATGGATCGCTTGCAGCACTGGTAAATACAATCAAAGTTTCAGTAGCTACCAGAACTAACCTTACCGCTACTTCTGTTTCGTAAACACCATCTACACGGTTAACACTTGTAACAATTTTTGCTAAAGTTTGAGCAACAGTTGGTGTAGTAGAACCTGTTGCGGCTACAGCATATTCGCCAGTACAGGCAACTGCTAAACGATAAGTTCTTAATTGTGCGCCAACACATACCGCAGGCGGTGGCATACTACTTACCGCTGCTTCGTTTTCGCCTTTTTTTTTAGGCGAAGTTGACGATTGTGTTTTTTCAGGATCGGTAATAACACCAACTTCAGGAAGTTTTTGAGATGGATCTTTTACAAAATCTGCGGTGTAATAGGTGATATAATCTTTTAGATTCTGCAAACAATATGGATCTATAAAATAATCACCGTTAATAGAACGTACCATGCCATGAAAACCAAATTCAGGTGTCCAATCTAATTTTCCGTTTGCGTAAACATCATCAATACCTTTTATACTATATGTTTTAATATCCGGAAATTGTGCTGCTAAGCCTGGTTCCATAATAGGACTTTCAACAACTTTAAATTTTTGAATAGTTCCATTCGGTAAGGGTAAGGTTATGATGCATGTACTTTGATTTATTCTCACATTTTTTTCGTGCGGAGCAGAAAGCAATTGTGTTTTAAGATCGTTACCATTTAATTGAAAAGCCAGATATTTATTTGGCACTATCTGTCTTTTTCCGGATTGGGTAATTGCCGATTCACTAATTGGCGACCAGAATTTATCATTATTACTTTGGGCGTTAATACCAAAGGACAAAAATAAACTTAGGGATAATAAAAGTGTAGTTTTTTTCATGTGTATATGATATATATACCCAAATCTAAAAAATTAAACTCAAAGAAACAACTAAACCGTTTAGATGTGCTTATTGCCGCCTATCAAGCCCCCACATCATTTTATTGCGGAGTGTGGTGAAAAAATGTTGCCCTTCAAGGTTAATAAGATTGATCCTGAATTTGGCTTTTTTAATAATTATTTCAGAGTTGGAAGGAATTTGTGCACTGCGTGAATCAAGAGCAATATTAAAACTATCGCTTCGGCCACTTACTTTAAAACTAATTTGTTTATTGTTTGAAACAACTATGGGTCTTACTGTTAAGTTATGCGGTGCAATAGGTGTGATAATAAAATTATCCGAATCGGGCATCATAATTGGTCCGCCACAGCTTAAAGAATAAGCAGTAGAGCCCGTTGGTGTAGCAACAATAAGACCATCTGCAAAATATGAGTTAAGAAAAACGCCATCAATATAGGTGTCAATATTTATCATGGCGCTACTATCTTTTTTATGAATAGTAAATTCATTTAAAGCATAATTTACATCTGCAAAACAATTAGAGCAACCGGTGATCTCAATTAATTCACGTTTATCTAAAGTAAACTCTTCTTTTAATAATTGCATTAATGCCTTTGTAAGATCATCCTTATTAACGGATGCAAGGAAGCCCAAACGCCCTGTATTTACGCCAAGAACCGGGATGCCTGAATTTTTTAAAAGTGCAACCGTTTCAAGCATGGTGCCATCGCCACCTAAACAAATCAAATACGAACCCTTTGAGATCAGCTCCTCTGAATTTGAAAAAGTATCTATTGGAAGATCGAACTTATAATTTTCTTTTAGGAATTTGTAATAAGGTTCATAGATGATCAAATTCACCTTCTCAGTTTTGAGCATAGTATAAATTTGTTCAATATAAGCCGAATGATTATCTTTTGTTGAACGCGCGTAAACTGCAATTGTCATGTGTGAACCTGTTTTAAATTCATGTACTAATTTGTTTCAGGCCCTACGAAGATAAGGATTTCTCAATTCTTATTACTTTTTCTTCTTTTTTTATCATTTTGCCTATTGGAACGATAAAATTTTCGAGACCATTCTTTTTTAACAACTCTTTTACCTCGTTAGCAGCTGTGGGTTTTACAGAAAATAAAATACCGCCGTTCGTTTGCGGATCAGGCAATAAATTAAATGCTTCCATTACATCTACATCTGCTTTTATTTTTGTATCGGCACTATAGGCATTCCAGTTCCTGAAGGTAGCATCGGGAATAGTATTTTGTTTTAAATAAAAAGATACGGAGGCAATTTTTGGAACAGCAGAATAATCAATAACCGCTGATAAATCACTTCCTTTTGCCATTTCTATTAAATGACCTAAAAGACCAAAACCAGTAACATCTGTCATGGCCGTTACGCCGTTTAACTTTCCTAATTCTTCACCAACAGTATTTAATTGTGTTAACTGCTCAATTAAAATTATTCTGTCTTCTTCTTTTAATAAACCTCTTTTTTGTGCGGTTGATAAAACGCCAACACCAATAGCTTTGGTTAAAAAAAGAAGATCTCCTTCCTGCGCGGTATCATTTTTTTTGAGATCCTTTATGTCGATCAATCCGTTAACTGATAAACCAAACATAGGTTCTAATGTATCAATACTATGCCCACCCGCAAGTGTAATTCCTGCCTGCGCACAAACAGCTCTTGCGCCTTCAATTACTTTTTGCGCAACAGATGTTGGAATTTTTTGAATGGGCCATCCTAAAATTGCCAGGGCCATAATTGGTTTACCGCCCATCGCATACACATCGCTAATGGCATTTGCAGCAGCTATTCTTCCAAAATCAAAGGCATCATCTACAATTGGCATAAAAAAATCGGTGGTTGAAATTAACGCAGTTCCATTACCCAGATCATAAACGGCGGCGTCATCATTGCTACTGTTGCCAACCAATAAATTTTTTGATGGTTGCGAAACAGAACCTTGCAGGATCTCTTTTAAGACCTGCGGCGCAATTTTACAACCACAACCCGCGCCGTGTGCGTATTGTGTTAAGGCAAATGTATTATCTGTTATTGACATGCTTAATTATTTTTTCTGAATTTATTTTTGCGTCAACGGAAGTCATTTCAAGCAGGCTTATTTTTTTTTCGGCATCTTCTCTTTTATAAGTGTTCCGTAAATAAAGTTTATCGTAATATCTTAAAAGCACCGAAAAGCAATTCCTCATATCGTCTTCCAAAATAAAGTTAACGGCATTTTTTGTTTCGAGGCCGCCTAATTTTTTTTTGATACGGATAATGGCGTTAATGATCTTTTCTTTACTGTACTTTCCATAATCAACAATAATATGGTTTAAACGTTCCTCAAAAGGAATGTTTAAAAAAATAACAGGGCAAGATCGCATACTTGTAAAAAAGGGAAGAGGTATATTAACATTTCCTATTCGCTGACTTTCATCTTCTAACCAAATAATTGCAGATCCATTATTCGTGTTGTGTTTATCTAATTCTGCGGCCAATAAATTCTCGAACATTTCCTGAGAAGGTTGTGAATGAAGATCTAAATTTCCAAATGCCGAACCTTTGTGTAAAGCTAAACCTTCAAGATCAATTATTTTTTCGTTCACCTTTTTTAATTCGTTTAACACACCTGTTTTATTACTGCCCGTGTAACCACCAACAATGCGTAATTCGTAATTTTTGGTGAATTGTTGTAAGGCGTAGTTCCGATAAGCTTTGTAACCACCCGCGAGCAAATACACTTTAAAGCCATAAAGATCTAACAGCCAGGCAATGGCCGCGCTGCGCATACCACCTCGCCAGCAATGCACGCCAATTTCTTTTGTTTTTTTTTCTGCAACCAGTTTTTCAACTTCTTCAATTATTTTTACAGTTTTAGTTCCAAAATAATCGAGACCAATTTTTATAGCTTTTTCCCTGCTTTCCTGTTTGTAGGACGTGCCTACAACTTTCCTTTCTTCATTTGTAAAAAGTGGTAATGATAAAGCGCCTGGAATGTGAGCGTGTTCATATTCACCCGGACTTCTTACATCTATCACAATTTGGTTTTGGGTTAATTGGAGGAACTCTTGTATGTTTAATTTTGTGATGGACATGCGCTACCACAAATATGCACATAAAATTACGTTTGTGGAATAATAGAATTGTAACAAAAAAGAGCAACCCTAATTAAAGAGTTGCTCCCCCACAATAGATCAACCGCACTTACCAACATTTATTTTTTGTTAATAGTAAATTCAACCCTGCGGTTCAAAGCTTTTCCTTCATCAGTTTCGTTGCTGGCAATTGGTTTAGTCTCACCAAATCCTGATTGTTGCAACCTACTGGCAGCAATCCCTTTAGAAACAAGATAGTCAACTACCGCTTTTGCCCTGTTGGCTGATAAAGTTTGATTGGCATCATCGTTACCTACATTATCGGTATGGCCAGAGATCGTAATTTCCATTACTGGATTATCAGAAAGTATTTTTACTAATTTATCTAATTCAAGAAAAGAAGTAGAGAGAAGGTCCCATTTTGCAGTTTCAAAAAAGATATTGTTCAAACGAATGGTTTCCCCAATTTCTACCGGAACTAAATAAAGATCACGCGTAATTTCTTTGTACTCCGAAATATTTGAAAGATCTAAATTATCAGAAACCGCAATAAAACCGGGCGCATTGGCATTAAAAGAATAATTTTTACCATACGGCAAAACTATTTTATAATCACCATTATTAGGATTGCTTCTTGCAATACCAGCTTCGCCGCCACCAGGCAAAAATTGATAGAGAATAGTTGCATCAATATTTTCTTTTGTTTTTGCGTTAATAACTTTACCGCTTACAAGTACTACCGGGTTTGGTTTTATTTCATCCTTTAATTTAATTCTAACTATATCACTTCCACCAATGGCATTACGTGTGCTAACCATGTAAGCGTAATAACCCGATGCTGCAATACTGTAATTAGCATCATCGCCTACCGTGTTTATAGTTGAACCTAAGTTAACAGCCACACTCCAGTTTAACCAGGTATCATCCAAACGCTTGGCAAAAAAGATGTCACGTTTACCAAGCCCCCCAGGCCTATCACTACTAAAATATAATGTTACACCATCAGAGGCCAGGAAAGGTGTATCTTCTTTATAAGAGGTATTAAAAGTTTTTCCAAGGTTCATAGGTTTGCTCCATGAATTATCCTTTTCACTAAAAAAACTTACATAAATATCGTTGAACTCACTTTCTTTTGTTTCAGAAAAACTGGTCAGTAATGTTTTACCGTCATTGGCATAGTACGATCCTACATATTGTCCTTTCACCATATCATCATAGCCTTTTAATTTTATTTTTTCCGGAATGCTCCATCCGCCCATTATTCTTTTTGTAAAAGAAAAACCTAAACCCTGGTTTACGCCATTTTTGTATGCACCTTTAACAAGCATAGTATTGCCATCGGGTGTTATGCCTACAACTTTATTTAAATTGTCTTTATTGAAAGGTGTGGCCATATGTTGTGAAGTGCCCCAGGCCGAATCTGTTTTACTCCATTCGCTGAACCAAATATCTTCACCATTAGCCGGATCAAAATTAGAGGGATGATCGGAACGAATAAAGAACAATGTTTTTTCATCAGGTGAAATAATCGGCGCTATCTCGTTGTATTCTGAATTTACTCTTCCGCCGAGATTTCCTGACTCGCCTGGTTTTAAACCTTTAAGAAGTGTATTGATATCTTTTTTTACGTTCAATACATTAATATTTTTTTTATCAAAACCATATACATAATTAGCAGCACTTGCATCTTCTACTTTTGTGAATTCTGGTTTATTGACGTTGTATTTTTTTATGATCTCGTCAAACGTATATTTTGTATCAGAATCTAAAACACCCACAGCGTCTATTTGTGGTTCTGCTTTTGCAGCCAAGCCACTTATTTTAATTTTAATCGTCTTAATTTTTTTTGTTCGTTCAGGCATGTTGATTGTAAATAAACGATAACCGGTAGTTGCCGGATCGGCTGGTTTTTCATACACTGGTGTACCTGTTCCTTCTTCATCTAATAGTTCTACTTTTACAATATTACCGCAAGAGTTATTTTCAACTATAAATATTTGTTTGGCTTCCTGTGGTGTTTTAAGATCGAGCCACAGTTGCGCACTTTTTTGTTTATTGGCAGTGGCGCAGCGCTTGCTGGGTTCGCCATAATTTTTCGCATCAGGAGCGCCTGTTGCCATACGCGCATTAAACTGGTCTTTATTGGTTATTTCGTTATCGTAATTGATGGAAAATGCCCATTGAATTTCCTGTGCATTTAATTTAACCGGAAAAATAAAGAGCAAAAATAGTATTGCGCTAAGTGATCTTATAAAAGTTGTCATAGAATAATTTTTTAAAGGAAAGCCTCATCTTGCAATAAATGCTTAATGAGGCTTTTAAATTTATAGATATATTATTTTTTGCCCTTATCAAGTTCTTTCTGCATATAACTACCAATTTTATTGGCGCAACCTGCTATCATGTTATTATAAGCAACATAATTTAATTTGTCGTTCTCGGTTTTTTTAACTTCATCTTTAATTTTCGGGTTAATCGCAAGTCCTTTTTTGAACGGAATGCGCACGCCACAATAGAATAAACCTTTACTGTAAAAATTATTATCTTTTTTACCTTCTTTTAATGGAGTTGGATTTGGACCAAGTATATGCATGTTAACAGCACTTAACCAAAAACGCGTTCTTGACCATTTTGTATCTGCTAATTGATTATTAAAAATGATCATTACAGCATCTACTTCTAAACTTTTGCAAAGATCATATCCAACAGATTCGATCATTTGTCCATCGATACTTCCATTAAGATTTTGAGCGGCAACGGCTTTCTTTTTGTCGTCAGAAATTTCCGATTTATTTATTTTTACCAATTTATATCCGTCTGCAGCTTCATCCATTTCAATTGTTGTGCCTAAGTTGCCCGCTTTTTTCGCCCACTTGGTAAACTTCTCACCTATTTTGTTTCCTGTAGTATGTTTTACAACAAAATCATTATAAGCTTGTTTTTTGTCATCGTCTGTTATGAATTCAGATGGCGTTAACACATCAATACCATAAGTTTTAAAAGTGGCTTTTAATGTTTCGATACTTTTTGAAGAAAAGTCGTTAGCAAAAATCTTTCCGTTCGCGCTTCCGGTATTTGTAGTGTTATATGTTTTACCAGTAGAGTTAGTGCCGCTTACTTTTGTAATGCCCGGATCATCAATATAAAACGATACCAATGCAATACGCTTTGGCATTTTCCCAAGCGCCGCCATATCAACAGCAAAACCTCTACCGTTATCATTAATTTTACTACGGTTAAAATCATACTTGGCTTTGCTTTTAAGATCGGTTTTTGCAGCATAGCTCGAAAGCTTTGGCGCACTACACGCAGCAGTTAATAGTACTGCCGCTACTGTTAGGGATAAAAGATTTTTCATTTGTTTTTTGTTTTAAGTTGATTATTGTGATTAATACGGTACAAAGTTGCGGCAACCTTCAAAATTCTGAAATACCCACGATTGGGTATTTAGTGGTTTTTGAAACTGCCGTAGTTTTGTAACCAAGAATACAGACCATGAAAAATAGATTTAAAACAAAACAATTGTTATTTGCAGGCTGCTGTGCATTATCATTAATTACGCAGGCGCAAAGTGTATCGTATAAGGTAATTGAGAACGATCCGGATAAAAGAAACCTGTTCATTCATCTTAATCCGTTCAACGCACAGGCTTATATGTCTGATATTACTATTGGTTATAATATACAGGCAACCTGGATGGCTGCCAAGCACTTTCAACTCCAGGTAGATTATAGAAAAGCATATCTTGATATGAACGCCACGGGAATCTTTTCGCCTGAAGGACTTAAAAAATCAAGCCAGATAGAAATTGGAGGCGCTTTTAATTTTGTGAACAGAATTAAAAACATTTCGCACAGGGTTGTGTTAAAGTCAAGCACATCTGGGAAATACACTTATACTTCTTCAATTTATGTAATGGGCGAAGCGCGAAGAATAAAATCATTAAGAGGCGGTTTTCTAACGCTTTTTAGCAATCACAAAATAGTTAATGATTTTACGCAATCTTCCGAGGGTGGCATGCAGGGTAAAACAGCTGATGGGGAAGTAAAGTATTTTCGTGACAGTATAAATTTTGAAACCATTAACTTTACTGCTCGCAGCGTGGGATTTTATGGCGGAATTGATTTTAAAACAATAAAGCAGCTTATAGTAAATGCTGATGGCTATGGCACAAAATCCTGCAAAACGGTAAACAATTTTTATTTAGACGCCCTGTTTACACCTTTGGTAGTTTATGATATAAAACCAAATGCGAACCAGGCAGCATTTTCAAATATTGATATTAACATTAAAGAGAATAAACGAAAGGTTTTAGGTTGGCGATTGGGATGGCAATATACATTAAATCAGCCTTGCGGATTTAATGCTAAGATGGAAATTGGCCAGCAACCCGGTGTAGCAACCAAAACTTTTTTTATGACCTTTGGTTTTGGAATAACCATTGGGCTTAAGACCAAAATGTTGCCTATATAGCTTATTTATGGGATTTATGTTTCTGTAATCTCAACCATTTTGCTATTTTTGCAGTCTGGTTTTTGAATAAAAACCACGAAGGCACCGTAGTTCAATGGATAGAATAGAAGTTTCCTAAACTTTAGATGCAGGTTCGATTCCTGCCGGCACCACAGATATGCCATAAACCCAACAAACAAATGTTTGTTGGGTTTTGTCTTTACCAGTATTTACAGGCATTTCCGTCACTCATCAGAAAAATCAGACCACCTTAAATTACTCTGTTTTTGCCTATTTGTGTACCCATTGTGTACCCGTTCTTTTTTTAGGGGTGGTAGATCTCCGCCAGTTATACTTTCACGGCAACCACTTATTAAAAAATCAAAAATAACCAAACTTAAAATCAATTTTCACCGTTATAATATATAGAAATCTATGGCAACAATTCATTTTTATCCCAGATTTGACCGACCAATAAAAGACGGTTCGGTAACTGTTTGTTTAATGTTTTCATTAAACCGAACACAACGACTTAAAATCAGTACAGGAAAACTTATTCCTCTAAAAAAAGAATATAGCAAACTTACACTTGAAGAAATACAAAAAATCCCAATCGAAAAAAGAGAAGAAATGTACTATTGGGATTTTCAAAAAGAAAGAGCGATAAAAGGTTTTGCCGGATGGGAAAATTTAAACAACCATTTAGATAAGGAAAAGGTAAGAGCGAACGATGTAGTATCCAAATTTGAATACAGAGGTAGGCACTTAACTCTTGAGTTATTTAAAAATGCCTTTTCAAAAATAAGCGCAACAGATAATTTTAAAGAATACTTTACAGCACAACTTGAGCAAAGAAAACATCTGATTTCCAAAGAAACCTATAAAGGATACAAATCAGTGATAACCAAAGTAGATAATTTCAAACCGAATGTTACAATTGGAAATATTGATTATCGTTTTTTAACCCTGTTTGAAAATCACATGCTTAAACCTATAATTGATGACGGTCTTGGAAACATTCAAAGTACCGTTTCAAAAACCATGAAATCAGTCAGAGCCTTAATTCAAATTGCTATTAAGAATAATGATTTTCCAAAAGAGGCTTACCCCTTTATTGATTATAGAATAAAGCATGTAGATCCTTTATTAACCTCTAGGGACTACTTAGAGCCTGAAGATCTGACAAAAATAGAAGAATTGCTTTCACCTGAAAGAATCTCAGAGTTGACAATAGGTGAAATAAAAGCTGTAAAACGGTTTTTATTTGGGTGTTATACAGGATTAAGATTTTCTGATGTAAATAACTTGTTTAGGAGTAAACATATTTTTGCAAAGTGGGTTCATAATCCACAAACAAAAGAATCGCTTTATAAACATTACATTGAATTAAGGATGGGAAAAACGGATCAACCGGTTTTCATACCACTTATTGATAAAGCTCTGGATTTAATTAATGAAGCAGATGATGATAAAATATTTGAGACAATATCAAATCAAAAAATAAATAAACATCTGAAAAGCATTAATAAAAAAGCCAAATTAGATAAAAAACTATCTTTCCATGTCTCCCGACACAGTTTTGCTACAATCTGCTTTTTATATGGAATACCAGAAAAAGTTGGGCAAAAACTTTTAGGCCATAAAAACAGGAAATTTACTGAGATATACACGCACCTATCTCAAAATAAATTGTTTTATGAAATGGATAAGTTAAATAGAGGTTTAAGCCACTATGAATTATTAGTTGATGAAACAAATGATAAGAAAACAAATATGAAAGAAATTATGCCAATGCTTCAAAATTTAAGCCAAGATAAACTAGAAAAAATCAAAGACTTGATTAAGTTAATTAATGGAAAAGCTGCATAAAAGATTAAAATGTTCAATGAAAAGCTTAGGTTTTATCAGGGATAACCCATAATGTATTCAATGGCAATCCATGGATTAACCAGCGACAGGCCAAGGATTAGTCAATGAAAATACAAGGGAGTGATAAAGACACTCCCTTGTTTAACTCTTAAAAGCACTTAAAAAGATATAGTTATGGAAACTTTCAGTTTAAATTTCCTTTTAAAGGATCTAAAAAAATTAGACAAAGAAGAACTTTTTGAAAAAGTAAAAGATCTTTACTATGAAAATCAAAAATTAACTAATAGAGTTTTTGATTTAGAGGAGCTAATGTCGAAGCAGGAGAAAAAAATTGAAAAGAAGAAGTCTAAAATAGATAAAATTATAAATTATGATGGTTATAATACCGAATGGATTATGACAGAAAAGATTGTTTTCATCTTAAAAAGAAATAAAGTAGCGATGAGCACAATTCAAGTAGTAAATGAACTTTTAAAAATAGAACCAAATCTAAACGAAATTTATAAAGACAAAGTAAGAACTATTTCCAATTACATTTATAACACCTTGAGGCTTGGATTTATTAAAAGAAGTGAGAAAGCAGTTGGAGGTGGATATAACTACGTAATAAAGCAGCAGTCGGTGACCACTTAAACTAATCATATTGATATGTCTTCAGCCACTCAATTGCTTCATCATAATTAATAAAAAACTTAGTAGGGATTAAATTTGAATTGAATTTTACAAAAAAATTTGCTGTTGATCTTCTTAACCCATTTGTCATAAGTATAGCACGGGCAATTGTATTTGCTTGTGTTTGCCTTTTGTCAATAAACACTTTTGCTTTTTTATCAATTTTAAAAACTTTGCGAATATCTATCAATCTTACACAAGGCTTATTTTTGGTAATGTGTTTAATCACTAAATAATTATCAATAGCGTCCTCCACATCCACAACAACTCTTATATTCATCACCAAATGTAAAATACCATTCTCATCCAAATAGATTTGGGCCGTGCGTGTTTGGGTTTTGTTCACACATTAAAGCTATATAAAATCAGATATCTGGTAATTTCAATCATATAACTGGTTAAATTATTATAGTAAGTGGTTAATCTAAAGGCGTTTTGGACAAATTATACACCTTTAACAAAGCCTGTTTCATCTTAAGGTTTGGAGTAAATTTAAGGATTTGAGAGAGTTTCACAAAAAAATACAACATTATTTTGTTACACCATATCAAAAAATGATCGCTATAAATTTCTATATTTTTAAAAACATATTATGCGCTGGTAGAAAAAAATATAAACTCAATTTAGTATAACTAATTTCTCGGTTTTTTCTGCCTTTTGATTTTCAGTATTGAGAATGGCTAATTTATAAATATAAACGCCTCTACCAAGCTTATCACCAAATTCGTCTTTTCCGTCCCAATCAATGCCTTCAGGCCTAAAGCCTTCGCACGTTACATTTTTTTGTATGGTTTTTACATTTTTTCCACTAATAGTAAAAATTTGTATAGTTATCTTTAATGGATTACACGCTTGATTGTGTTCTAAGAAAAATTTAGTATTTGTGGTAAACGGGTTAGGGTAATTTAACACTCGTTTTAATGCTAATTCTGCGCTAGACGCTACTATAAAATCAGAGCTGACAATTGCAGAGTTGTTTTGGATATCCCAAGCTTTAAATGTAAGGCGATGAGTTCCTTCAGCTAACTCTTCAAACGGAAATCGCACCTTGCCACTTTGATAACTATTTAAATTAGCCTCGTAATAATCATTTAATACAATAGGCTTACTGGTATTCTCGTCTAAAATAACGGTTATATCATGACCAATGCTAGACCCCAATGTATTAATTCCACTCGAATCAGAGAGGCTAGCATACATAATAGGTTTTTCATTTGTAGTGCCGCCATTTACAAAACCTTTATCATTTAAGTACACTGATAGTTGCGGAGGCTCATTATCAATGATTGGATTTTTTGCACTACCACCAACTTTTACATTTTTAGTACTGCCTGCCGCATCCACTATTCCATTAGTTGCATAATAACTGATTTTTCCCGGCCCAATGGCAAAACTAATGTCTTTTGGAACGATAAATGAAAAAGAAAAATCTCCATTCTTAACTTGTGCTTTACCTCGATATAAAATATTTTTTTGGAGATTGAAAGTGAAGGGATTCCCTGGCGAAGACATATACGAATCAGCATCATTTAATAAACATGTGATACTTTGCTCTTTATCAAAAACAGTTGGATATACAATACCATTAAAATTAGATAATTTGTTGCCAGAAGTATCTGCAATAAAACCGGTTATTGTTACTTTGGCTAAAGCTGAAATAGTATCGACACTTGATGATGTGACAATATTATTATTGATCTTAGAGGTAATTACTTTTTGTTGTGGATACGCTAAAGGCATTGCGGGGTCACCAATTAGGTGAAAATTAGCGTAATAAATTGATTGACCCAAAATTGATTTTGTCTTCTGAAGAATATCGCCCAATGCAGGCATTTTTCCGGTTGGAAGTTTTTTAAACAGATTATTCATTAAAGTAGTATTTAATACAAAATTTGTAGATGAAAACGCTAAACGGCATGTCGTTAGTAATGCAATAGAGCCTCCTTTAGGATTTAATAAACAAAGTTCGCCTGCCGAAGTTCTATCAGGGTCATCATAACGACTAAATTCACAAGTTGCAGTTATAAAAAGAGGTAAATTATTAAAATTAGTTAATCCATTAATTACCGGCACATCTAAAATTCGTTCACCAGTAATCCCTACTTCACCGCCATGTCCAGTATAATTAATTAGTAATGCCCCTTTTTTAAAACGTCTTAAAAGGTCTTGTGCAGCGTCCGGTATTCTTTGTCCCCCTGGAGTAGAAAATTGTTGATAGGCATCTAAATAGATTTTATCAATATTATAGTTAGGATAACCAAATTGAATAATATTAGATAATTGATCAGCCTGACTCATGTGAGTAGATTGATCTTCATCATCAGCAAGATAAACCAGCCAATTCCTCCAATCACCCATTGCCGAACCTGTTATTGCATTGCAATTTTCAGGAACCGCGTCCTGAATTTTAAAATTAGGGTCATTTTTGTAATAATTTTCGATTTTGTCAACAACATTTATTACTTCCTGCAAATTTTTACAAGTTAATCTTCCAACCCCAATATCAATACTTCCAACGCCTTCGGCGTTAGCACCTTCATTAAAATCCATTAATCCATAAAAATCATCAACAGTTGTACTATTTAAAAATGATTTTGAGTCGAATGTTTGATACGTAGGAATTAAATTTGTATTTGTTAAAATGTTTCTATTAATATTATTATACGAACCATCGCCTACCAATGCGACATATTTTACCTGTTTCCCGTTAGAAATATTTCTGCTGTATAACATCCTAATAAAATCTCTAATTCCACAAACATCGGGTCTTCCGCTACTAAATTCATTATAAATTTGATCGATGTTTGCAACAACATAAGATAAACCTTCTTTTTGCTGATGCAGTGAAGCTAGGCGTTGTGCTTGGGCAATAAACAGTGGATGTGTTATTAAAACATAATCCGCTTGTTGAAGATTATGCAAGTTTTGATTTGTCACTTTCGAGACAAAATTTGGTGTATAAAAATCTATTCCAGGAGAAAGTGCATAAGTATTTAACGAATCAGCATTAGCTATAAACGTGATGGTATTGCCGCTGTTAATATATTGTTGCGCATAGGGGTTAATTGGATCTGTAACATTCCATAATAGAGGAGTTGTTGACAATGGATTTGTAATGCTAAAACTACAAGTATTTCCTAGTGCCGAAACTCGTGTATCCCTAAATTCAAATTGTTTTAATGTAATATTTAGTTTTCTTCTCGCATTAATAGTTATTTTATCGAGCCACGCAACACAATTTGCTGTTTGCTTTGAAATATTTAAGCTTATTGCGTTCGGATCGTTTAAAAGACCTTTACCAATCTTACTTTGAACATCGACATAGTCTGCCAAATAATTATTTATATTAACGGGGCCAGTACTTAAGGTGTAATTTAAACCTGCTCCACTTATTTGATAGGTTCCTCCTGAAGAACCTCTCCCTGCCATTGTTACTTCAGAAATAATTGTATCTCCAACAATAAAATCCCCGTCATTCCAGTTAAACCCATAGTTTGTAGTAATATCAAAATACTCTCCATAAAACTGACGGCCACTTTTTACAAAATTAATATGATTGCTTTCGGAAAAATTATAGTAATCAAATGAAGTAGTAGTAATATTTGGAATTAAAATCGACGAAGGCGACGATTGTATTCTTTTACCCAATCCTAAGTTAACATTAATAAAATAAAAGCTTGTATCACTATACAAATTTTTATCGTGTCTGAATTTTAGACCGCTAACTGATTTAGTATTAGTCCAACCTGTTGCATTGTTTGCATAAAACAAAACATAATCTGTATCGTCAAAACTACCGTCGTTTTCTCCAATTACTTCTATTGCATTTTCTTCAAGGTCGTCATATCTAAATGCTGAATTTAATTCTGGTAGCATTCTACCACCATTTCCATAAATTCGTATATTTTTTGGATTTAAATTAGAAAAATTCACGCCAATTTTCGCTAAAAACGCTTTATCGATCTTATGAAATCCCGTGCGAGTGACACCAATCTTAAACCATTCTCCAGTAGCTAAAACTGAATTGTTTTTAAAAGCAGAAGAATTGTTTAATCTCCGTATATTATCATTTGTAATTTGCCAATTAACACTATAATCAACTAGTTCTTCAAGCTGATTTAAACTATTTAATCTAAAAGGAATTAATTTATGTTGATTCAAATTTTCATTCTTACATAAACTGGGAGTAGAAATCACTTCAAAATTTTGAGTTAAGAATTTAAAAAATTGTTTTTTTAAAATAGTTGCATGTGGCTCCATTACAACTTCAGTTTTTTTAACTACTAAAGTCGGGATCGCATTTTGATTATAGTTCGTGGTTTTTGAAATAATGTAAAAAGGAAAATTATTTCTATTCGGATCGTACTGTCCATTTTTTATTTCAACTTTTAATAAAACCGTATCGTTTTCAGTGGAGGCAACAATATTTGAATTGATTGCTTTGGGAGCTTGTTCAATATTTAGCTCTTGCCCAATTTTTTTTTGACTAAAAAAAGAATTGCAAATCATTAAAAAGAAAACAAAAAAACAATTTCTAAGCATATTCATATAATTTAAGTTTAATGATTAGATATTTAACGGTTTTCTCATCAAAATATTGTTAGTTTTTTTACTATTTAGGTACGTAAAATAAAAAATTCAGGATAAATTAATTACCCTGAACTCATTTAACATTTGTGCTAAAATTAGTTTATTACGAACTTTTTTGTTGTAGTAGAATTTGCAGTCTGTAAACTAGCAAAATATACTCCTTTTGAAAGATTATTTATATTGATTTTAATACTATTTTTTCCGTTGTTTAACTGGTGTTTTTCTATTAATACTAATTCACCAAGAGAATTATAAATAATTACATCCGAGGACGTATTTAAATCTGAATTAAAAAGTAGATTTAAATCATCACTTGTAGGATTTGGAGTGATGATAAATTTATTTTCTGATAATTGTGTTTTCTTGATCCCGGCTGGAGTGGCGTTATACTTAATTGATATTTGAACCGAATCGTTTGCATTACTGGTATTTTGAAATGTATATTTAACAATACTTTGGCCAACAGCTGTTGCTTCATCAAGATCAGCTACCAACATTTGATATTGACCTTGTAATTCTGATGCACTTTGCATTGAATTTAAAGTTAAAGGATTAGGAGAAACAATAGTTGGCGGCCCATAACAGCTTCCAGCAATACAAAAATACGCCTCTGCTGTTGATGTACCAGCAGTGTTTAGGAGTACATCATAACGCTTAGCGATATAAGATTGAGTGGTTGGCCCCACATTTTTTATATCAATAGTAACTTTTGTATTACTCACCGCCTGTGTTGTTTCATAAATTGACTCATTTGGTGCTAACGTTGTGGCAGTTCCATTATTACTGAGTAAAATACTTGATTGCGACAAAATTTGATTTGAAACAAATAATGCAATAAAAGGTAAAATAAAGTTTTTCATAATATGTTTGATTTTTGACTTAAACAAATATAGTTAATTGACCGTAAAAAGACAAAAAGTTATCTCATTTTAACCTTTTCCACCTGCAAAACTTCTTTATTGGTGGCATCATAGGCAAATGCAACTAAATATAAGTGTTTATCATTAAATCCTGTTTTAATAGCGAAGTTAGGAAATGACACACTAACAGAATCTTTTGGTGCAATCGGTGTAACCTTTAAGTTACTGCCCCACGTGCCGTTAATAGATTCGCGAAGCATGTGCATAAATACATAATTTGGCACATAATCAGGGCTTTTACTATAATCTGTTTGAGGCCCAATTATACTATCCTCAATAAGAACAAGATTGAATTTAACATTATTAGGATAAGAAGTTTTAAATCTCGCAATTACACTTGTATTAAGCATTCTTGATGGTACATCATAACTTGGCTTAATTTCAAGACCCAAAATGTAAGTATCATTTAGAGCCAATGAAACTGTTGTAGGCCATTTAGATTCCTTTTGTATGAGCCCATTACCAGCGTAATTCTTTCTGTTTACCATTCCATTCGGATTTCCAACAGCACTTACACCAAAACCAGCTGAACCATCCCAGTCATTACCAGCTGTTGTAGTGTATGAAGTTGGGTGAGTTGAACTTGTTTTTGCGAAAAAGCCAGCATGAACCGCAATTGTAACAACTTTGCCATTATACTGTTTGTATAAATTTTCAGCTACAATCGCTGCGGCCGGACAATTTCCACATTTATGGCCTGTATAATCTTCAAGTAAGACTTTTCTCACATAAATGTTACCATCAGTTGAATCATTATTATTATTTGAGGATTCATCAGGATAATCAACTTTATCGCATGATACAAAGATTAATGCTAGTAAGATAGAAGGTATAAAAGCTAATTTTTTCATTTTCTCTATTTTTATATTCAAATATACTAAAAAGTACTTGTAATTGAAAGAGCTATTCCATTACTGGCAGGTACATTTCTACAAACACCCCCTACACAAAAAATACCTGCTCTTTGTTTACCTGCGCTTAAGGATATACGATGAGGCCCACTTGTATAACCCGCTGAAACAAGGAAATAATGTAGTTTTAACTTTTCTTCGGGATTACCATAATTATATTGATCAAGTACCGCAAGAAAAATGTGTGTATTGGGTGTCCACTCAAGCATACTTGTAGCCCAGTTTCCCGCATTAGGATTGCTTTTATTATCTGAAAACAACCCCTGCGATTCAAGCCTTATTGCACTGTTAGATTTATACTTAAAAGTTAGGTCTATTACACCAATGTGTGAGGAAATATTCTCATATCCTGCATTTGGTGACCCGAACTGAACCATATTTTTATTATAAAATTGGTTCGCGTACATTAGATTAACCTTCCATTTTTTTGAGAATTTCTTACTAACTTCAATAAAAAAGTCGTGATAGTATTTTTCACCTATTTCACTGTAATTAGTTCTGTATAATGTGTAGTGGGTGGTACTGTCATTCACTCCAATTTTATTCAATCCGTTTGCCTGTGAATAATTAATTGTAACCTCTGAGCCATATTTGCCACCCAGCCACGACCCTTTTTTCTGCTTCAATTGTATCTCAGCCATTAATCCAGCTTCTCCTTTGGGTTGTGTTGCATAAGGATTTAAAGCAGGCATTAAGTAAGTATGTTGTCGCGTTGTTGCGGGTAAAAAATTAATTAATAAATTTTGCAAAGTAGCATCTCTATCACTTCTAAAAGCCATATTATCTATACGCTTTGCCTGTAGTAGAACTGAAAATCCTTTCATAGCATAAGATGTTGAAAGAAATAATGCCTCACCCTGCTTATAGCTGTAATAGGTTTTTCCATTTGCACTTGATGAATTATCAGCTCCAGGATCATTTTCTTTAATGACATACTCTCCAAAAAAATTAAATCCTTCACGATTTATTGTTACTCTTCCACCATAACTACCTACATTTTCAGGCAATTTTAAATTAGGATCTTGATCGGGCTGAAATTTACTTACAAAGCTTCCTCCGAATATTACTTTTGTTTTTATGTTTTTAGTGATTGAATCTAACATATCATTTATGTTCAGTTCTCCATCAAATCCTCTTACAATTCCTGGCCCAATGGCAAAGAATGACCGTTGTTTCCCAACCAATCCTTTTAATGTTATTCCTTTATATGGATTGCTTATTACCCTAATACCATCTAGTGAATTATCATATAATAGACCCGGTTCATAATATGTCCTAAACAATAAACCACTTCCAAACTGCTCATAAATATTACCAATTGTTATGTCTAAAAGATCATCTTGGTAACGTGCAAAGCGATTGGTAATACCCTGACCTTTGTAACGCTGATCGAAACCTTGCATTACGTTATTGTAAGCTTCATATCTAACTCCGGCAGAAAACTTACCTCTGTTGAAATTAATATTTCCAAATGCGTTTGACAGCATTTTTTCGGGTACTCTGGGTGCTCCTATTAAGCTGTCTGGATTATAATACTGTGCATCGACCTGAAAATTCCCATGAACAGAGTTTACAATATCTGAAACTTGTTGACTTTTAAGAATCGCATAGTTAAAAATAAAAATCAACAGATAAACTGCTGATAGAATACTCGTTTTTTTCATATTAAACTATTTAAGACACCTAATATATTCATTTCTTTTAAAAAAGATTAGAACAATTATGAAGTTTTGGAGGCAAATTAATGTGTTATAGAATACCCATAAGGGTCTACCGATACTTCAGCTTTAAAACCAGGCACTAATTTTAAGGTTTTTAGATCAATGGCAGTTACATAACCGTTTTTACCGTTGCATAATGATGCGTGGTGAGGGGCGGGGCCTCCTGAAATTACATTTCTATTTGTAACATATACCCGACCATGCTGATCATCTACCATTAAACCGTGAGGTTGATGGCCTGTGTAAATTTTAGCTAAAACAACATGCGAGTTAATATCAATTACATATACAGACCCTCTTTTTGTTGCTCCAAACGTAGTAATGTCCTCCATACATGAAACAAATAAATAATTTTTTGAAGATGCTATCGCCATTTCCTGTGGAGTATCACCAACCGGAATTGTTGAGATTACTTGACTTGTTGCCCTGTTAACTACTTTAATTTCATTTGATTTTTGACAGGTAACAAAATACTTTGAAAAATCCGGGCTCATCAAAACCTCATGCGGGTCCAAAATAGAAGAATTTAATGGAATACCTGAATTATCTAAAACAATTTGCTGCAAATCAGAAAAGTCCGTTGCAATTTTGAAAATATAATTACTCATTTGCGAGGTAATATAAAGCGTATCATTTGTTTGGTTAATAGCTGAACCGTGTGACCAGTTTAAACCTCCAATAGCTGCTTTAACGATCATACTATCTGTTTGCACTTTTTTTACCTTACCACTACTCGACCAGTCAACTAAGTAAGCAAATTTACCATCAGAAGAAAGAATAAATGTATTCCAACTTCCAGCACCAATGTTAGCTTCTGCTACAAACGAATTATCACTAACCTTATATTTTTGAAAAACCCCCGCTCCTAAAAATGAAACGTACCAAAATTTATTATCAGGTGAAATTTTTACGAAATGAGGTGATTCAACATATCCATTTATTTTGCCAACATTTGTAGCACGCATGGCAAGCATTGTTGCCGCATCAAAAGTGGTTATAAGATCACAACCCTGATTGGAAACGTAAAATTTTTTTCTGTTAGGGTTATCAGAAAATTTAACAAAGCCATCGGCATTTGAAGCACCGTCCAAAATCCAATCATGTAAAGTTTTAACTTCTTCGTGTGTGAGAGCCTCAGAGCGTAATGGCATTTTTGGACTTAGCTGAAGAGTTCCAAATTCACTATAAGAGTTTGTATAATAGATTAATGTACTATAATCAGGTCTAAAAGGAATAACAACTGCACCACCCCTGCTACCTTCAAACATTTTTTCCCATGATGTAAGAGATAAACCGCCGGCTGCCTCTTTACTAATATCATCATGACAGCCGCTTGTTGCACATTTTTTTACTATTATTTCTCCTATTTCTTGAGGGTAACCTTTATCACTCAGATCTATTTTGCCTATATCCTTTCTACATGATAATGCAAATAATAAAGTAATAATGATTAATAAAACTACAAGTATAAAATTTCTTTTCATTTTTTAATAAGAGACAATCATTGCTAAAAGCATTAAGCAACATAGATTAATGCGTATTATACTTTTATTCAGTGATAGAAACGTTAAGTTCTATTTTATCTTTTCGTTCTTTCCATTTAATTTTTAAAGCAATACCACCTTTAACGGTAGCCTGAGAAACGCTATCGTAACCAATTCCATAAAAATAATAATTACCATAGCGCAGTCCTTCAAAATGTGTATGACCCTCTTTGTCTGTTTTTTGGCTTGCATCGTATTTACTAACATCTTCACCCGGAAAATCCTTCGCTCCATATTTTACATAGACAGTTGAGAGAGGTATAACCCTGTCATGGTGTTTCGTAATTGCCGCAACAGTAACATCGCCGCCGGTATTGCTTTTTTTGCACGAAGTAAATATAATTACAGATGCTAATGCAAGTATTAAAATTTTTGCTTTCATTTTTTTTATTGTTTAATTATTTTTTTTGTAATTATTGAAGACTCCGTATTATAGGAGATAGATATTTTTATAAAATACAAACCAGATTCAAACTCATTAGTTGGTATTGTTTCAAAATTTGAAGAAATCTTACCGCTTCGTACTATTTGTCCCATAAGGTTTGTTACAACATATTCTCCTCCTTCAATAAACATATTTTTAACTGAAATGTTTAAGGATTCGTTGGCGGGGTTAGGATAGACATTAATGTTATTGTCAATATTTTTTTCTACTTCTTTTAATGACACTTCCGGCCCCATTGAAGAGAAAAAACTTAACCCTCCTGAGCCATTGCCAATAAAGAGATCACGTTTATTATCATTATTTACATCCTCAAAACAAACTGTTGATTGCCCACCTTCATTATAATTATTTGCATCAGCATCAATTAAAATACATGGATTTGTTATTACAGATGGCACATCATAATAATGCAATTGCCCATTAACATTACCAACTAAAAGCCTCGTATTAGATCCTTCATTGTAAAAATAAGGGACAGCATAACCATCTATGCCATATAAATTCAAATCACTCTTTACATCAATGTTTCCAAAAAAATTAGTAATTAAACTAAAGGACGGAACTGTAGCTGAGCCAATGTTTTTATAATAAGCAATTCTGCCATTTTTTGTGCCAATCATTAGATCAAGTTTACCGTCGTTATCGATGTCAAATAACTGCGGTGCGGCGGCGGCAGAATTGGTTGTGAAAGAAAAAGGGTTATTAAGAAATATTGAAAAATTACAAGGGTTACCCGCACCTCCAGTATTCTTTAACCAATGTATCTGCCCGCTGGACGTGCCAATGCAAATATCAATATCACCGTCATTATCAATGTCACCAATCGTTGGCATTGCCGTATTTAAGCTGTACGCGCTCAATCCTGCGTAATCTCTTGTTATAAGGGAGTAGCTAGGTTGTGAAAGTGTGCCAACGTTTTCGTAAAGTGCGAGTTGTGCTTTTAAATTACTAATGTTATAATATCCATAAGTGCCTATTAAGAGATCTTTTTTTTCATCGCT
>JAUXSA010000113.1 GCA_030681615.1 Bacteroidota bacterium
TTACGGTAAAATTTTTCCTCCTCCGTTAAATTATTAGAATCTATATACCAGGGCAAGTGCAAAAATTCATAGATGCCACCTAAGCGATAGGCTTTGCACATTTCGGCATTGCCATAAGCAAAAGGTTTGTATAAGGCAAAAGTAGTATCTACCAAAGCATCGTAAAGGTCTTTATCAACCGGTTTTTGCCAATGAATTTTTTCCCACTCCAACACATCTTTCTTTTTATCATAATTATCGGGCAGATCGTTTATTCTTAAAGCAGGTCCGGCCTTTTCGATATTATTATTCTGCAAAACTGTAAATAATTTAAAAACAATGTCAGAAGGGCAATTTTTATTAGGTAAAACATCCGGATCTGTGTAAACATAATATCCTTTTTTAAATTGTTCAAAAACATCTGTTTCCCATAGAGCCATGTAACCAACATTTTTTTTCAAAAAAATAACTTTGTGTTTTGTGATCTTATAATATTCTAATAATTGCGGGTAAGTAGAGTCGTTATCAAGAATAACAATATTTGTATAATTATTATTTTCTAACCAAGTAATTAATTGGGTTAAATACGTATAACGGTTGCGGTTATTAATAATGATAGGAATATCAAAAGAAGTTTTAAGATCCATAGAATTTTTGACAGAAAAGCGCATCACTTTTCTTGCTTGCAAATTAACAATGGCTTTTAGCCTTTTATTTAATTGAAATAAGGCTTCTTTCACTTCGAAAATGGTTTAAATATTTTTTTAAATAATTGATCCACCTTGTATTGGCGCGAACGCACATAACGCGTATGCTTCTCAAAAGTTTCTACTTCGGCGTCAGTATAATTTAACTGCCAGCTTTTTTTTCTTTCAGTCGCTTGCAATTCATTATTTTTTTCTGAATTACTTATTCCACTAAGATCAAAAATACAAATAGGAAGTGAAATGTGTTTGGTTGATACCTTATGTTTTAAAACAGCGCGAATAAAAAATTCATAATCACCTGTAATTTTCAGAGTTTCATTATAAGCACCAAATTTTTCAAATACTTTACGTTTAATAAAAGCTGTGGGATGCCAAAGGGTTGACACCATAAAATGAGGTGCATCAAGCTCTTCTGGCGATCGTAAATGCTCCTTTTTACCTTCCGGATCAACGGTTATAAGATCTCCATAAACAATATCAGTTCCGGTAAGATGTTGTTTAATGTCTTTGAAGACTTGTTCATTAGCCAGTGTATCGCCTGAATTCAGGAACAAACAATAATCACCTTTTGCTTTGGCTATTCCTTTGTTTTGCGCATTGTAAATTCCATTATCTTTTTCTGAAACAGAATAAGTAATTTCCAACTTATGCCTCTCGATTACATCTACACTTCCGTCTGTTGATCCACCATCGATCACAATAAACTCAAAACTTTTATCGCTTTGCGAAATAACAGAAAGTATGGTCTTTTCAAGGCCAGCTTTGTTATTATAGTTTATGGTTATGATGGATAGAACAGACATCTCTTTTAAAAACTATTTAAATAAAAATAATAATGATTCTTGATCTGTTTCAAAACTTTTAAACCGAATACGTTTTTTTTTGAGGAACGAAAATTTTCTAAATAATATTTTTTTAATGTACTAAAACTCATTGGTAAATAATTAGCCGGGCCAAAAACACCGTTTGCATTTATTGCCGGGGCAGTTTTTTTTACCATTTTGTATTGAGAGTTTATCTCCTTTACATATTCTTTATAAAAAGTATCTACCACGTTTTCGGTAAGATCGTACATTGTATCAGACAAAAGAACGATCTCGTTTTCAAAGAATTTTAAACTGTGGTAATGAAAAAAAACTGCTTCAAATGTTTTTCCTGAAGAAATTTCTGTCCCAATAATTTTCTCATTTTTTTTACTGAAGCTATATTGCTGCACATTCCATGGAGCAATGCCACCACCTAAATGTTTCAATTCATGCACACCTTTAAATTTAGTTGGCCAACTATCAAGGTATTTTTGATCACCAAATTTTCCATCTTCTACTCTGTTATAACACCAGTCTATACAAGCATTTCGCCACCAGTTTAAAACCGCCATGCCATCTTCTGTATTTTTAAATGTCACAAATTGCACACAGTATTTTCCACTTGTAATTGACTGATCATACTTTTCTGTATAACGGTGCTCAGTAATTAAAACAGAATTCTCGCCCATTTCATCTACCAAAACTTTTGGGTCTGAATAAAAACGCATGTCAGCATCAATATATGTGCAGTTGCTTAATTTAAAATTAGTAATGCAATAAAGTATAGTAGAAGCTGTACATGTCCAGCAATACTCGGCAACCGACCGTGTAGGTTTTACTCTTTTTAATTCATCGTCCTCAAATTGTTCTAAAGAAATAACCGTTAAATGTTTTTGAGGGTGTGTTTTAAAATACTCAAATGTTGCAGTATCAAAAGCAACAATGTATAAATGAAAATTAGAACATTGTTTTTCCAGCGATTGGTAAAGCACCAATCCTCTTGTTAAGTAGCCGGAATTAAATAATGTTACAAAATTCAACATCTTTATATTTTTTGTGCCTCCATAAATAACGAATCAGGTTTTCGCACTTTTCCATCCTTCATATCTAAATTAAAGCTATTCCAATCGGGTATTTTACTTTCGGTTGCCGTAACAACTGTTGGGTTCTTAAAACCATGCTTTTTAAGTAACTCGCCTAAAGAAAACCTGTCATACATCCATTGGTGAATTTCACCTCCAAGTCTAAATTGCCCTATACTTAAAGCATTTATATCTTCTTTAAGCAACATGCGGATCAATTTATTTTTTACTCTTGACTTAAAATTTGACAAACTAAAACCCGATGAACTTTGAGCAACGGGCTCTTCATTTTTTACGTTCCTGAAATTCTTAAACAATAGTTTAACTTCATCGCCATTTCTTTCTATCAAAAAATCATCGTTATTCTTTTTCTCATCCATAATGTAGTCGATCATCTCCCCGCCACCTTTTGACCTTACCACCTGATCGTACATTTCCAACATGGTCCAGTTATACTTTTCTTTTGCTGAATTATCATTTGCTAAAGAAGCATCTAAATATTTAATATAATTGCGCGCAATAGCTTCCAGGTCGGGAATAGCGATTCGCAAAATACCATTTGGTTCTAACACACGGTAACATTCTGCAATAAATTTTTCCGCATCCTGTTTTGTAAAATGTTCTAAAACGTGTGAGTGATATGCGACTTTAAATGAGTTATCTTTAAAAGGAATGCCTTTGGTTAAATTATAAGCAATAACTTCTTTTCCGGTTGAAACAAAATCAACATTTACCCAACGTTCGTTAAACTTTGCACCACAACCCAAATTTATATATGGTAATTTTTCCATCAGTTCTTTTGCCTTGTTTAAAATAAACGTTTTAAATGAGAAAATAAAATCTTCACGTAGTTTTCGTAATTATACTCATTAACGGTTTTTAGTTGCGCTTTCTTTCCTATCTCTATTGCTTTGGTAGGATTGGCGATGAAATATTTTGCCTTTTCTACAGCCTCATCAATTGTTTTATAAGTTTCAATCTCAATTCCTGGTTCAAACAAAGAAGCTAAATTCGTTCCTTCATCATTCAGTAACATCGTGCCCATGCCACTTGCTTCAAACATACGCATATTGCCAACATATCCTTTTAAAAGTGCTTCGTGAATATTAAATGTGATCAATGACCTTTGAATTATATCGTACATATCAAGTCCCCATGCCTCGCCATTGTAGGCTTTAAGTACGGCGGCATTTTCACTCTTTAGAAGGTCTTTGTAATAGCTCAGTTCCAGTTTGCTGTAATTTTTTTTATAATTATAGCCCCATAATTTAATGGGTGTTCTTTTCGCCAGCTCATTAAGCGCGGCTTTCCTGTTTATGTGTACATCACTCCAGCCGCCAACAAAAGAAAATGGAATTGTTTTTTCCTGAGGGTTATTTACCTTTTTTAAGATACGTGGATCAAATGCCGGGTGCATGTATTCGGCTGCTATCCCTTGTTTACGAAAGCTTTCTACAAAATCGGGTGTAGAAGAAAGTACAAGGTCAATATTATTTAATTTTGCATTCGCATCAAGCGGTGACGAGATCCACGAAACTATTTTTTTACAGAAAGAGCTAACAGAGCTTGCAAATTCACCAAAGAACTCTGTCACATACTCTAAATAAAATACATCAGGCTTAAACGCTTTAATTTGCGCGTACGGTATTTCAAGGAACCAATTATCAGTATAAGTTACATTATTCTCGTTAGCCCATTTTTTTTGTAACGGCTCGCAATTGGCAATTATTAAAAAGGTTTCGTTACCCGCTTTACCGGTATAATGAAATAACGATCCTGTATCGGCAAAAAATTGTTCTAATAATTTGTTTAATGTTTGATCAAATGATAAAGTTGAACAATCGTATTGCTTAAAAAAATTCTCCAAAAAAGGAGGATAATATGAGGTTAAAAAAAGTACTTTCATGCCTGTAATTCCATAAAATTAGATCTTCAATTTCTTAAGCAATGTAAAAGAATATGGTTTTTTATGAATATTAGCCACAAAGCCATTCAAGGCCGGTTCCAAAGATATAAAAAATCCTAATAAACAGGCTAAAATACTGCTTTAGAAACGGCTCTGGGCAAATAGCTCATTAATTTAATAAGCATCGATAAAAACCAAAAAATATTCCATTAATTCTGTTAAATTTGCATGTTAAATCTTCTTCAATTTAAACACATTTTGCAGAAGCCTGAAAAGTTGGATCAATTAAAAAAAATTCAGCTAAAAACAATAAAAAATGATCAACAAAGAAATTGAAGACGATAACGAAGCCTGGGACCTTGTATTAGAACCCAAAACAAGTTGGTATTCTTTGGGCTTAGATCAAATTCTTCGTTTTAAAGACCTCCTATTTCTTTTTGTTCGTCGCGATTTTGTTTCGGTTTATAAGCAAACTATTCTTGGGCCTATTTGGTTTTTTGTACAGCCAGTAATTACGGCTATAACGTATGCGGTTATTTTTGGAATACTTGCAGATATTCCTACTGATGGTGTTAATCCAATATTATTTTACATGTGCGGTATCACCTTGTGGAATTATTTTTCTGACACCCTATCCAAAACTGCTGATACATTTACTGCCAACGCCAGTGTTTTTGGAAAAGTTTATTTTCCTCGTATGATCGTGCCTCTATCTGTTGTTTTATCTAATCTTGTAAAATTAGGCATACAACTCCTGCTTTTTATTGCTGTATGGGGCTATTTTCTTGCTACCGATAATACACTTCACCCCAACATAACTATTTTATTAGTACCATTTTTAATTTTATTGATGGGTTTTTTAGGTCTAGGTTTTGGGATCATCATTACATCCATGACCACCAAATACCGAGATCTTAAATTTTTGATCACATTTGGTGTACAGTTGCTAATGTATGCTTCTCCAATTGTTTTTCCTTTATCGCTTGTAAGCGAAAAATATCCGCAATACAAGATCTTTCTGTTGGCAAATCCAATAACAAGCATTATAGAAGCATTTAAATATGCGTTTTTAGGTGTTGGTGAATTCAATTGGTTGTATTTAGGTTACAGCCTTTCATTTACTGTTGTTTTACTTTTTATAGGTCTTATAGTTTTTAATAAAGTTGAAAAATCCTTTATGGATACGGTTTAAAATAGTATGAGCAAAGTAGTTCTAAAAGCTATAAATATCTCCAAACAATACCGCCTAGGCCAGGTGGGCACCGGAACTATTGCACATGACCTAAACCGTTGGTGGCATTTGGCAAGAGGGAAAGAAGACCCATATCTTCAAATTGGCGATACGAATGACAGAAGTGCAAAAGGCAGCAGCGATTATGTTTGGTCGTTAAAAGATATAAATTTTGAAGTAAGACAAGGAGATGTTCTTGGTATTATTGGAAAAAATGGTGCAGGAAAATCTACTTTACTAAAAATATTATCACAGGTAACAACAGCAACTACCGGCAAAGTAAAGATCCGTGGAAGAATTGCCGCTTTACTTGAAGTAGGAACAGGATTTCATCCGGAACTCACTGGCCGCGAAAATGTTTTTTTAAATGGTGCTATTCTTGGCATGACAAAAACTGAAATAACCAGCAAATTTGATGAGATAGTAAATTTTAGCGGCGTTGAAAAATATATTGATACACCCGTGAAGCGTTATTCATCTGGTATGATGGTAAGATTAGGCTTTGCAGTTGCCGCGCATTTAGAACCTGAAATTTTAATTGTGGATGAAGTATTAGCCGTTGGCGATGCTGAGTTTCAAAAGAAATGCATGGGTAAAATAAAGAATGTGGCCGGCGAAGGCCGTACTGTTTTATTTGTAAGCCATAATATGCAAGCTATGTCAAGCATTTGTAAAACAGGTATTCTTTTAAAGAACGGCCTGATAGACGAAATGAGTGATATTAATACCTGTATTAAAAAATACAATGGCTTGTTCGGAGAATCTGTTTTAACTACAATGAGCATTAAAGACAGACTTAACAGAACACAAAGTAGTGGCAACATTTTATTCTCAAATATCCAGGCATTTTCAAACGGTAAAAAAACCTGGGATTTTAGATACGATGAAGAAATAAATTTTCAAATTGATTGTGAAGCGAGAGAACAATCTGACGGATTACTTTTTTACATGGCACTGCAGGAACCGTTAACAACAGATGTACTTACAAATTTTAAAGTAGTTATAAAAGAGGGTGCTGTAGTAAAAGGACAAAAGGTATCATTTACTATTACCCTTCCGGCAAAGACCTTAAGAATTGGTCAATTCCTTTTGTACTTTGCAATAGGCGATGCCAAACAAACGCGTTGGTATGACGTAGTTGACAATAATATTAACCTTCCAGCATTAAACATTACGGCAATTGATATGGACCCACATTACAATTCAGGCATGTTCTCAATACCCTACAAAATAAATGTAAATAATTGATAGCATGTTAAGTAAGCTATATAAAATGATCTTTCCTGCTTCAACAACTGAGCAACCAAACTATAATTTAGTTAAAGGCGAGGATTGTATTATAGATCCATCCTCAATTATTACAACTGCAGATAAAGGCGAAGTAATTTTAAATGGGAATAATTATATTGGCAGAAACGTTGAATTAGGAACTACCGGTAAGATAGAAATTGGAACAAATACAAGTATACAAGACAGGTGTATTATTTTAGGAGATGTTGAGATAGGCAAATTCTGCACCTTTGCACCCAATGTTTATATAAGTTCGGGAAAACATTATTACGATCACAAACCGCATTTATATATTAAAGATCAGGATGAATTAGTGGCAAACGACAAAACACTAGCGCAGGCACATTCAAAAAAAGTAACAATTGGTGATGATTGTTGGCTGGGTATTAATTCTGTTATAGTGGCGGGCCTTACCATTGGCAGAGGTTGTGTTATTGGCGCAAATTCTGTGGTTACAAAAGATCTGGAACCTTTTTCTGTTGTTGGTGGTGCGCCTGCAAAGCTTATTAAAAAACGATTAGCGTTCGAAGCAAAAAATAGTTTAAAATTTGATAACGAGAACGATCTTCCAAATTTTTACAATGGTTTTTTTATCGATCAAAAAAGTTTAAATGAGAACAGATCGCTTGATGGTATAGTTGCTTCTGGAAATTTTACCTTTTATTTAAAACCCGGTAAAAAAATTGTGATCATGCTTAAAAAAATCGTTTCAAATACTGTTACGATAGTATACAACGGTAAGGAAACAAAAATTGAGAATAACGATCTTGTAACCCTGACTTTCGATTCAGATGCAAATGCCTATCAACATTTTCTTGTAAAGGAAGCTACCGAAAAAAATACAAAATATTTAGTTATAAAAAGTGTTGAAGTAGTAAATTAATATGAGAACTTTAATATATAATTTAAGACAAAAAATAAAAGCCAAGACAAAGAACAAAAAGATCTTTGCTGAAGCATATGCCGCCTTCAAAAAAACAGGCACAACAAGTCCTGAAGGTTATACTGCTTTACTTGACCTCTACTGCTCTACCAACGGAAAGTTCAATGAGCAAGCACACAAGGAAATAATTGCCGACAACCCACCTAAAAAGATCAATGGCCCTTTAACAGGTGTTCCTGGAACTATAGATCAAAAAGAATTTGAGAACTTAAACACCACGCTTAATAAGAACGGCTACGTTGGTTTTACAAAAAAAGCTGATCCTGAATTAGTTTCTAAAATTTATAACTACGCTCTTAAAGCAACGGCATTAACGGCTCCTAAATACGATAAAAAAATTGTTTACGATCCGCAAAACCCTGTATCTGAAATTTACCGTTTTGAGCAAAACGATCTTGTAAACAACCCGGATATCCAACAATTAATTATGGACCCTGTTTTCATCAATGTTGCAAGAAATTATTTGGGCTGCGAGCCTATCTTTGATTTTCCTGCCATGTGGTGGTCTACAACTTTTTTAAAAGAAGCGTCAGGAGAAGCAGCACAATTATACCACTTTGATCTTGATAGGATAAAATGGCTCAAAATATTTATTTACTTAAATGATGTAACAGCAGATAATGGTCCGCACCGTTTGATAAAAGGCTCGCACTTGCCCGGAGCAAAACAACAAAAACTTTTAGACAGAGGATATGTAAGAATTCCCGATGCCGATTTGGTTGGTCATTACAAAACAGAAGATCTTGTTGTAATTTTAGGAGAAGCCGGCGCCATGTTTGCCGAAGACACCAAATGCTGGCACAAAGGTACACCTTTAAAAACCGGTCACAGACTAGTTCTGGAGTTTGAATACACTAGTTCTATGTTTGGTGCTAATTATCCTAAATTTGTAATAGAAAACGGCTCTGAAGCGTTTAAAACTTTTTGTGCAAACAATAAAATTTACGCTTCTAATTTTAAATTTAAAAATTAATAAGTCAAAAGATGCTATCAAATAAATCAATATTAATTACAGGCGGCACAGGTTCGTTAGGAAAAGAATTAACCAGAACGATCCTTCAAAAATGGCCGGATGTTAAACGCCTTGTTATCTTCTCAAGAGATGAACAAAAGCAATTTCAAATGGACCAGGAATTTCCAGGTTCAAAATATCCTGCCATCCGTTATTTTATTGGCGATGTACGTGATCTTGATAGGTTAAAAAGAGCAATGGAGGGCATTGATTATGTTATTCACGCTGCGGCGATGAAACATGTTCACATTGCTGAATACAATCCTGATGAGTGTGTAAAAACAAATATTGGTGGTGCCGAAAATGTTATTAAAGCCTGCCTGGATACAAACGTTAGTAAAGTGGTTGCATTATCTACCGACAAAGCCTGTGCACCAATTAATTTATACGGCGCTACAAAATTAACCTCCGATAAACTATTTATTGCAGCAAACGGTATTCGCGGAAAAAGAGATCTTAAATTTTCGGTAGTACGTTATGGTAATGTAATGGGTTCTAATGGTTCTGTAATTCCTTTCTTTTTAAACCAAAAGAAAAAGGGCGTTTTACCAATTACAGATGAGAACATGACGCGTTTTAATATTACTTTAAAAGGCGGTGTTGATATGGTTTTACATGCACTAGAAACTGCCTGGGGCGGAGAATTATTTGTTCCAAAGATCCCTTCATATAAAATTACGGATGTAGCAAAAGCTGTTGCCCCAAATTGTGAACACAAAATAAGCGGCATTCGTCCGGGAGAAAAAATTCATGAAGAGATGATAACCAGTTCCGATTCATTCACAACTTACGATCTGGGAAAGTACTACGTTATTTTGCCTCAAAGACCAGTCTTTAATTTAGAAGAATACATTAAGAACTTTAATGCAAAACTGGTTAAACAAGGCTTTCATTACACGTCTGAAAATAATACCGAATGGGAGACCATTGATAGTTTACGGAAATTAATAATTGAACATGTAGATCCAGCATTTAAACCATAATAAAATTTAAATGGCAAATGTAGCGATCATCATAGCGCGTGGCGGAAGCAAACGAATTCCAAGAAAAAATATAAAAGATTTTTTAGGTAAACCTATTATTGCTTATTCCATTGAAACAGCTTTAAGATCAAATTTGTTTGATTACGTTATGGTTTCAACCGATGATGATGAAATTGCCAGCGTAGCTACAAAATATGGTGCGCAAGTCCCATTTATGAGAAGCAAAAAAACATCTGACGATCATTCAACAACTGCAGATGTTATTATGGAAGTACTTGATAGCTTAAAAAATATAAACAAACAATTTGAAAACGTTTGTTGTATTTATCCAACAGCGCCATTTATTAGTATCGAAAATCTTTCTAAAAGCTACAACAAATTAACAGATCAAACATTTGATACAGTATTTCCTGTTTGCAAATTCAGTTCAGCTATTCAACGCGCGTTGATCATTGATGAGAACGAAAAACTAAAAATGATCTCTCCTGAAACAATGAATGTCCGCTCTCAGGACTTAACACCAGCGTATTATGATGCAGGTCAATTTTATTGGTTAAGAACAGATAAATTTCAATTAAATAAAAAAATATATTCTGATAATTCTGGTTCAGTGATCTTAAGCGAGATGGAAGTACAGGATATTGATAATTTGTTGGATTGGGAATTGGCACAATTAAAATTTAAACTTATTAATAAAACAAAAGATGGGTTATAAAACCGCACAGGAAGAATTTTGGGCCGGTGATTTTGGCAAAGAATACATTTCAAGGAACAATAGCGAAGAATTGCTGGCATCTAATTTAAATTTTTTTTCTAAAGCATTAAGATCGGCTGCAAAGCCCGTTTCTGTAATAGAGTTTGGTGCAAACGTAGGAATGAATTTAAAAGCTTTGCGTTTGTTATACCCCGGTATAAAATTACATGGTATAGAGATCAATAAAACTGCAGCTACAGAATTAGCAACAGAAATTGGCGCTGAAAATGTTTCTAACACTTCAATTTTTGACTACAATACCACAACTAAATTTGAAGTAAGTTTAATAAAAGGGGTTTTGATCCATATCAATCCTGATATGCTGAATACAGTTTATGAAAAACTATACCAGGCTTCAACAAAATACATTCTGGTTTGCGAATATTACAATCCATCACCCGTTACCATTAATTACAGAGGGCACACAGACCGTTTATTTAAGAGAGATTTTGCAGGAGAGTTAATGGAAAAGTATACAGACCTTGTTTTAGTGGACTATGGTTTTGCTTACAAGCGGGACCCCTCGTTTCCACAAGATGATATTACCTGGTTCCTTTTAAAAAAATAATTAATAAAGCGGAAAAATTTCGAATGCCTGAAAAAAAAATTTTAATAAGAGCTGACGGAAATACACAAATTGGCTTAGGCCATATTTATCGCTGTATTGCGATTGCAGAAATGCTCGAAGAAAATTTTACTCTGGAATTCTTATTAAGCAAGCTCAGTAATTTTACTGGTGTTATTCCCTCCAGGTTCAGTATTAAACATATTCCTGAAGAAATAGAAATTGCCGCTGAACATTTATGGCTACAAAAAAATTATGATACCGGATCTGCTCTAATGATTGCTGATGGTTATTTATTTAATTCTGAATATCAAAAAAAAATAAAAAGCATTGGTGTAAAATTGGTTTACATTGATGACCTGGCAAGAGAATATATGTATGCTGATGCGGTTTTAAATCACGCCCCTTCAGCAAAAAATTTGGTCTATAAAAAAGAAGATTATTCCGCACTTTATTTAGGCACCGAATATGCTTTATTAAGAAAAGGGTTTTTAGCAAAGGCAAAAAAAGTACACAACAAATTTACACCAATAAAAAACGTGTTGATCACGCTTGGGGGCAGTGACGAAAATAACATTACATTAAAAATTCTTGAGGCGCTGTTACAGATACCGCAAATTGAAAAAATTGCCATTGTTATTGGAGCGGCCTATCCACATAAAGAGAAAATACCTCCCTTTATTGAAAGTTCTGAAAAGAACATTAAATTATATTCGAACCTTGGAGAAAATGAAATGCTAAACCTGATGGGAAATTGCGACGCTGCCTTTGCACCATGCAGTACCACTTGTTTAGAACTAATAGCGCTTAACAAGCCGGTTTTTGTAGGGTATTCTGCAGATAACCAGTTGGGTATATATGAGAGTCTTAAAACAAACGAGTACATTTTTGATCTTGAAAATTTAAACGAGATTACCGTTAAAAAAATAAAACAAGTAACAGTAGAGAATCTGAATAACGAAACAGCAATTAATAAAATGCTAAATTTACAAAAGCAATTAATTGATGGTCGATCAGGTGAACGAATTGTTAAACTTATAAAAGAATTAGCCGCATGATCAAATTTCGTAAGGCTAAGATAGAAGATGCTCAATTATATTTTAATTGGGCAAACGATAAAATTGTTAGGGCGAATTCTTTTAACCAAACTGAAATTGGATATGAACAGCATGTTAAGTGGTTTGCAAGTAAATTAAATTCTACTGATTGTTTTTTTTATTTATTTTTAAATGAGCAAGACATTCCTGTGGGACAAGTGAGGATAGACAAAACAAATGACGAAGTTGTGATCGGGATCTCGATTGACGAAAACTACAGGGGAAAAGGCTTTGGTTTACAAATGCTAAACCTCGCAACTGAAGATTATTTAAAACAATTTCCGCAAGCAAAGATCATGGCCTACGTGAAAGAAGAAAACACCGCTTCGGTAAAATTATTTACAAGTGCCAATTTTATTAAACTTGAAGATGTAAAAGTTGGTGAAAATAAAAGTCACAGGTTTCAAAAGATAAAAAATGGATAACATTAAAATAGGGAATATAATTATAGGCAATGATCAAAAACCTTTTGTTATTGCAGAAATGAGCGGCAATCACAATCAATCGATTGAACGCGCTTTACAGCTGGTTGATGCAGCAGCTGAAGCCGGCGCACATGCTTTAAAATTACAAACCTATACAGCAGATACTATTACCATGAAGGGTGCTTATACCATCAACGATCCAAAATCGTTATGGAATGGTAAAGAGTTACATGATCTTTACAAAGAAGCCTACACGCCCTGGGAATGGCACAAAGCTATTTTTGATCGCGCCAAAGAAAAAGGGATGATCGCTTTTAGTTCGCCCTTTGATGAAACCGCAGTTGATTTTTTAGAAACATTAAACGTACCTCTTTATAAAATTGCTTCATTCGAGAATACGCACCACCCTTTATTAATTAAAGTTGCCAAAACAGGAAAGCCGGTTATTGTTTCAACAGGCGTTTCTTCGGCAGAAGATATTGCCGAAAGCGTGAAAGTATTGCGTGATGCAGGGTGCAAAGAGCTGATCTTATTAAAATGTACCAGCACCTACCCTGCTACACCCGAAAATACAAATTTAAATACCATTCCGCATTTAGCAAAATTACATAATTGCATAATCGGTTTATCAGATCATACGATGGGTATTGGCGCCTCTGTAGCTGCAGTTGCTTTAGGCGCAAGAATAATAGAAAAACATTTTACATTACGCCGGGCGGATGGCGGTGTTGATTCTGCCTTTTCATTAGAACCCGAAGAATTAAAAGCGTTGGTTGTTGAAACTGAAAGAGCTTTTTTAGCTTTAGGGAAAATTCAAATAGGAATACAGGAAAGCGAAAATAAAAGTGTATTCTTTAAACGTTCTATTTATGTGGCAGAAGATATTAAAGCAGGTGACATCTTCTCGGAAAAGAACATTAGGGTTATAAGGCCGGGTGATGGTCTGCATCCACGATTCTACCTCGGTCTTTTAGGAAAAAAAGCAAAAAAAGATCATAAAAAAGGCACCCCACTTACACCCGAGGCATTAAATTGATAAATTGTATATTTGTATCTTAAAATTTAGAGAGACAAAACAAAAACATGATCAAGTTATTTTTAAAAAATCCTCTAAAATTTATAAGTACCAGAGTCTCGTCCCTCGTTCAAAACCAGAGATCCTTTTCAAAAGCTCATACTGCTCCTTCAGCGCTTCAAACTAATTTTATTTCTAAATTAAGTCGTTATAAAATTAAATGGGATGAATCAAAAAAGCAGGTTGTTTTGGTACAATCTGTTTCTGATTACCAAATGTGCATTAAAATTGCAGCGGCCAGTCATCAGTTGGCAACAGAAAAAAAAGCAAACATCGCTTATTATTCTGCCGAACACGAAACCTATTTTTATAATCAGAAGTTAAATTCCCTGTCTACCAATAGTTTTAAAACAACACTTGATAAGATCTATTTATCTTTTGCCGGTAAACTAATTTACAGGAACAACCA
>JAUXSA010000146.1 GCA_030681615.1 Bacteroidota bacterium
TTTATGAGTATCATCGCTAAACTATACAGAACTTTAATTCCTGAATCCATTCGATGGAAAGTTATACACTTTAAACGAAAACAAGAAGAATCAAAAATAAAAAATACCATTCTTCAGTATTATAAAAAAAGTCCAACAAACGACCCGGAGATCAATGAAGCACTTGATTTTCTTAAGACGAATGATCTATCTGTTTTCCCTTACCCTTTCTTTTTAAAATACATTCAAAAACCAATTGAAGTTATAATTGACACGAAGAATGGATTCCCATACGTAATGCATTTTGGTAAAAAGCTTTATTTTAAAAAGAACTGGACCCACGAACATATTGTTGATGCCTATAGATTTTTATTAGCTGAGCAGGATGAACAGTCAGGGCATTGTTATTTAACAGGTGACTATACAATTGTACCAGGGTCTGTGATCGTTGATGTTGGAGCCGCAGAGGGTATTTTTGCGCTGCATGAGATAGAAAATGTAAAACACATTTATTTAATTGAAACAGATCTTGAATGGATAGAAGCGTTAAAATTAACGTATAAACCTTGGGCAGATAAGATCACTATTATTAATAAATTTGTGTCGGATAAGGATGATGAACGAAATGTGAGATTGGATACTTATTTTTCTACTAGTGAAAAGATCGATCTTTTGAAAATTGATGTAGATGGCGCTGAACAAGATCTGTTAAACGGTGCCGATAGAACGGTTTCAGATAAAGTAAACAAATTAGCAATTTGCACTTATCATAAAACAAACGACAACAGGGATTTCACTAAGTATTTGACAAGCAAAAACTACACTTTAAGTAATTCAAAAGGATATATGTTATTTTATTTTGATCCCAATTTTGAAGCACCTTATTTTAGACGCGGATTAATTAAAGCACAAAAAAATTAATGAATACATTAGTTTCAATATGTATACCTGCTTATAAACAACCACAGTTGCTTAAAAAAGCAATTGAATCTGTTTTAATGCAAACATATACTAACTATGAAATTATTGTTACTGATGATACGCCGGATAATTCTATTAAGGAGGTTATAGAACAGTTTAGTGAACCCAAAATTAAATATCTTAAAAATGTAAGTTCTCTGGGTAGTCCTGAGAATTGGAACAAAGCTATAAGCCTTGCAAGCGGCAATTATATTAAGCTGTTGCATCACGATGATCATTTTTGTGTAAAAGATGCGTTGCAAAAGTATGTTTCAGCATTTGAAGCAGACCCTTCTTTGAGTTTTGTTTTTTCTTATTCTGATATTTATTTTAAAAAGGATAACGAACATTTTTTGCATGAACAAACAAATGCACAACTAAAGCGGATCAAAACCGAAACTGAATTTTTATTCTTCAGGAACTGTATTGGGTCACCAAGCGCTGTTGTTTTTAAGAATGATAAAAGCATTACTTTTAACAAAGAGTATGTTTGGTTGGTGGACGTTGAATTTTATATCAGGTATTTAAATATACATAAGACCTTTAAATGTATACCAGAGGCACTTGTTACTATTGTTGACGGGGGAGATGAACAGGTTACGAAAGAAGTGTCGGTTAATAAGGATCTGGTGGTTAAAGAGAACATAAATTTGTTCTCAACCATTTATTCAGAAAAACTAAATACAAAAAAAGCGCTTTTGTTTTTCCAGGAACTATTTTTGAGTTTTGAGATCGATTCGCTCGAAACATTAAAGCGGAGTTTTGTAGTACCTGTAAATGTTGATGCGTTTATGACTGATGTGTTTAGTGATCTTTCAAAAGATAAGATACTTAAAAAAGTAAAGAAACGATTACTTACAAGCAGGTATAATAAAAGGTTTTTTAAGATAGAAAGGTTTTAATGATCGTAGTTAAACTCATAGGAGGATTAGGTAACCAGCTGTTTCAATATGCTGCTGGCAACGCTTTGGCTAATTATCATAAAACTGAATTATTCTTAGATCTTTCTTATTTAAACGCCGATACAAAAGGTGCTTATACTAAAAGAAAGTTTGAATTAGATAAATTCAATATTCATTCTAAAATTGCCGATGCAACTGTTCTTGGCAATTTTAATTTTAACGAGAATAATTTAAGTCTTAAGTTAAAGAAAATGCTACCAGGTTTATTTAATAAAATGATCTTTAACGAACACCAGTTCAATTTTCATTCCAACTTTTTAAAATTCCCGGCAACTACGTATTTAAATGGATATTGGCAAAGCGAAAAATATTTTAATTCCTTTCGTGGAAAATTATTGAACGAAATAACTCTGAACAGTCCGCTTTCGGAAGGCGCAGTTACTATTGATAAGAAGATCCAAAACACAACCTCTGTCTCATTGCATGTAAGAAGAGGAGATTTTGTAAGTTTAAAATCTGCCAACCATTTTCACGGACATTTAGAGTTGGATTATTATAAACTGGCGGTTGAAAAGATCAATTCGAAAATAAAAGACCCTGTTTTTTTTATCTTTAGCGACGATATGGATTGGTGCAGGGCAAATTTGAATTTTATTCCTTCTAAAGAATTTATAGATGGAGAAAGCAATAAAATAAATACACAGGAGGAACTTATTTTAATGAGCCATTGCAAGCATAATATTATTGCCAATAGCAGTTTTAGCTGGTGGGGCGCCTGGTTAAATCAAAACCCTGATAAAATTGTTATTGCACCTCATAATTGGTTTGCCGATAAAAATATTAATACTAACGACTTAATACCTTCTACCTGGATAAAAATTTAAATACGCACTCGCCAATTGTTTCGGTAGTTATGTCTGTTTTTAACGGAGAGAAATATCTACGTGAAGCCATTGAAAGTATCTTGTCGCAAACATATACTGATTTTGAATTTATTATTATCAATGATGGTTCAACAGATTCTACTGATAAAATAATTTCTTCTTTCAGTGATAAGCGTATTGTGTATTTAAACAATAGCGCCAATATGGGTTTGATCGAATCTTTAAATAAAGGTCTGAAAGTCTCTAATGGTAAATACATTGCCCGCATGGATGCAGATGATATTGCGTTGCCGGAGCGTTTTAAATTACAGGTACAAGCCTTTAGCGAGAACCCAAATGCTATGGTTATTGGAAGTGACTATTACTCATTGACACCAAAAAAACTTACGCACATTAAGAACAGGAACAATAGTGATTATCAAAAAGCAGTGCTTCTTTTTTCACCTGGTTTTTGTCACCCAACAGTAATGATGAAAAATATTTTTAACGAAAAGAATATTTTTTATAATAAGGAATATGTTCACGCCGAAGATTATAAATTATGGACCGAACTTTCTTTTTTGGGTGAATTTTTAAATGTAACAGAACCTTTATTGAAATACCGTTCGCACAGTTCGCAGGTCAGTTCTAATAATAAAGAAAGTCAACTGCTAATTAGTAGAAAGATCCGAGGAGAGTTTTGTAAAAAACTTAACTTTTCTTTATCAGAAGAACAGTTTGATATTTTAAATATTATTGGTGATAATACGTTTATTACTTCCATGAAGGTGCTGGACGAAATTGAAAGTTGTTTGCTGCATTTAAAAGAGCAAAACAAACAGCAAAAAGCATTTCCTGAAAGTTCTTTTAATATTTTCCTTCATAAATTCTGGTTTGATAGCTGCGGCTACACCAACCTTGGCTTAGCAGCTTACAGCAGGTATTCAAGATCTATGCTTTCAAAGGTGACTAAAGTTACGCTGGATAAAAAAAGCAGGTTGCTTACAAAATGTTTGATAAGAAAGTTTAAGAAAGCTTAAGTAGTTTTTTTATTTCATTGGTCCACTTATCCCAGTTCAATAACTCGTCGTACAATTTCCTTGTCTCTTTTCTCAATTGAATATATTCCTGAGGATGATCAATTAACTTCGCAATTTTTACAGCGTAATCAGATCCCTTATCATTATAATTTACCAAAAATCCGTTTTTATCTTCTTTTAAGTGTCCTGCCACACCACCTGTATTTGCTATCAGGCAAGGGATGCCAAAGGCGCTGGCTTCGTTAATAACAATTGGTGTGCAATCAAAACGCGTGGGTAAGATCAAAAAATGATGTTGTTTGTAAATGGTATTTAATTCCTGCTGACCCTTCATATCATTCTTGTCAATAAAAGGAATAACCGTCATTTTTGGATGTTTGAACGTATTTGGAGGAATGCAGCCCAAAACGGTCAACGAAACATCGTATCCCTTCTCTAAAAGTAATTTAAATGCATTAAAAGCAATTTCACCACCTTTATTTTCCCAATACACCCCAACAAATAATATCTTCCAGGCTGTTGGTATAGAAAGGTCGATATCACTGGTAACTGGTAAAAGATCAAAATTGGCACCAAAGGGAATAACACTTACTTTATCAGGGGAGGTTTTGTAATCTGTTATAACGGAGTTCTTGGCCCATTCTGACGATACAATAACATGTTTACTTTTTGCAATGGCGTTTTGTTCAATTATATTTCCTTCTTTAATAGAATTGGCTTTAAGATTCTGTAAACTATCGTGGTAATTTAAACAACCGGCAAAGGTGCCGTCAGAAATATAAATGATGGGAATAGTGGTATCTAAATAAGCTATCTCTGCCGATCCTGCGGGCGCAACAATATAATCGTATTTTTTTTCTTTTAATTTTCTATTGAAATAATTGGCGTAGCCTTTGCTTATAAATACGCTGTGTCTGTAACTATAGCGCTTACCAAGGATCTTTAAATAAAACTGGTTAATGAATTTAGCTACAAATAACCTCAATTCCGGTTGGTGTGGCCCAAGGATCGTCACCTCTCCAATGGTGCAAAGCTGCCTGTAAATAGAATAGTGTGTGCCACTCCAAACCTTCTTGTTCTTTGGGTTTTCAGACGATAAATAAGCAATTTTTAACCTTTCCACTTTTTCGCTTTATGCTAGACAATTAGGAACTAAAACGTTAAATTTACGATAATTTTAATACTTAATTCTCTTATCAAATATGAAGTTTTCGATTATAGTACCTTCTTTTAATCAGGAACACTTTATTGATGATACATTAAGGAATTTGGTTGAAATTAAACAAAAAGCCAAAGAAAAGGGAATTGATGTAGAAATTTTAGTGTTTGATTCCGAATCCAATAATAATGTGCAGACTTCTATCAATAATTTTAAGGCGGAGTTGGATCACATTGAAATAAAAAAAGACCTGGGGCAATACGATGCAATTAATAAAGGAATTTTAAAATGCACCGGCGATTATTGGACTTGGCTTAATACAGACGACCTGATGAATGTAGAAGGGTTTTTAAAACTGGCCGATATTTTAAAAAAAGATACGTCAATTGATTACATATATGGTGGTGTAAATTATATAAACGAAAAAGGTGAGGTTACAAAACATTATGCTTCTTATCCTCTGGATATAAAAACACTTTACTCACACACACCAGCAATATTTCAACCAGGGTCTTTTTTTAAAAGATCGTTCACTAATAAAATTGGTCTTTTAATGCCTTATCAATGCTGTTTTGATTATGAGTATATTTTACGCTGTTTTAAAAATAACGCTGTAGTATATTGCTGTAGTTTTGTAGTTTCTAATTTCAGGTTTTATAAAACATCTAAATCCGGTAGTATCATTCCTATATTTATTAAAGAACAATTAACAATAAGTAAAAATTATGGTAGAAAATGGTTTCATTTTTTAACGCCTTTTTCTTACTTACGTTTATTAAAACACGCCTTATTTCCACGTAAATGAAAGTTTTATTATTATCAGATACTTATAGTGAGCACACCGAGAAATGGGCGTTGGGGCTTGCCAATAGTGGTATTAAGATAGGTTTATTTAGTTTTAATAAAGCTTCTTACGATTGGTATGTGCACGAAAATATTACTGTTTTTTTTGAACCCGATAAAAAGATCAATGCAGAAAGTACTTTAACAAAACTGGCTTACCTAAAATATGTATCTATTTTAAAGAAGATCATTAAACAATTTGAACCGGATATTTTGCACGCACATTATGCAACAAGTTATGGTTTGGTGGGTGCTTTAACCGATTTTCATCCCTTTGTTATTTCATGCTGGGGATCGGATGTTATGAAATTTCCCAATAAGAATTTTGTAGCTAAATCTATTTTAAAATATAATTTCAAAAAAGCCGATCTGCTTTGCGCTACTTCATATACCATACAGGATTATATTAACGTGGTTGTAAAAATTCCGGTTTCAGTAATTCCCTTTGGGATTAATATTGAAGAATTTAAACCAAAAAAAGTAGAATCGCTTTTTAATGCTAACGATTTTGTTTTAGGAAGTATTAAACCACTCGAAAGTCTTTATAATATCGATGTTTTAATAAAGGCCTTTGCCAAATTAATACCAACCCATGATAATTTAAAATTATTAATTATTGGAGAGGGTGCCGAATTAAATGCGTTAAAAGAACTTTGTCAGAATTTAGGTATTTTTGAGAAGGTTATTTTTACAGGACGCATCCCGTTTAAGGAGATCAGCAACTATTATAATATGATAGATGTGCTTGTAAATATAAGCGAATATGAAAGCTTTGGCGTTTCAGTGGTTGAAGCAATGGCTTGCGGCACACCGGTGGTAGTTACAAATGTTGGAGGATTAAAAGAAGTGGTGAGGGACGATTCGGTTGGACTTAAAGTAAAAGCGGGAGATGTGGATGATACGGCAAATGCAATTGAGAGGTTGATAAATGATAAAGCATTATACGAACAAATTGCTATAAATGCCAGAAAACACGTTATTGAAAGATATAACTGGGATGATAATTTAAAACAAATGATAAACGAGTATTTAAAATTATTAAATAAAAAAATATAAATATTGAAGCGTGATCTTAAAACCAATAAATAATATTGACCAGTTTACCGAAAAAGCAGAACCCATTATTGGTGTTTTTGGAAGTAAAAAATGGTTATCCGTGTATGGCGATAAGCTGGATTTAATTGGTATTTATAAAGACGAGCACCAGTTAATTGGTGGATTTTATTTTTTAAAGACAAAAAAGTATGGTTTTAACTTTGTAAAACTACCACCTTATACACCGCATTGCGGTTTGTTCTTTGTATCAGAAAGTACTAATAAGTCCTCAAGCAATAATTTCTCTAAAGAGGTAATGAATGATATTTGTGAATACTTTACGCTTCAAAAAAGTTCATTAACCATTTTAGCTTTTCCTTCAGCAATAATAGATCTACA
>JAUXSA010000115.1 GCA_030681615.1 Bacteroidota bacterium
ATTAGGATCTTTTTCGCTCCAGGGACTCCACTCGTCGTGAAAGAATTTAAAATCGCCAAGTTTTGCTTTTACTAACTCAGTAGATTTGCTGATAGAAATGCTGCGCTCTACTTTAATTTCTTTTGGACCTACCATTGCTAACACAAGGTAAACAAGTACTAAGGCAATAATAACGTATAAAACCTTTTTCATGATGTTATTTTTTAGTTTTTACTAATTGTATTGTAATTCAAAAATACAAATTATAATCAATTCTAAAAACATTTAGCTAATCAGGTATCTTCCTTATCTTTTCCTTTGTAAATATAATTAATAGTGATCTCATCCTGTGCCTTTGGTTCTTCTTTTGCCTTTTCTTCTTCGAGGATCTCGTTTTGAACTATTAGATAAGAATCATCATTGTCATCCTCGTCAGCCCATTGATATACCCGACGTTGCGGACCTTCTTTACGATAATTAAAGGCTACTAAAATGCCTGCTAATGCGCCAAACAAATGCCCTTCCCAACTCATTTCTTCGGGTTTTATTGGCAAAACGCCCCACATAATGCTGCCGTATAAAAAAACAACCATGGCTGATACAACCATTAAACGTAAATGTCTGCGAAACACACCGCTAAAAAATAAGAAAGTTGCCAGACCATAAATTAAAGTACTGGCGCCAATATGATAAGTAAAATGCTCAGGGCTATTTCTACCACCCATCCACAACCAAATACCACTAACTAACCAGATCCATACAAAAGTTGATTTGGCGATCTTTTTATAAAAATAAAATAACATCATTCCTAAAACCAATAACGGAATTGAATTTGAAGCAATATGGCCAATATCGCCATGAATAAAAACAGAAGTAAAAATACCAAGTAAGCCTTCAGCCTTGCGTGGGAGAATTCCAAACTTTATAAAATTAAGATCGTTACTACGCTCAATAAAAAAAACGATCCAGATACTTAATAAAAAGAGAAAGGGATAAAATATAGAATTAAGAATTTGTCTTGCCAGGAAATTTTTCATCCGCAAATAATTTGTTTATTACCTATTAAAATTGCAAAAAATAAACCGGGAATAAGGTTAAAAATAATTAACAGTGTAATTATTATTTTCTTTTTGTTACAGGCACCATAATTCGTGTTTGCCATTTGGCAGGATCTCCTTCTACAGTTGGGTCAGAAAGATAGAATTCACGCATGGGGCCGTTTTGCACGAGCTTATTGTCGGCAATATATTTTCGTATGTTATTGTAAGCTGTGAATAACTGTTTGTAAGGGCCATAAAAATTATAGATCAACATAGGGCAGGCTTCTAAAACAACTATCTTACATGTTTTTGGTTGTTGTTTAGGCATTGTTTTTATTGGCAATACACATTCAAAAATAAAATTGGTTGTATCGTTGTTATAAGTAAGCATGCCAGGCATACCATCTAGCTCAGCTTTAACTGCGTTCATTTCTTCTTCTAAAACAGAATAAGCCTTTGCCACTTTAAAAGAAACATCTTTCATTGGAGCAGAATCCAATTTACAAATGGTTAGCATTTCGGGAATATCAAAAATACCAACTACACCTTCGTTATTACCTACCTTAGAAAAATCATTTTTATCGCTTTGCGCTTTTTGTAACGAATCCTTTACTTTTTTTTCATCTGCCGCAAAATCATCAGAACCGCCACATGAACATGTGATCACTATAACTGTAGCAAATAAAATAAATTTTATAAATGAACGTTTCATTATAAATTAATTCGTTTTTCCGGGATAAACTTTTAATGCTTCTTTTAAACAAGCCATTGCATTTTTAAGATCTTCGATCTTTAGTACATAAGCAATACGCACTTCATCAATTCCTGCACCCGGTGTTGAATAAAAACCTGTAGCCGGAGCCAACATCACTGTTTGCTGGTTTAAATTAAAGTCTTCTAATAACCATTGGCAAAATTTATCGGCATTATCAATTGGTAATTTTGCAATACAATAAAACGCGCCGCTTGGTTTTGGACAAAAAACACCATCAATGGTATTTAATGATTCAATAACAAAATCCCTGCGTGCAATGTATTCAGTTTTCACCTCTGCAAAATAACTTTTAGGAGTATCAAGAGCTGCTTCAGCACCAATTTGTCCGTAACTCGGCGGACTTAACCTTGCCTGGGCAAATTTAAGGGCCGAAGAAATAACTTCTTTATTTTTGCTGATCATAGCGCCAATACGGGCGCCGCAAGCGCTGTAACGTTTACTGATAGAATCCAAAAGAATAACATTATTCTCGATACCATCTAAATGCATTACGCTAATGTATTCTTTGTTGTCGTAACAAAATTCACGGTACACCTCATCACTTAATAAAAAGAGATCATGTTTTTTTACCAGGTCGCGCAACGCTTCCAGTTCTGCTTTTGTATACAGGTAACCAGTTGGGTTACCGGGATTGCAGATCATGATACCTTTTGTTTTAGGTGTAATTACTTTTTCGAAATCTGTAATTTTTGGTAAAGCAAATCCGGTATCAATAAAACTTCTTACAGGTTTAACCACCACATCTGCGGCACAGCTAAAACCGTTATAGTTAGCATAAAAAGGCTCGGGAATAATAATTTCATCGCCGGGGTTAAAACAGGTAAGCATTGCAATTTCAATTGCCTCACTACCGCCGCAGGTAATAATTACTTCGTTATGATCGATATTGATATTATACTCTTTATAGTAACCACAAAGTTTTTTACGGTAACTTTCGTTCCCGGCACTGTGGCTATATTCCAGCACTTTTACATCCGCATTTTTAACCGCATTCAAAAAAGAAGCAGGTGTTTCAATATCGGGTTGTCCAATATTTAAATGATAAATTTTTACACCTTTCTTTTTTGCAGCTTCTGCAAATGGCACCAATTTACGAATTGGTGAAGCGGGCATAACCGTTGCTTTCTTAGAAACTTTAGGCATTTCTTAAAGAGTTTTTATCTATTAATCTCTGAATTTACTTTTTCCAAATGTTTTTTTCTTTTCTCCACCGGCTGAATCATTGCTGCGGCTGTAAGATTTTTTCTCACCACTTCCACTGCTCTTATCTCCACCGTAACCTGATGAATTTCTTGGGCGTTTAAATCCACCTTCACGTTTCTCTCCGCTTTTGTAGCCACCGCCACCACTTTTATAACCGCCGCCGCCACTTTTGTAGCCACCGCCGCCGCTCTTATATCCGCCGCCGCCACCGCGTCTTTCGCCACCACCATCGCCATCTTTCATACGACGATTACTAACTTCTAACGAGATCTTACGGTTATTAAATTCAAGATCTTTAGAGTTCATTGCTAAAAATTCATCAACAAGTTTACTTTCGGTTTCAAAGAAAGAGAAAGAGCTTTTTACATCAATATTAAATATCATACGTGTATGTACTTTAACACTGTCTGCTAAAAAGTCTTTTAAACTATTCATATTAAAACCGTCCATAGAACCCATGTTCACAAAGAAACGGGTTGTACGTCCGCCACCAAAAGCACCATCTACTGCACCTTTAACAATATTAAGATCTGGCGCATTCTGATAATATTCATGGAAACGATTAAACTCTTCACTAATGAAACGCTTAATTAATTCTTCTTTAGAAAGGTCTTTTAACTCTTCATATATTGCCGGTAAAAAACTTTCTATTTCATCATCCTTCACTTCTACGCTATGTAGTTTGTGAACTAAATTAAATAATTGTTTCTCACAAACGTCCAAACCGTTAGGAACATCTTTTTTCTCGAACTTCTTTTTAATGATGCGTTCAATATCTTTTATTTTGCTGCTGTCTTTTGGAGTGATAATGGCGATGGCAATACCTGATTTTCCTGCACGGGCTGTACGGCCGGTACGGTGCGTGTAATTTTCAACATCTTCAGGTAAATTATAATTAATAACGTGCGTTACATCACTCACATCAATACCACGCGCTGCCACATCGGTAGCAACAAGCATTTGTAAAGTGTGGCTGCGGAAACGTTTCATAACAAAATCACGTTGACTTTGTGAAAGATCGCCATGTAAAGCATCGGCACTGTAACCATCTTTAATTAAAGAATCGGCAACTTCCTGTGTTTCTGCTTTAGTACGGCAAAATACAATACCAAAGATCTCAGGATAATAATCTACTACACGTTTTAAAGCTAAATAACGGTCGCGACCCTGAACCTGGTAATAAATATGTTCTAAATTATCGGCACCTTCATTCTTTTTACCTGTGCTAATTTCAACAGGTGCTGTCATATAATTTTTTGCGATACGCTCCACTTCTTTAGGCATGGTAGCGCTAAACAACCAAGTGTTTTTTTGACCCGGCGTTTCTTTTAATATAATATCAAGATCATCTTTAAAGCCCATGTTAAGCATTTCATCGGCCTCATCTAACACCACAATTTTTACAGTGCTAAGGTTAATTACCCTACGCTCTATCATATCAATTAAACGACCCGGAGTAGCAACAATAACCTGTACACCACGTTTTACATCTTTAATTTGCCCATCGATACGTGCACCACCATAAATAGCGGTAACACCAAAACCACGCATATATTTACCGTAATTTTTAATATCATTGGTGATCTGCATACATAATTCACGGGTTGGCGCTAATACTAAAGCCTGAACCGTTTTATTATCACAGTTTATTAAATTTAAGATCGGCAAACCAAAAGCAGCAGTTTTACCTGTACCGGTTTGAGCTAAAGCTACAAGGTCGGTTGGTGTTTTTGCTAATAAGGGAATTGTTTGTTGTTGAACGGGCGTAGGATTTGTAAAACCCAGATCGGTAACAGCTTTTATAAGGTCGTCGTTAAGACCAATTTCTTGAAAAGTCATTTTAATTGTTTTAATTTATACATTAACTGCTAAAAACACCCCGCAGTTAATGTACAATGCCAAACAAAAATGGCGGGAGGATTTTTAAGACGGGGCAAAGATAGGTTATTTTATTGTAATAAAATAGTTATTACAACTTTTTAACCAAATAACCAGCATAATTTTCTATTTTTGTGAAGCAATTATGGATCATCATTACGCAATAATAATGGCTGGGGGCGTAGGTACAAGATTTTGGCCTATGAGTACAACACAGCACCCTAAACAGTTTTTAGATATTCTGGGCACAGGTAGTACTTTATTACAGGATACATATAAACGTATGTTGAATGTCTGTTCAAAGGATCATATATATATAGTAACAAGTTCGTCATACGAAGAATTAGTTGCCGAACAATTACCCGATCTGCCAAAAGAAAATATTTTATGTGAGCCATCGCGCAGAAATACGGCACCCTGCATTGCATATGCCTCTTATAAAATTCATAAACGCGACCCTAAGGCTATAACTATTGTTGCACCGAGTGATCACCTTATTAAAAAACAAGAGACGTTTATTAAAGCCATTACTTCTTGCTTTGAAAAAGCAGAGAAAGAAGACTGTTTAATTACGCTTGGTATTAAACCAACACGTCCGGATACGGGTTATGGTTACATACAATATGTTGAAAGTGATGTTACAGAAAAAGATAACCGCATTTATAAAGTAAAAACATTTACCGAAAAGCCGGACCATGACATGGCTGATTTTTTTCTTAAAAGCGGGGATTTTTTATGGAACTCGGGGATTTTTTGCTGGAGTACAAAAAGTATTATCTCTGCCCTTGAAAAGAACGACCCTGAACTGGCAAATGTCTTTAAAGATGGCATAGACGCATACAATACTGATAAAGAAAAAGAATTTATAGTTAATGCTTATAACATTTGTAAGAACATCTCAATTGATTATAGTGTTATGGAAAAAGCAAAAAATGTATACGTAAGGGCCAGCATTTTTGGCTGGAGTGATCTTGGAACATGGGGCAGTCTTTATACCCACATTCCAAAAGATAAACAACATAATGCCCTGGTAGGCAAAAACATCATTACTTACGATTGCAATAATTGCATTATCCAGGTACCAAAAGATAAACTGGTTGTTTTACAAGGACTTGAAGATTACATTGTTGTTGAAAGTGATGGTGTATTAATGATCTGTAAAAAACAAGATGAACAGCAAATAAGGAACTTTGTGAACGATGTGAAGGTAAACAAGGGTGAAAAGTTCGTATAATTTTGTTGCATCTTCGTGTCATCCTGTTGCATTAACAGCCCTTAACACATAAATCTGATTTTTTGGCATTATGCTTGTGTAGAAGTATTAAATCTTAAAATTATCCTAATTATGAAAACACAATTATCAATTTTTGCAGGCTTATTTTTTATGAGCCTTATTACTTTTGGTCAAAAAGTAAACCTGGTTATTTTTGCCGAAGATGGCGACAAATTTTATGCTTATATAAACGGTATTAAGCAAAACAATGTGGCCGAAAGTAATGTAAAAGTTACCGAAGTAACGCCAAACATTAGTTTACGAATAGAATTTGAAGACAAGGCATTACCGATCTTAAAACAAAATATGGCTTTAGAAGCCGGTTTTGAACATACCGCTAAAATAAAGCGCGATATGAAAAAACAACTAAAACTGCGTTATTTTGGATCTGTGCCTTTAAATGAGGCTACAAACACCGGCGCTTCAACGGTTGCTTATCATACCGCCGAAACAACTGGTAATAACTATAACACTGCAACATCAAATGATAATACCAATACAACGGTTACAACAACAACCAGAACAACAACAACAGGAAACACAACAACTAATCCAAACAACGTTGGCGTAAATATTAGTATGAACGGCACAGGGATAAACATGAACGTAAACGGAATGGATATAGAAGATCATACTAACGTTCACTCCAGCACTTCAACAACGGTAACTACAACCAGTTCTTCTTCAAGTTCATCTCCAAAAAACAATACTACCTATACAGAAACACAATCATCGCCAACAACAGTAAGCGGTTGCAGAGGCGCTATGCAACAAGCCAGCTTTGATAAAATGAAACAGTCAGTTGAATCAAAACCTTTTTCAGATACAAAAATGAGCACTGCAAAAGTGGCAACAAAAAATAATTGTATCTCTGCAAACCAGGTAAAAGAGATCTGCAAATTATTTAGCATGGATGAAGACAAATTAACCTATGCAAAATTTGCTTATGACTATTGTGTTGATAAGGGAAATTATTACCAGGTAAGCGAAGTGTTTTCGTTTAGTTCTACTACCGATGAGTTAAACACTTTTTTAGAGAACCATTAAAAATATGCTAAAAAAAATAACCAAAAAAAGGGTAGCACTTGCTATCCTTTTTCTTCTGATCATATTTCAAGTCTTTAGAATTGATAAAACTGTTAAGCCGGTTAACATAAGTATGGATATTATTTCTGTTACAAATGCTGATGCTGAAGTGACTTCGATCTTAAAAGTATCATGTTATGATTGTCATTCAAATCAACCTGCTTATCCCTGGTATACAAATATTGCCCCTGTTTCGTGGTGGATAAAACACCATATAAATGAAGGAAGCCATCATCTTAACTTCTCTGAGTGGGGAAATTATTCTCAAAAAAAGAAAGACCATAAACTGGACGAATGTATAGAAATGGTTGAAGAAGGCGAGATGCCCCTGTCGTCATACACCTTAATGCATAAGGATGCTAAGTTATCGGAGTTACAAAAAAAGAAGTTGCTCGACTGGTTTAAGAGTATAAAAAGCCTGTAAAACTGTTGTTTTAGGCTAATTTCATGCCAAAAAACTTAAAAAAAATATTTAAGAAATATTTTTTGTTTCAAACAATTTTCATTAATATTGTATAAGTATTATTACAGTTGCATTTTCTTGCAACCAACAATCAATCAAAAATTAAAATAAAATTTAAAACAATAACTACTTATTATTAATCCTATTTATGTTTCAGGAACCAGAATTAAACGGTAAGACATTACCGGAATTAAAAGACATTGCAAAAACCCTCATAATTGATCCCAAAGGTTTAACCAAAACCGAACTCATCTCCAAAATAATTAAAAAATCAAATACCATTGCAAAACTAAAACCAGGAATTTCAAAAAGCGACAATAAAGACATGAAAGAAAAAAGGCCACGTAAGATCGTAAAACTTGATCCTATTATTGAAGACACCAAACAGGAAACTACAAGTGTTCCTGCCGAAGAGGAAATTATAATTCAACCTGTAGTTAAAGCAGCCGAAGTTGAATCAGAAGAAAAAATATCTGATGAAATAACAACCAGCGATGAAACTATCAGTGAAAATAATGATTCAGAAGAAAGTGGTGTTTCAGGCATGCCTCATGTTGAAATTGAGCCAGTAAGAAAACACGACAAAGTATATTATAACTTTGATAACATTGTTTTTGCAACAGGTGTATTAGAGATCATGCCCGATGGTTATGGTTTTTTACGTAGCTCCGATTATGATTATTTAAACTCACCCGATGACGTTTACGTTTCGCAATCGCAAATTAAATTATTTGGTTTAAAAACCGGCGACGTTGTAAAAGGTGGTGTTCGCCCTCCAAAAGAAGGAGAAAAATATTTTCCATTAATTAAAGTAGAACAAATAAATGGCCGCGATCCGGGTTTTGTCCGTGACCGTGTGATCTTTGATTATTTAACGCCTTTATTCCCTAACGAAAAACTAAAACTAACCGGCCACCCGCAAGAGAACATGAGTATGCGTGTTATGGATCTGTTCTCACCAATTGGTAAAGGGCAACGTGGTTTAATTGTAGCGCAACCCAAAACCGGTAAAACTGTTTTACTAAAAGATGTGGCCAATGCTATTGCATATAATCACCCTGAAGTTTATTTAATTATTTTATTAATTGATGAACGTCCGGAAGAGGTTACCGATATGGCCCGTAGCGTAAAAGCCGAAGTTGTATCAAGTACCTTTGATGAGCCTGCAGAGAAACACGTAAAAATTGCCAACATTGTTTTAGAAAAAGCAAAACGTATGGTAGAGTGCGGACATGATGTAGTTATTTTATTAGATAGTATTACACGTTTAGCGCGTGCTTACAATACAGTTTCGCCTGCCAGTGGTAAAGTATTAACCGGTGGTGTTGATGCGAATGCGTTACACAAACCAAAACGTTTTTTTGGTGCTGCCCGTAAAATTGAGAACGGTGGATCATTAACTATTTTAGCAACGGCTTTAACAGAAACAGGTTCTAAAATGGACGAGGTTATTTTTGAAGAGTTTAAAGGAACCGGTAATATGGAATTGCAGTTGGATAGAAAATTATCTAACCGCCGTATCTATCCTGCTATTGATCTTTTAGCTTCTTCAACCCGTAGAGATGATCTTTTAATGGATAAAGAAACCTTAACGCGTTTGTGGGTATTACGTAAACACTTAGGTGATATGAACCTGCAGGAAGCAATGGAATTTTTATTAGAAAGATTACGTCGTACACAAAACAATGAAGAATTTTTAGCCAGCATGAACGGATAGAAATTAAAAATTTTAAATGCAAAATTTTAAATTAAAAAGCGATCAGTAAGAAACCGTGAACAAAAAAGGACTTTATTTCGGAATAGCGTATAGTATTACAGCAATAGCATTAAAATTGTTTATTGTTTTAGGCGGTTACTCTTTATCAACTTTTGGTTATTTTTATTCAGGCATAACCTCTGTGCTTTTACTTATCCCCTTTTATTATTTTGCTGTTAGAAGCGTAAGGAAAGAGCGTGGCGGCATTATTGGCGGCAGAGAAGTGTTGCGTATTTGCTTAACTATATTTGCAGTGGGTGCCGTGTTGGTAAGCATTTATAATTATTTTGAATTTGAATATAGTGGCAAAGCGTTAGCTATTGATTATTATAACAGCGAACAATTTATGACCTTCTTAAAAGCACAGGCAAAAATTAAAGCAGAAGACTATCAAAAAATTATTGCCGAACAAATTAAAGCCTCAGAGGTTTCGGCATTTAAAGCAACCACAGGAAAATTATTTTCGTTTATTTTAATTGGTGCTATGAGTGCATTTCTTACATCTGCGTTAATGAAACGTTCTCCGAAATAGAACGTAGTTGTTACTATCTAAATAAAGTGATCTTCCCTTTTCTCGGCGTTTTTTTATCAGATCCTTTTTCAATACTTTCTATGTGATAAATATATGTTTCCTCAGGGCAAAGATTTCCTTTAAAACGTCCGTCCCATTTACCATTTATACTATTGGTAGAAAAAACAATGTTATCCCATTTATCCATAATGGTCATTTTAAAATAACTGTATTCGCATTGCAGTACCGGATAAAAATAATCGTTACGGTTATCTTCATTAGGAGTAAAACTGTTTGGGATGATCATTTCACAATCACAAGCCTTTAATTTTACTTTAATGCTATCGGTTTGTTGTCCGCAATTTTTACTGTCAGATCGTATCCAGTATGTTCCATCGCCTGTTACGGTTATGGATGGTGAAGTAGAGCCTGTGTTCCACAATACTTTTGTACCCGGATTTACTTTTACACTCAGCACTTTATTCTCTTCGCTTAAACAAAAAGAAACATCGTTACTGATACCTGTAATTGCCCCAGGCATAATTTTTATTTTAGCAGTATCGCTCACCGTGCAACCAGAGTTGGTGATCTTCACCCAATAGGTAGCCGAATTTTCTACTTTAATTCTTTGCGTTGTTTCGCCGGTACTCCAAAAATAAAGCATGCCGGGATTCTTCGCATCAAGTGTTAAAGGTTTGCCCTTACAAAAAGTAGTATCGCGCAAAAATAATTTTGGTTTGGCGTACATTTTTACAACTGTACTATCTAAATAAGTTGTTTTCCCTGAAACCACTTTTACATAATATTTTTCGAGCTGATTCTTTACTTTTATTTTTTTGGTGTTATAAATAATACCAATACTTTTTCCACGCCATTCGGTAGAGGCATTTTTTTCGAATGTTTGTTTTAATTCGATAACAGCACTATCACCATAACAAAAACCTGTAGTGTCGGGTAATAAATTTTTTTGCGAAAACACATTCGCCACAAAAAATAAAAATAAATATGTAATTACATTTTTAATAATTATTGTTCCAATTCAATTGTTATTTTAGTTCCTGAATCTTTTGGGTTAACTGTAGATTTATCTACCATAGTTACCTTCTGACTCTTGCCCGTTAATTTAGAATTGATCTCTAAAATTGTTTTTATAGTGCTTGTGCCTAAAGATTTATGTCCCGTTTTAGCATGCTCTTTGGCTTTTATCAACCCTATTCCATCATCTTCTATCGTAATTAAAAGTTTGGTTTTGCTTTCTCTTTTAAAGGTCACGTATAAAGTGCCATGTGATTGTTTTGGAAGAATGCCATGTATGATACAATTCTCAACATGGGGCTGAATGATCATATTAGGAATTTTTATTTCTGCCCCGTTCAACTGCTCATCTAAATTAATAACGTAATCAAATTTATTTTTAAAACGCTCTTTCTCTAATTCAAGGTAATACGTTAAACGCGCTATTTCATCATTCAAAGTAATATCACTTTGCGATGCTTTTTCGATGATCATACGAATTAAACGAGAGAATTTAGCAAGATATTCACTAGCCTTTAAACTATTGTTGGTGTTTATATAATTTTGAATGGAGGTTAAAGAATTAAAAATAAAATGTGGGCTCAATAATGCATTCATTGCCTGGTGTTTTAATAAATTCACCTGCTGCTCTTCCTGCAAACGCTTGGTTGCTTTGATCTTTACTCTCTTTACCCAAACAAAACTTATGCCACTTATTAATAACAAACCTCCTATTGTAAACAGCCAGTATATCCACTGGGTTTCAGTAAGTTTTTCTTCTTTTTTGATTAGTACTACAGCGTTTTGGCTCCAAGAAATATTATCTGATGAGGCCGCAATTTCTATTTTATGTTTCCCACCCTCTATCGATCCTAATTCAAAAGAAGTGTTTTCAATGATCTTCCAATCACCATTATCCCTGCGGTAACGGTAATATTGTTTGCTGGGTTTATTAAAGTATGGACTATAAAAATAAATAGAAATATCGCTTTGATCCGAACCTAAGGTGATGGTATCGCTGGTTGTATTTAAATTTTTTCCATCAACATAAATATAATTTATAACAACCG
>JAUXSA010000148.1 GCA_030681615.1 Bacteroidota bacterium
AAAAATTTGATGGTCTGTGTAAATTGCAATTTTGAGATCTTCATCAATAAAACCTTCATGAATATCTAACTGTAAATAATCAATTAATGTATCGTAAGTGCGATGCTCTTTTGCGAGAAGATCGTTAAAAATACTTATTAACCTATCGGCTTGTTTTACATTATCGGTTAAGAAAAAATTATCGTAACCTTTAGATTTATTTTCTTTTAGGTTTGCAATTAAAAGATCGAAATTTTTATTGAACGATGGTTGAGGACGTTGATTAAATTTAATGTTTTCAGAAGAGAGAACCGATCTTATTCCAAATTCAAAACAGGTAAACTTTTTTAGTTGTTCTTTTAATTCATCCGATCGTGCATATAATTTTTCGGGCGGTACCTGTTTAATTTCTCCCGCGTGTTGATGAAATGCTTTTGTGGCGCTTTCAAATTTTCTATCAAAAATATCCAATGCATAATCCGCATCTTCTAAAAATAAAAAAGAGTTAGATGGATCAAAATAATTAAACAACACTACTTTTTCTTCTGTAAAAATTGTGGAGTTAATGTTTGGAATGATGGTTACAAAATCAAATTTTGCATTCGATAACTGATCGGTTGGATCAAATGTTCTGATAGCATCTACTTCGTTGCCGAATAATTCTATACGATAGGGAAACTCGTTGGCGAAAGAAAAAATATCGATGATACCCCCACGAATACTGAATTGCCCTGGTTCATATACAAAATCAACTTGTTCAAAATCGTACGACACTAAAAATTCAGAAATAAAATCAATGGACAGCTTTTCTCCTTTTTTTATTTGAAGTGTGTTCTGATGCAGTTTTTGTTTTAATGTTACTTTTTCGGCAAGCGCTTGCGGGTAGGTAATAACGATGCCTGTAAATGTATCTTTTGATAATAAGTTTAAAACCTCAGCCCTTTCCTGGATATTGGCATTGGTTGTTTTTTCTTCTTGATAAGGTTGACGATACGATTCCGGAAAAAATAAGATCTTTTCGTTCGCCAAAAGTGTTTCCAGATCATTTAGTAAATAAGCGGCTTTTTCTTTATCAGATGCAACAATAATGCAGGATCTTTTTTGAGTAAAATAAAGTGATTGGATAAAAAAAGGCAAAGCGGATCCGTTTAAACCTTGTAGCCAGTGATTTTGGTTAAGGTTTATTTCTTGAAGTTTTGAATTAAAAATCCCCTCCAGCTTTTTGTTTAGGACCATTCTGCGGCAAAATTACCTATAAATTGTGGTTTTGAGTTGAATTGTGCCAAAAATTTAACGCTTTGTGCAATAGTCTTATAACAAGAGTTTGCTATATTTGTTAGACTAAAAAACAATTCATTTAAACTAATTACAATGAAAAAAAATTTACTAATTGCAGCTTTAATGATCGCAGGATTGATTTCCAATGCGCAAACAACACGTTTGTGTTTGTTTGAAGAATTTACTGGCGAGACTTGTCCGCCATGTGCCTCTACAAACCCGGGCTTAAATGCTACATTAACTGCAAATGCATCAAAAGTTATTGCAATTAAATGGCAGGTAGCAATTCCGTCTGCCCCTTCAAATACCTGGTCGTTATACCAAACCAACTCTGCGGAGATTAATACCCGTATGAATTATTATGCTGTTAACTCTGCCCCACAAGGTAGAATGGACGGACAACATCTTACTGTTTTCGGAGCAGCTTCAAATCATGCAGTAAATACGTCACCAGCATTGATCAACACGGCGCAGGCAATTACTTCACCATTTACAATAAACATGGTGCGTGCCTGGGATCCTTTTTGTGCTTCAGTAAACTTAACAATAACAGTTCAGGCAACAGCTAATTTTACAACGGCAAGTGCTTTAAACTTTCGTACGGTGATGATCGAACGATTGATACAATTTAGTGTTCAACCGGGAACTAATGGCGAAAAGAACTTTGAAGATGTTGCAATTAAATCTTTTCCAACACTTGGTGGTTATGCATTAGCCAATGCATGGGTTACAGGTCAAACACAAACATTCACACTTAATTGCCCTGTGCCTGCTTATACAAGAAAAATGGAAGAGGTAGCATTTGTTGGTTTTATACAAAATGAAGCAAACAAAAATGTATTACAGGCATTCAGACTTGATAAAGTTGCTATTCCAACAGACGCTTTAACAGCGCTTGATGCAAAAGTAGGCGTTACTTGTAATTCAAGTATTACACCACAGGTAACTGTAAAAAATAATGGTGCAAATCCTTTAACAGCGTTTACCGTAACACCTTATACAGATGGTGTTGCTGGTATAACCACGCCATGGACAGGTAATTTAGCGGTTGGTGCTTCTACTACTTTAGTTTTAAATACAACTACTACAGGCGTAACTTCTGGAGTACACACATTTTCGTTTACAGTGCTTATGAATGCGCCTTACAATTTCTTTAACGTTTCAAATAAAGTAAATTACCTTGTTGCAACTAATTACCAGGCAACGCCTGTTGCTGAAGATTTTGCCCTGGCAACTTTTCCGCCAATAAACTGGACAAGAGTTAACTCTAACAATGGTCCAACATGGAGTAGGGTAGTTAACGTGGGTGCATATGGTAACTCAAATGATCTGGGAGCGATGAAATTTGACTTTTATACTAATCCTGTTGCGGGAGATATTGACGAATTATATTTACCACCAATTGATCTAAGCGGGTCGGCAACGCCTGTTTTAGCTTTTGATTATGCTAAAGCACAACGTTTATCTGAAAATGATCAGCTGGATATTCTCGTTTCAAATGATTGTGGTGCCAACTGGACAAATGTGTTTAGTAAAGCCGGACAAACACTTGCTACAAGCGCGGCGGCTACATCTTTATTTTTAGCGCCTTTAGCACAGGATTGGTTAACAGAAACAATTCAGCTTACAGGTTTTGCAAGCTCTAATGTATTAGTTAAGTTCAAGGTTACAAATGATAATGGTAACAATTTGTATATTGATAATATTAACCTTTCACAACCAAACCCTTTTGTTGGACTTGTAAAGAACAATAAGGATGATGCAAATATTTCAATTTTCCCAAATCCGGCAACTAACGAAACTACTTTAAAAATTAAAGCTGATAATGCAGGTGTTTCGAATGTTAAAGTAATTAATGCAATTGGGCAAACTGTTTATACAAAGCAACTAACAGTTAACCCTGGCACAAACAATATGAAGCTTGATACAAAAGAATTCGCCGACGGTGTTTATTTTGTGATCATCGAATCTGGTAAGAACTCTACCAGCAAAAAATTAGTGATCTCAAAATAATTCCCGGATCCTTCAGTTAATAATGAGGCAGTCTAAAATATTTAGGCTGCCTTTTTTATTTTAACAAATTAATCGTTTGATTTTAACTTTTTAATATTTAACTTAGATGTTTGGCCTCTGATTAATTAATTTTTAAAAACACATACATGAAAAAACAATTACTTAGTATTTTAGCCGCAGTTGGTGTATTTTCAGCATTTGCGCAATTACCTGCCAGCACATCGGTAACTGGGAGAAAAATGATCCTGGAGGAGTATACAGGTTATACTTGTCAATATTGTCCGGATGGTCACAAAAGGGCTGACCTTATCATGGCTGCTAACCCGGGTAATGCATTTGTAATTAATATTCACGTTGGAGGTTATTCTACTCCAGCTTCAGGAGCAATAGATTTTAGAACTGCTTTTGGAACTGCATTAGCTGGCCAGTCAAATTTAGTAGGCTACCCTGCAGGTTCGGTAAACAGACATGTATTTGCTGCTTACAGCCAAAATACTACTACACCCGGAACGGCTCAAAGCCGTGGAAACTGGCAAACTACCGGTAACCAGATCATGGGCCAAAACTCAAATTTAAATGTAGCATTACAGGCAACTATTGACGCTGCTACAAATTTATTGACCGTTCAGGCTGAGGTTTATTATACCGGAAACAGTGCAAACTCTACTAATTACTTTAACCTTGCTTTGTTACAAGATAGCGTACTTGGCCAACAAACATCAGGCGCTACATGGTATCCTGCAATGATGGTAGGTAGTCAGTATCAACATAATAAGATCTTACGTCATATGATCACAGGCCAATGGGGCGATCCTATAACTACTACTACTACAGGATTTTTATATGCAAAAACATTTACCTACACTATTCCTGCACAATACCCTTTAACAGTTTCAGGCGGTGCAATTAAATCTAACGTATTACTTTCAAAATTAAAGTTGGTAGGTTTTGTTACTGAAACCCAACAAGAGGTTATTAGTGGTAACGGTGGCCCAATAACTATCATTAATAATTTTCCAACGGGTGTTACTAAATACGATGCATCAGAAGAATTTTCTGCTAATGTATTTCCAAACCCAACATCAGATAAAGCTACATTAGCATTATTAATAAGCAAGAACGAAAAAGTTGCTGTTAAAATGTTTAATATGTTAGGCGCAGAAGTTTATAATTATTCTGCCGATCTTGATAAAGGAATTCATTCTATTGACCTGAACACATCTAATCTTACAACAGGTTTTTACTTTGTAAAGGTGATGGTTGGCAATAAAGTAACTACCGAAAAATTAACGATCTCTAAATAATACATGTAATATTTAATGAAATAAAAGCCGGCCGTTTTGCCGGCTTTTATTTTTAAACAGACTTAAATAAATTTAAAATGAAAAAAATCAGTATTCTTTTTGCAGTATGTATTTCAACAGTAGTTAATGCGCAAAGTTTTTCGTTGTATAGAACTAACGCCAGCTTTGTTCCAACTGCAACCATTACAAACGGAAATTACATATACGAGGCAACAGCACCTACTACTTTAATTGAAACAAAGATGAGGATCAAGAACAACGCAGCTGTTACGCAAACCTTTAACGTTACAAGAACGATCGTTGCTCAAACACCCACTCTTGATATGAGCCTTGTTCCTACCGCACAAACAACATATTTTTGTTTTGGTAACAATTGTTTTACACCTCCTGTTAGTACGCCCGGCCCTTCGGATTACACTATTTTACTGGCCTCGGGACAAACCAGCACCACTTTTCCATTAGCTGATAATACATTTGATAATAACCAACCTTTTTCAATAGACCTTGAAGAAGGGGCTTCAACAGGAAGTTACATAGTTAGATATAAAGTGTTTAATGTTGCTAATGCAAACGACACGATCGCATTTTTTGTTGGTTATAATCAATCTGCCGGATTAAATCATAATGAAGGAATTGCTGGAATTTCTTTAGACCTTTTTCCAAACCCTACTAATGATGAAGCAACAATTTTTGTTAGCTCAACAAACAATCTGGATGTAAAATTAAATATTACAAATGCAACAGGACAATTAATTTATAACAAACAACATAAATTAAACGTTGGAGAAAACACAATTAATTTAGATTGTAAAAATTTTGCAGCAGGAATTTATTTTGTGATGTTAGGATCAGATAAAAATACTCAAACTAAAAAATTAGTTATTTCTAAATAATTTTAATTTTTTTATTTAAAAGGTCGCCTCCACAAAAGGCGACCTTTTTTTGTTTAGATTATTTAGGTGTGAGTTGAAAATGAGGATATTTTTGTAAAAAAAATCCCCTGAAAGTGTTGTAAATAAAGGGAAAAGACTCAATTGACACCCGGCAATGTTTTTAACAAAATTCTGTTTGATATATCAAACTTTCATGATTATATTTGTTTGACTATTAATAACTAAATCAATTTAAAAATCTAATCACATGAAAAAAAATCTATTCACATTTGGATTAGTGGTAGCAGGAATGGTTGCTGTGGCGCAATCACCACGTTTATCATTATTCGAAGAGTTTACAGGAGAAAATTGTCCTCCCTGTGCTTCTACTAACCCAGGCTTAAATGCAACATTAGCGAGCCCTACTAATACTACTAAGGTTATTTCTATTAAATGGCAGGTGCCAATTCCTTCTGCGCCAACTAATACATGGTCGTTATGGAAAACAAACCAATCTGAAATTACTTGGCGTTACAGCGCTGGTGGTTACAATTATCCGTCTGCATGGACTTCAACTGACACCCCTTCAAATGGCGTAAACTCTGCCCCACAAGGAAGAATGGATGGCCAACACTTATGGGCTATTCCGGGTGGTGGTGCCGCTAACGATCATGCATTTTATTGCAATAATACTTTGATCAATGCCGCTTCATCTTTCACCTCTCCATTCTCGATCACAATGAACCGTGCATGGGACCCTACTTTTTCATCGGTTACAGTAACTGTAAATATCCAGGCTACTGCTAACTATACTGCTACCGGCGCTTTAGTTTACCGTTTGGTAATGATCGAAAGACATATTCATTTCCCAACTCCTTCAGGTACTAATGGAGAAAAAGATTTTGAAGATGTGGCTATTAAAGCATATCCAACTACACAAGCTGGAACTGTTACAACAAGCATGGGTACTGCTATGGCAAGTGCATGGACAATAGGACAAACACAAACATTTACAATCAACTGCCCACTTCCTTCTTATACAAGAGATAAGTCTGAAGTTGCTTTTGTTGGTTTTATACAAGATGACGGAAACAAAAGAGTGCAACAAGCTGCTTTAGCAAATGTAGTTGGTGTATCAAACGATGCTAAAGCTGACGCTGTGGGTATTGGTGCTGTAGTTTGTTCTACAACGTTAGTTCCAACGGCTACTATTAAAAATAACGGTACAAACGCTATTACTGCCTTTACTGTTTCACCTACTTTAGATGCCGTTGTTGGTACTGATGTAGTTTGGACGGGTAATTTAGCTGCAGGCGCTTCTACTACAATTCCATTAAATTTAATTACTGTAACTGCAGGTTCTCATACGTATTCTTACAACATTACTTCGGTAAGCGCTGGTGATTTTAACACGGGTAATAACAAATTTTTTAATACAACTTTTGTTTGTTCTCCAACTTATTTTGCCGGCCCGGTTACTCAACCGTTTACCGTTGCTACTTTCCCTCCAACGAACTGGAACATGGTTAATGCTAACGCTGGTCCAAGCTGGAGCCGCTTAGGTTCTACAGGTGCTTATGGTTCTAACACTGGCGCTGCTAAATACGATTTCTACAACAACGGTGCAACCGGTGATGCTGATGATCTTTATTTACCACCAACAGATCTTACAGCTGTTACTAGTCCTGTATTATCTTTTGATGTAGCTTATGCGTTTTATACTGCTGTGCCAAACAACGAAAATGACAGACTGGAAGTGAAAGTTTCTACTGACTGTGGTCAAAACTGGACCACTGTATTTAACCAGGCAGGTACTGCTTTAGCTACAAGTTCATCGCCTGTAACTTCAAATTTCGTACCAACTGCTGCCCAATGGAAAACAGTTACTGTAGCAGTACCTACTTTAGCAAATAGCCCAACTGCTTTGGTAAAATTTGTTGCTACTACTGATTATGGTAATAATATGTATGTTGATAATATCAACTTAGCACAAGCTAACCCAACTTCGGTTAAAACAAATGCTATAAACAACGTTAGTTTTGACGTGTATCCTAACCCTACAAAAGGCGAAACTACTTTAAATATTAGTGCTGTTACTGCAGGCAACGCAAACGTTGTAGTAATAAATACATTAGGACAAGTTGTTTACAGCAAACAAATTGAATTAACTGTAGGTATTAATACGTTACAATTAGACGCTAACAACTTTGCTAACGGTTTATATACTGTTTCTGTTGAATCTACTAATGGTTCAATGGTTAAAAAATTAACTGTTACTAAATAAGAATTTGTAATAATATAAAAGCCTTACCATTTTGGTAAGGCTTTTTTTAAACTTATACCAATGAAAAGATCATTACTTATTTTACTTACTGTTTTTTGTTTGAAAGGTTTTTCTCAATCAAGCATTTTGGTAACTAACATTACCGATACAAATTCACCAATACCTATGGTTGCCAATGAAGTAGTTGCAATGACCACAACTTTTAACGCGACAACAAAGAACGATTTTGATGTTAAGAACACAAGTGGTTCTACAAAAACTTATAGCCTTAAGCGTTATGATGTTATCAAAAATACCGGAGCCGATCCGCGTTTTTGCTTTGCAAGCCAATGTTATGGTACTGCACAAATGGTTTCATTACAATCGTTAACCTTAACCGCAGGTCAAAGTGCTTCGGAAGTTCAAGGGTCTTTCCAGATCATTACAGCAGATCTGGATGAATTTACAGCTGTTGGTTATAGTTTTATAAAATATACGTTAACTAACGATGCAAACACAAGCGATTCGTTACAATTCAGCATTAAATACAACCCACCAGCAGGTGTAAATGAATTAAACAACAATGCACTGTCTGCTTTTGAGCTTTTTCCAAACCCTGCCACAGAAGCAACGGTTTTAAAAGTTTCTTCATTAAAAGCAATGGATGCAAAGGTTATCGTTTATAACGCACTGGGCGCAATTGTTTCTGAAAAAGCAGTTGTTATTTCTGAAGGCAAGAACAAAATTGATCTAAATGTCAATAGCCTTTCTTCTGGGGTATATTTTACACAGATAAAAATGGCAAACAACTCTGTTACAAAAAAATTAATAGTTAAATAGTCTTTAATTTTATTATTGAAAAGCCCGGTTTTTCCGGGCTTTTCTTATTTATAACCAATGTTAAAAAATCCAATTTTTTTTAGTTTCTTTACACTTTAATTTAATACATAAAAATGGAATTATACTTAGACTCGGCTAACCTGAAAGAAATTGAAGAGGGCTTTAAATTAGGCTTCTTGAACGGATTAACAACTACACCTACCTTTATGCAAAAGGAAGGGATCACAGATATTGACGGTACAATTGTAAAGTTAAGCAAGATCGTTCCTGTGCTTCAAATAGAGGCTTTAGGAAACACTGCAGAAGAGGTTTTAGCAGAAGCTGAGCGCCAGATAAAATTAGGCTTAGATCCAACAAAAACAGTATTTAAGATCCCCGTTTCGTTAGAAGGTGTTCGTGCCTGCAAAATGTTACGCGATAAAGGTTATTTAGTAAATGTGCATTTAGTGTACACCCTGCAACAAGCTTATATGGCTATGCAAGCGGGCGCTACTTATGTTTGTCCATTAGTTGGTCGTTTGCAAGACCAGGGACACGATGCTTTAGCATTGGTTGAACAATGTGTTGACGCTGTAGATATTTATGGTTACGATACAAAGATCATGTTCTCGTCTGTTAGAACGGTTGAGCACGTGCGTAATGCTATTAATATTGGTGTACACACTATTACTGTTCCTCTAAAAATATTAAAACAATTAACCGAAAATAATTTTACTACAGTTGGTACCGATCAGTTTATTATGGATACCCGCTTAATGATGGTAAAAGTAAAAGAGGCTATCAACGGCGTTAATCCTATTGTTTCGGAAGACACAAATATTACCGATGCTATTATTAAACTAACTGAATTTAATTTTGGCGCTATTACTGTAGTTAAAAAAGACGGTAGTATTAAAGGTGTATTTACAGATGGAAGTCTGCGTAAATTATTAGGCGAAAAAGGCCGCGATATTTTAACTAAAAAATTAAGCGATCTTGAATACCGCGAACCAATTACAATTGAAGGTGATGTTTTATTAAATGAAGCAAATACTTTATTTAAAAAGACAAATGTAGATACCATTGTTGTTACCAATAACGGCAAACCTGTTGGTATGCTGGACATTCAGGATCTTAAATCTTAAAAGTAAAGCCCTTTAACCGGGGCTTTTTTTATGAAGGAAATTGAAAACGCATATTTAAATATTGGTGGCAAATTTATTACACCAATTGCTGAGCTCAAAAAAAAATTGCACAACATTAAAGCATTTATTTTTGACTGGGATGGCGTTTTTAATAACGGGCAAAAAAACAATACCGGTGGCAGTAATTTTAGTGAAGTAGACAGCATGGGAACAAATTTGCTGCGTTATTCTCATTTTATGAAGAACGAACAACTGCCTCTAACTGCAGTAATTAGCGGGGAGAGTAACGAAACCGCGTTTTATTTTTGCAAGCGCGAATGTTTTAATTATTCCTTCTTTAAAATAGCCACAAAAATAAACGCCCTTAATTTTATTTGCGAAAAAGAAAACATTAAACCCAACGAAGTAGCTTATTTTTTTGATGATGTTTTGGATCTTTCTATGGCAGCGGTTTGCGGTGTAAGAGTTTTAGTGAACCAAAAAGCCAACCCTTTATTTGTCGATCATTGTATAAAGAACAATTTGGTAGATTACCTGTCGGCCAATAGTGGTGGTAACTTTGCGGTGCGTGAGGCTACTGAATTATTAATTGCGTTGAACGAAAATTATGATAACGTAATTGAAAACCGAAAAAATTCTACAGAAAATTATAAAACGTATATCGAAAAAAGAAAAACAGTAAAAACAAAATTCTTTACTGTTGTAGATAATAAAATAGAACCCGCAGAGATCTAACTTAACTCAAACTGCATTTTGCTTAGTTTGTGATACAAACCATTCTCGTTTAAAATTAGTTGTTGGTGCGGACCGATCTCTTGCACCAAACCATGTTGAAGCACGACAATTTTATCTGCATTTCTTATAGTTGCTAAACGATGCGCAATTACAATACTGGTGCGGCCAACCATTAATTTATCTAAAGCTTCCTGCACTAAATGTTCACTTTCGCTATCTAAACTGCTAGTTGCTTCATCTAAAATTAAAATGCTTGGGTTCTTTAATACAGCGCGGGCAATAGCAATACGTTGTCTTTGTCCGCCCGAAAGTTGAATACCTCTTTCGCCAACCAATGTTTTAAATTTATCAGGAAAGGATTGTATAAAATCATAGGCATTTGCTTTACGCGCCGCTTCTTCAATTTCAAGATCTGTTGCATTTGGTTTACCGTAAGCAATATTATCTTTTATTGTTCCTGCAAATAAAATTACATCCTGCGGTACAATGGCAATTTGTTTTCTTAATTCGGTTAGTTGAATGTCTTTGCTATTAATGCCATCTACTTCTATTGTTCCATTTTGCGGATCGTAAAAACGTAAGATCAAACTTGCGATGGTAGATTTGCCTGACCCGCTACTTCCTACCAGAGCAACAGTTTCGCCTGAGCTGGCTTTAAAAGAAATATTTTTTAGCACATCAAAATCAGGACGGGTTGGATAATTAAACGAAACATTTTTAAATTCAATTTCTCCTTTTGATTGTTTTGCAGGCACATTATCTTTAAATAATTCAATATCCTCAATATCACTATCAATTAATTCAAACACTCTGTCTGTGGCACCCAGCGCACGTTGTATAGATGCAACCTGCTCCGGTAAACCGCCAAGAGAACCAGCGACAAAAAGTGCGAGCATTAAAAATTGTCCAAATTGTTCAGAGGTAAGTTTGCCATTCATTACCATTTGTACCATGATGTACAAAATGAAAAATACAGTTCCAAAAACAAAAGTAATTACAAAAGCAAAAAATGTGCCGCGAAAAACGCCGTACTTAAATCCAAAAATTTTAATGTCCTGTGTTTTTTCGGTGTAGCGTTTTATTTCGTAAGCCTCGTTGGTAAAGGTTTTTACGTTGGATATACCAGAAAGTACTTCGCCAACAATAACACTGGCCTCTGCAATTTTATCCTGGAAACCTTTTGAATATTTTCTTATTTTCTTTGCAAATAAAATAGAAACAATAGTAAGAGGCGGAATTATAAAAACAAACCATTGTGCAATTTCCCATTTGGTAAGCACAACCATTAATACTAATCCACCAACACCAACAATTGTTTGGCGTATGAGTTCAGCAATATTTACAGTAAATGCTTCTGAAATAACATTTATATCGGTTGCCATACGGCTACTTAATTCTGCTACCTGGTTCTTCGAGAAAAACCCCATGGGCATTTGAATTAAACGTTTAAATGTATCGTT
>JAUXSA010000151.1 GCA_030681615.1 Bacteroidota bacterium
TTTATCAAACGGAGGTGAGAGTGTACCCACATCACCAATAGTTTTACTCCAGCACCAAACGCCATCGGTTGTTGCGGTTCCCAAACCACCGGTTAAACCGGCAAGTGTTGAGTTGGGAGGAAAAGTTGCGTACCCTAATAAACCAACTGCAGAATTTACATCAGAGATCCAGATATTTAAATAAAGAGTAGGATCCCAAATAGTATTTGGTTTAACCGTAGCCTCTATATAATTTCTAAAAGTTGTAGTTGTACCAAACGAAGTTGGATCGGCCCAACTATTAGCAACGTAACTTATCCTTTCAATTCCTGGTTCGGCTAAAGTAACTCCTGCCGGATTTTTTTGAGCTAAACAAAAATTAACGTTACAATTAGAAACCAACGAACTAAACGCCGTACTGGAAACATTTCCAACATTTAAACCGGAACCGGCAAAATCATTATTTAAAATATTTATCTGGGAAATAATTTGCGCTTGCGAAATATTGGGATAAGAACCTATGCTTTGTCCGCCATGAATAACGTGAAAAATTACAGGGATAGAATAATTAGCGGCTTGCCCTTTACCCGCCAGATTAGCTTGCTTGGTCTCTTCTACCTTTTTATTGAACCAGTCGTTCCATTCTTTATCAGGGGTTATACTTCCGCAATTTCTTTTATTTTGTGAGTGCGAAATAAAAGAGGCAATGCAAAAAATGCAAGCCAAAAAATAAGTAAATGTTTTTTTCATGGGATAATGGGGATAAATTTTAATTGAAATTACAAAATTGTACTGAGATACTAAAAAAATTAATCAAAGATCTTTCCGGGGTTTAAAATATAATTTGGATCGAATACCTTTTTAATATTCTTCATTAATTCTAAGTGGTAAGGACTAAAAACAATTGGTAGATAATTTTTTTGTACCAGGCCAATGCCATGTTCTCCGCTAATAGTACCGCCCAAAGCTTTACACAATTCAAATATCTCTGTAATGCCTTTTGGCAGATCGTTATCCCAAACAGCATCGCTTAGATCACCTTTGATGATGTTAACATGCAAATTACCATCACCGGCGTGACCGTAACAAACAGACTTAAAACCGTATTTTTTACCAATAGCTTTTACACCATTTAAAAGTGCCGGCAATTCTGCACGGGGCACAACCGTATCTTCTTCTTTGTAAACACTGTTACTTTTTACTGCTTCGCCAACTTTACGGCGTATTTTCCATAGAGCATTTTTTTGTTCGGCACTATCTGCAAATAAAATTTCGTCGCAATTATTTTTTTGCATTACAGTGCTAATGGTCTCGCAATCGCCCATCAACACATCCATGTTATTTCCATCCACCTCAACCAAGAGTAGAGCTTGCCATTCTGGTTTAATTTTGAAATTAACTTCACCCGAATATTTTATGCTCCATTCTATTGCATCGCGCTCCATAAATTCCATAGCACTTGGTATGATGCCTTCCCTAAAAACTTCACCAACTGCTTTACAAGCTTGTTCGGCAGAGGTAAAAGGTATTAACATTAACAGGTCGTGTTTTGGAAGCGGAATTAATTTAAAAACAATTTTAGTCACAATGCCTAATGTGCCTTCGCTACCAACCATTAAATGCGTAAGGTTGTAGCCTGTAGAATATTTTAGAGTGTTAGCACCTGTCCATATAATTTCGCCGTTAGGCATTACTACTTCTAAATTCAAAACATAATCGCGCGTGGTTCCGTACTTAACCGCTTTTGGTCCGCCACTGCTATGGGCAATATTGCCACCCAGGCTGCAACTGCCCCAGCTTGCCGGATCGGGAGGATAGAACAACCCTATTTTTTTTACTTCTTCCTGGAAAATATAATTTATTACTCCCGGTTCTACAGTTGCCTGTAAATTACGTTCATCAATAGAAAGTATCTTATTGAATTTTTCCATGCTTAAAAGCACACCACCTTTTATTGGTAAGGCACCGCCGCTTAAACCTGTACCGGCACCGCGTGTAGTTAAAGCAATTTTATTGTTGTTGCATATTTTAGCAACAGCTGCTACCTGCTCTACTGTTTGTGGCTTTACAACTACATCAGCAAAAAAGATAAGATCTTCGGTTTCGTCCTGCCCGTATTTTTCGAGTTGCTCTTTGTCTGAACTAATAAAATCGCTGCCTACAATGCTTTCCAGCTCCTTAAAGGTTATTGACGTTACTTTGTTATAATTATCTAGGGTCATGCTTAAATTTGAAGTCTAATTTACTAAGTTTGCATCTGTAAATCTGTCCTAAAGTGAAAATTTTTAATTGTGTTTATTAACATCCATACGCATTTTCAATTATACGATGCCAAATTAGAATTGGTAAATCTTAATATGGATTCTACCGTAAAGGCTAACCATTATTCTTACGGTTTACACCCCTGGTACCTGGATAAAACAACTTACGAAGCGCAATTAGCCAAATTAAAAATAGTAGCGCACGAAAAACGCTGCCTTGCAATTGGTGAATGTGGTCTGGATAAAATATGCAAAACAGACTTTGAGTTGCAAACAGAGGTTTTTATTGAGCAGATAAAAATTGCCAATCAAATAAATAAACCTTTGATCGTGCACTGTGTTAAAGCTTTTAATGAACTCATTAATTGTTTGAATTTAAATGATAATACCGTGCCTGTTATTGTGCATGGCTTTAACAACAACGACAATATTGCAAGAGTATTGTTAAACCAGGGCTATTATTTTTCGTTTGGAAAGGCACTCTTAGGTTACGAATCAAATGCGGCAAAAGCAATTAAAACGGTTGGACGAAAAAATTTCTTTTTAGAAACAGATGATACCGATCTTTCAATAAAATATATTTACAAAAAAGCGGCAGAGCTTTTAGGGATTGATGAAGAGATAATTAAACAACAAATGCTAAGTAATTTTGAAACTGTTTTTAAAACAACATTATAAGGTGAAAAGAAAAAATTAACCACATAGAAACATAGAGCTGCATAGATGAATCTTTATAGATATAAGAATACATAGTCCCGATAGCTATCGGGATGAAACTTTGCTTCAAATGTATGTGTCCCTATGTGTGCGGATTTTGATGATCCTATGACTCTATGTAGTTTAAAAAATAATATGTAATTAAATAGATATGGATACAAGTTGGATGGAACGCACCTCGTTATTGGTGGGAAAAAAAGGATTAGAGAAATTAAATAACGCGCATGTGCTCATAGTTGGTCTGGGTGGCGTGGGCTCCTATGCAGCTGAAGCTATTGCCCGGAGTGGTATTGGTAAGATGACCATTATTGATGGCGACACCGTTGATCCAACTAACCGAAACAGGCAATTGCAGGCATTAACCTCAACCCACGGACAAAACAAAGCTGTATTAATGGGCGAAAGAATTAAACTAATTAATCCTGAAGTTGATCTTACTGTTGTTGATTCGTTTAAGAACCCTGATGATATGAAAGAATTTATGGCGCAAAAATTTACTTACGTAATAGATGCGATCGACAGCATCTCGCCAAAATTATATTTATTACAAACAGCATATTATAATAATCAACGCATTATTTCGAGTATGGGTGCAGGTGGTAAAATGGATCCTACAAAAATACAGGTTGTAGATATTGCACAAACCTTTAACTGCCCAATGGCGCAATATGTGCGCAAACGTTTGCGCTACATGAATATTTACAAGGGTATTAAATCTGTTTTTAGTACAGAGTTACCTGCAAAACATTCTATCATGAAAACAGATGGAAGCAAATTTAAAAAATCGGCGTATGGCACTATATCTTATTTGCCGGCAGCTTTCGGGCTAACCTGCGCATCAGTAGTTATAAGGGATATTACCGGATGGAAAGAGGTGAAGACTCCTAAAAAAGATTAACTTCTTTGTAAACCCATTAAGATCATTAATACAAAAGCGAAAAGAATTTGATACGAAAGATGTTTTGAAAAGAACATTTCGTTAACAGTGATAATTAAACGATTCATACAGGGTTTTTTTGAGATTTTTATACTGATATAAATATCATTAATTTGTTTTTAAAATGCCAGCATTTTAACAATCCCGAATTGCCAAATTAGACAAATTAAAGTTTTTGCCCGTTAAAAAACATTTCTACTTTATTGTTAATGTATCTACTTGGGGTTTTACATTATCCGCAAGGTCGCATCAGTTTTATTATCTGAGCAGCTTATAAATAACGTAAGAAGAAAACAAATGAAACTATTTTTCATTCAAAATTTAAGATAAAAAAAACTCCCTCAGTTTAGGAGGGAGTTTCAATGATCTTATTCTGTTTCTTCTTTGGGTTCGTCGGTCACCCGTTCAACCTCAACTTCAGACTTGTTAGCCGGGCCTGAATCATAATACTTATTAAATTCATTTACAGAGTTAGCAACTTGCTCTTTTCTAAAAGAAAATTTATCCAGGTTCTCCCAGGTTGCAATTTGATCTTTTAAATATGGCTTAATTTCTTTCTTATAGAATTTTGGATTAAGTTGCTTTAACTCGCGTAACTCAACTGATGACTGATCTGCTTTTGTATCCTGAATAAAATAAAGACTTTCTATACCCGGCTGTCCCATTACTTGTCCGTCAAATTTATATTCAAAAAAATTAAGTCGTCCTTTTGATAGGTATTCAACATAAATTTCAGTTCCATCTAATGGAACTAAAACAAAATGTCTACCATCAAAACCATACGATTTTGCTTTTTTAGGACTGATAGCTACAACTTTTGCGGGACCTTTTGCTTTAAAATTAAATCCTTTGTAAAAATCAGATTCACCCCCAAGAGGATTAGATTGTATCTCTCCTTTAATTGTATCTCCTTTTAAATTACAATAATAACCGGGTGTAAGAACAGGAGCCATTTTTGGGTCTTTTCCCTTAGGCTGAGCCATCATAACTGCCGTAGAAGCTATAAATAGCGCTGAAAGTAATTTCTTCATAATTTTAGATTTCTAATTATTACCAAATATATTTATATATGCTTTAAACTCAAAATTTTAAGCCCCATTTTGTGATTTTTTAAAGTAATAGGGCATAAAAAATCCCCCAAAACAAGGTTTTGGAGGATTTAAAAGCGATCTTTTATTATTTTCTTTCAAGAACTTCGTCTATCATGCCGTATTCTTTTGCTTCAGCGGCTATCATCCAATAATCGCGGTCGCTATCGGCCCAAACTTTTTCATAGGTTTGTCCGCTATGTAAAGCAATAATATCATACAATTCTTTCTTTAATTTCTGGATCTCGCGAGCAGTAATTTCTATATCACTTGCTTGTCCTTCTGCCCCACCTAATGGTTGGTGTATCATGATACGCGCGTGCTTTAAAGCAGTACGCTTTCCTTTAGCGCCGGCACATTGTAACACAGCACCCATACTTGCAGCCATACCTGTACAAATAGTTGCCACATCCGGCTTAATGATCTGCATGGTATCGTAAATACCTAAACCTGCATAAACACTGCCTCCCGGCGAGTTTACATAGATCTGAATATCTTTTTTAGCATCAACACTTTCTAAAAAAAGTAATTGTGCCTGAACGATGTTGGCAACCTGGTCGTTAATACCGGTTCCTAAAAAGATAATGCGGTCCATCATTAAACGTGAAAAAACGTCCATTTGCGCTACGTTTAACTGACGCTCTTCAATAATATAAGGTGTTAAAGAAGACTGGATACGTGAAGTATAACTATCATAAGTTAAACTATTAATGCCTACGTGTTTTGTAGCATATTTTTTGAATTCATTATTGTCGAACATAATTTTAAAATTTTAAATTAAACCAAATGTAGTGTTTGAATGTTGTTCTTTCAAATAATGTGCAAAATTTTATTAACGCTAATTTGTCATATACTTTGCTTTTTGCTCTCAGATATAAAATCTGAACTATTTAACTGGTTGATTAACTTTTAACTGTTATTAAGTTAATTGATAATGAGATATTTAAGCCTTAAAATTTGCAAATTTTGTACTACAACTCGTGAAAGACAGTTATTGCATATTAAACGGTCATTTGATCAGCATTTATGAACCAAGTGTTGCGTTCAACAACCGCGCCTTCAGGTATGGCGACGCTTTGTTTGAAAGTATCCGTTTTTGCAATAATAAAGTAATGTTCCTGCGCGACCACATTACACGTTTAAAATTAGGCATGACAGTATTGCGCATGAACCTGCCAGCCGAATTCAACACCGAGAACATTCACGAGCAAATAATGCAGTTATTAAAACACAATACACATGCGCCAAATGCCAGAATAAGGTTAACAGTGTTTAGAAATGAAGGTGGATATTATACGCCGGAAACAAATGATATTTCTTTTTTAATTGAAAGCGATGAAATTGAAGGCCCTTACGAATTAAATCAAAAAGGTTTTTGGGTAGATATGTATTCTGATCTTAAAAAACCTTTAAATAAATTATCCAATTTAAAAACAGCGAATGCCTTGTTTTATGTTATGGCCGGACTGGCAAAACAAAGCATGAAGCTGGACGAGTGTTTTTTAATTAACGACGCTGGAACTATTTGCGAAAGCATAAGCTCCAATATTTTTATTGTAAAAAATGGCACTATCTATACTCCACCTTTAAGTGAAGGTTGCGTTGCAGGTATTATGCGTAAACAAATAATGAACTTAGCTACGCAAAATAAAATTCTGACTTTCGAAAGTCCAATTACCATTAATACGTTAATGAATGGTGATGAAGTTTTTTTAACCAACAGCATTAAAGGCATACAGTGGGTTGGCCAGTTCAAACAAAAATACTACACCAATAAATTAGCACAATTATTTACCGATAAATTAAACCAACTTACAACAGCAATATCATAATTATGTACCAGCAAATAATAGGAGTTATTGAAGCAACACTTAAAACCCTTGGCATAAATGCAACTGAAGCAAAGGTAAACGAAGGGCAATATAATATTAGCAAAGATAAAAGCACAGAAGTGTTATTGGATGTGTGGGAAGAAAATGACCGCATATTCTTCCAGGCATTAAGCCCCATAACAAAATTGCAGGACCCAACAAAAGCAGAAGTGTTAATGATGTTGCTGGAAGAAAATCATGGATTGGTAGAAGCCTCATTTACGGTAGCAAAAGACGATATCATAATTAAAGAAACAATTGAATGCTCAGCTTTTTTTAACCAGGAAAGAGCAATAGCAACTATTTCGCGTATTGCTTTTTATTCGGAAACCTATAGGAAGAAGTGGGAGATGCCTTCATAAAAGAAAAAAAAATCATTTAAAGATTCGCGTGCCTGTATGCGCCATAAGTCAACGCAAAAAGAATAAAACCAAAAATAAAAAGAAGAATTATATTTAAGGCAACTGGTATTTTTCGTTCGTGAATTTTAGTTACACGCCCACCGCCAAGTAAAATAAACGCTACCAAAAACATATTTATAGAAGTTAAAACCCTATTTATCTTTAACCATATCGTTTTAAGTCCTAATGTCATAATACTTTTCTTTTATCTAAGGTACTTAATATTAATCCTTACGAAAAATTTTAATCAAGAATTTATCCTTATTCAAAGTTAAAGAATGTAAAATACATCCAATTAATGGATCTCAAGAAAGTTTATCTAACAACAAACAAAGTTCCTTCGTCAATTCTTTCCTGCTGTATTTATTTACTTCTGCTCCTTTAGCATCTGTTACTTTTCCATTAAAGTAGGCAAGGATATTTTTTTCTAAGGTAATCTCGTCATTAAAATCGCTTATTAAGCCGGTTTGTGTTTCATCAATGATCTTAGCGAGGTCGCCATCCACCGGACCAATAGCCAGCACCGGAACTTTAGCACTCATGTATTCAAAAAATTTACCGGTTAAAATACCTTTTGCATTTTTTGTATTGTTAACCAGCAACAATAATAATTTAGAACGCTGCTGTTCTTCTATAACTTTATTGTGCGGCAAATAATCAATTTTATTTACGAATTGTATTAAACCAAATTGTTCTATTTGTTCTTTTACATAAATATCAATTTTCCCGACTAATTTGATCTCTAATTGACTTCTAAAATCTGAATTCTCACTTATTATTTTTTTCAAAACCTTCCACAAGACTTGTGGGTTGCGGTCCTTAACCAATGTACCAATATGTGCGATGCTGAATTTTTTATCTTTAATAATAGTTCCGGTTTGCAGATCTTCCGAATCAAAACCATTGGTGATCACTTTAAACTTATCGAGTTCTTTTCCACCAGCCTTTTTATACATCTCTAAAAACTCATCACTCATGGTTTGGCCAACACTTAAAACAATATTCGCATTTTGAAGAACAGATAATTCCTGCTTGTGATGTTTGGCATCTGCACTCTTGCTCAACATTAATTTTTCGTAAAAATCTATGTTGGTCCATGGGTCTCTAAAATCAGCTATCCATTTTAAATTGCTGTGTTTTTGTTTTAAACCCAAAGCAATTAAATGCATAGAATGTGGCGGCCCACTACTAATAACAAGATCAATTTTATTTTTTTGAATGTAATCGTTTAAATAATTAATACTTGGTTTTATCCAGTACTTGCGGGCATCGGGAATAAAAAAATTTCCTCTGATCCAAACGCTTATTTTTTCGGTGAGACCAGCCTTTTTATTCTCGCTTAAAAAAGAAGCATTTATTTTATCTTCTTTTTTACGGCCAATAAATTTTTTATAGAAATTATAGGGTTCCCAAATAGGCGTTTTTAAAACTATTGTCCCTTGTGGAATATCTTTTTGAAGACTCTCATCTATTACGGGCATCTCACCATTTTCTGCAGTATACACAACGGGTTCGAAGCCAAACTCGCGCATGTACTTTACAAATTTAAGCCAGCGTTGTACACCTGCCCCACCGCTTGGTGGCCAATAATAAGTAAGAATAAGTACTTTCTTCATTTAGTAATGTAAAACTACAAATATTATTCTAATGAAAATAGCCGCAATCTTTGGATTGCGGCTATTTAAATAAACAATTACTATATTAAAAATTAATCCCCCCTAACCCTCCCGAGACACGCTCTTCTCAAAGGGGGAATGAGTGTGCATTATTTAGCGACAACGAATTTTTTGGTTGACACAACTTGTCCATCCTGCGAAATTTTTGCAAGATATACGCCATTTGCAAAACCTGAAACATCAATTGTTGTAGTGCTTTCTGTTTTGTTTAAAATTATTTTTGAAACCAATCTTCCTGTAAGATCAAATACCTCAACCATATCAAATTTGCCGTTTAATTTTGCATCAAAGGTTACCAGATCTGATGATGGGTTTGGGAATAGATCTATACCATCTGCTGCTGCATTTTTAAATTCAAAATTTCCGGTTGGCAATAAGCTTCCTACTTTCATACCATTTCCAAAACTAGTTACCCACATTTCGTTTTGGTTAAACGGATTAAAAAATACGCGCTCCGGCTGTTGGAACGGATAACTTTGCACCATTGAAAAAGTAGGTGTTGCTGCATTTATATTGTTTGATTGCCACAAGCCTTGCCCCTCTGTAGTTAAAAATATTTGGTTGGCATTGCCGGGATTAAATGTAATAGATGTTACTCTGTCTATTGTTGTACCGGTTAATTTGGTCCATGCTAGTCCTTTATTAGTTGTTTTATACAAACCACCTAAACCATTTGGCGCGCCGCCCCAACCACTAAACACACAAACGTACCATGTGTTTTGTAAGGGATCGTTAGGATCAAGTACAATATCTTTTGTCCAATAATACATCCCTGTAGGCGAAAGATCTGTCCAGCTATTTAAAGCGGGATCGTAAATAAAAACTCCCGAGCTTGCTGTAAATGCGCCGGCAGAAGTTCTGCGACCTGAATAGGTGGCTACTAATTTTCCATCATTTAATACTACTAAACATGCCGGATGTTTTTCTGTACGCGGTGGATTTGGTAATAGAGTCCAGTTAGATGTTGCTAAATTCTGAAGATCGCTGGTAACATAAACTCCTCCAACACCTGTGCCGCCATTGTAATGAATTACACTCGCGTAAGCACGGTTAGGATTATTTGGATCTAATGTTACCCAAAAAACGGGGTGATTAAATATTTCTAAATTTTGCCAAGAAGCGCCGTTTGTTGTTGAATAAATAATTTTTCCGTTAGCATCTGTAGCATCAAGAATATTATCCTGTAAGCGGGTACTTTGGTACATATCATGAATGTTTGATGTTCCGGCATAAAGCGTACCGTTAGTAGGATGTTTTGCTATACGATACATTGAGTTAGCGGTGTGACCTGTGTAATTGAACGACCAAGATGTTCCCGCATCTGTACTTCTTATACCACGGATATCAGAAAAACAGGCAAACATATTATTGGCGCTCATCCATTCTACCTGCCAGCAGGTTGTATTTTCGATACCAACACTTTGATAACTTGTATTTGGAGGTGTAGTCGCATTTGCCGGATGTTGCCCGGTAGGATCAACATAAGCCTGCGACCAACCTGTGCCACCATTATTTGTTTTATGTACAAAACCAAAATCTCCAAAAATTACACTTTGCGAATTGTTAGGCGCAACAGCTAAACCAAAAGGGCACTCGCCATAACTCCACGGACGATCGCCACCTTGCCCACTCCAGCCTGTAATAATATTTTGGTTTGTAGTTGTATTAAAAACGTGCGACCAACCTGTGCCTGCATTTGTTGTTTTTAAAACATCAGGGTAAGAGCTGTTGTTACTTCCTGCAAGGTAAACTGTATTTATATCGTTAGTAGCCATACCAACAAACATGGGAAAATCGTTAGTTAAATTTATTCCTGTCATTTTTGGAAGCCAGTTTCCTGCGCCATAATCAACTGCATAAACACCTTTTGCAAATTGATAATAATCAGAACCAACAACTCCAACATAAATATCTCCCACATCCGCAGTAATGCAAAAGAAACGTGTTATTGGTCCAACTTTAGCGCCTGCAAAAGACCAGATCCTTTGAGTTGCTGGAATACCTGTAATTGCAACAGTACTAAAAGAAGTTCCACCATTGGTTGAAACCAAAACGCCGTCGTTTGTTCCTATATAAATATTATTACCATCAAAAAAAACACCCCCTACTACATTTCCCGCACCGGTGTTAGTTGCAGTGTGAATGCTTGTAAATGTAGTACCACCATTTCCTGAAAAATAAATATTGCCATAATAAGAAATAATAACACGTTGTGGGTTATTGTAATCGGCATCAATACTAAAAGTTTCTTCGGTATTATTTGGGTTTCCGGGTAACACACTCCATGTTACGCCATTATCAGTACTTTTCATAGGTTGCACCATATTATTAGCATAACTAATTGAATATAGTAGACCCACGCTTGATGTAAAACAAACTTTTGAGTTATGTCCGCCAATTAATTGCTGGAAATTTACCTGGTTATAAGATGTACCAAAATTGGTGGTGTGAAAAAGCTCACCCATATCGCAGGAAACATAATATTCGTTATTGTTTGCAGGATTAATAGCTACTGCAAAAAGCGCTCCGCCTCCACCAATACCTCTTGACGCAAAAGAACTTGGTTGGGCATAAAATGAATAACTAAGAGCGAGAAATAAGATGGATACTATTTTTTTCATGGCTTTTGGGTTTTAGTTACCATGAAATTACTAAATAATTTTAGATTTTAAAATAAAAGGCGGAAAACGAACGATTTGTTGAAAATTACTGATGCCTTATGATGATCTTTTTGGTGGAAGTCTGACCCGTATTATTAAAAAACACCTTCAAAAAATAGACACCATCGCTGAGTTCTTTAGTATCTATAGATAATTCTTCTGCTTTTAAATTATTTTGATTAATGCCAACAAGATGGCCTATAACGTTAAATAATTTTACTTCGCTAATGTTTTGCCCGGCAATATTTATAGTTGAGTTGGCAGGATTTGGATAAGAATTGGCAAGAGAATAATTATTATTTTCTTTTATACCAACAGCTTTTAAATTCCAGCCAATTTCTTTTAGAATTCCTAATTCCCATTGAGCCGGTATACGAACCGTATCGCCGGCGCCCCAGTAATACGACATAATAGTATTTGCGTATGATTGATGAATGTGTAAAAGGTCAACACCCAAGGTATAAGTGCCTGCTCCACCAGCCAATCGTATTGGTGTGTTTGAATGAGATGGATTTGCATATAATGGCCCGTTAAAATAAAGCGCGCCGTTCTTTATACTGTCGCCTAAAGCTGTTGAGTTTTGCGGCGCACAAGTTGTAAGAAGATTTCCTGAGGCTTTTATAATGTATTTATCATAGATGCTTGGCACACTGTCTTGTCCGCGCCAAGGGAATGATGGCGATATTGGAATTGCGGATGGTGGTATATATCCAAAAGAGCCATTTCCTGATCCATCCACATAACCATCGCTATAAAATCCTAAGCCATGGCCTATCTCATGCATGGCAGTTGAAATAAAATCCGTTTGAGAAGCAGGTGGTTTACCCGTACTAAAATAATAAGAAGTAGCAAGATTAAAATAAATATCCATATCGTATTCGCCAACATTTACTTCGTTGCCAGCAATTTGATTGGCGAGTGTACTAACATATAAAATATTTGGAACAGGTGCGTTTGGAAAATTTTTTCTTCCGTTAGCAAATGTGATCGCAGAAAAAGGCAAAAAAGCAGCATTAACTATAAAAACATTTACTTTAACAGGAACAGTAATTTGTAAATAATTACTCCATTTTTGTCCTGCAATTGTTAGAGCAGTTGCTAGTCCCGGAGGTTGCGTACCAGTAATGGTAAAGGAAAAAGTGTTTACCTGCGCTTTACTGCAAATAGAAAATAATAGAACAATTAAAAGAATATTTTTTTTCATGAGATAGTGATATGTTTAAAAACAAAAAGGCTACCATTTTGGTAGCCTTTAAAATTTTAGTGATGCTCTTCGCCATGCGCCGCTTCTGTTGCGTGTGCATCGCCACCACTGTGACCACTGTGGCTTTTTAATTCTTTTTGTTGATCAATAAAGATCTGATCAACGCGTGTAACATTGCGTGGGTAGCCAGAGTATACGCCCTCCACTAAAATAATGAAGACAGCATACAATATAAAAGTAATGTATGGTAATAAGATGATGTACTTAAAGAATTTAACCTCGTGACCCAAATGCATAAACCAAAGAACAATAGCTGCAGCTTTTACAACAGTTAAACCAATAAACAATACTTTTAACCACAAGGTGCCTGTCCAACCATGACCCGGAGCCATAGATCCGATAATTAATTCAAAGATGGTTATTGCTAACATTATCCAAAACACATTCCATAAAGTACGGCGGGCTTTTTTTCCATACGCCTCATCATGGTTATACATTGTTTCGTAATGTGGATAATCGTCGTGAAATTCTGACATAATATTTAAGTTTTAAATTCTTTAATTTATTAATTATAAAATTACAATAAGTAGAAGAAGGTAAATACGAATACCCAAACAAGATCTACAAAGTGCCAGTAAAGTCCAACTTTTTCAATCATTTCGTAGTGACCGCGTTTTTCGTAAGTTCCTTTTAAAACATTTAAGAAAATAACAAGATTGATTATTACTCCGGAGAATACGTGGAAACCGTGGAAACCTGTTATAAAGAAAAAGTAATTTGCAAACTGCGGCACACCATATTCATTGACCGCCATAGTTGCACCATGATAAACTTGCTTAACATAAGAACTTGTTGCAGGATCCCAAACATTTCTCAAAGCGCCTCCATGACCTTCGGGACCACCAACGTGCGTTCCAACTATGAAGTGATACCACTCCCAAGCCTGAGAACCAACAAACATAGCTCCACCAACAATTGTCCAGAACATCCAAACTGTTACGCCTCTTCTGTCCATTCTATGACCAGCCTCAACAGCTAATACCATAGTAACAGATGACATAATTAAAATAAAGGTCATTAAACCTACATAAGCTAAAGGCAAATGTTGTTCAATGAAAGGAAAGTGAGTAAATACATTTTCAGCTTTTGGCCAAACCTCAGCGTATTTATGACGGATAAATCCGTAAGAAACCAATAAACCACCAAAAGTTAAAGCATCGGATACAAGGAAAAACCACATCATCATTTTTCCGTAACTTACCCTGAAGGGCGATTGTCCACCGTCCCAAGCTGCTTTTGCATCAAATTCTGCTACGTGCGCCATAATTAAATTTAAATTGTGTTAAAAATACTGCTGCAATATTAACGATAAAAATATAAAAACAAAAACAAATACACCCATAAAATATCAAGAAAATGCCAATAAATTGCAGTAAGCTCAATACCAAGGCTATCAGAGGCAGAATATTTTTTCAACAGCGACTTTGTTAATGAAACAGTGAGAGCTATTAAACCGCCTGTCATGTGCGCCAAATGCAGAAAAGCAATGATTATTAAAAAAGAACCGGATGCATTGCTAAATTTTCCTCCAAAATAGATGCCTTGTGCTGCCAATTGTTTCCAGCCGCTGTATTGCGTATAAAAAAATGCGAAGCCAAGCAAAAGCGTTACTAATAGAGCAATGCTGGTCAATCTATGATTGTCTTTTTTTATAGCTTTTTGAGCCAGGAACATGGTTAAACTACTGGTTATAATTATGGCTGTGCTTATCAATAAAATTGGCGGTAGTTGAAAAACCAACCAGTTGCCATTTTGAGCCCTTACCACGTAAGCACTTGTTAAACCTGCAAAAAGCATTACTATACTTACAATTCCTATCCAAAGTAAAGGCTTTGCTGCTTTGCGTTTAGCCAGTCTCAATTCTTCTTTGTGAGGTTTTTCTTTTTTAATCTTTACTTCTTCCACTTTTTTAATTTTTAAGATTTGGTCATTAGTGCTAATTGAACTACAGGTAGGTAAACCAGAGTAACATAAAATAATTTTTTTGCGTAGGCATCTGTTGGTAAACGATAAAAATTATATGCCTGTAAAAGCAGGGCAAAACCACAAATTACACACACGCTCACGCTAATGATACCAACAAATTGAAACACAAACGGAAAAATACTCGTTATTAACAGGAACACAGAATAAATAAGTATTTGAAACTTTGATGCGCTATCTTTTCCACCCTTGGAGGGCAGTAAATGAAAGCCTGCTTTTGCGTAATCATCGTTATAAAACCAGGCCAGCGACCAAAAATGAGGAAATTGCCATACAAATTGTACCATGAACAATAAAAAAGCGAAAAACGAGATCTCACCAAAACCTTCGGTAGCAGCAACTGCACCAATTAAGGTTGGTAAAGCTCCTGGAAAAGCACCAATAAACACCGATAATGGTGTAATTCTCTTTAAAGGTGTATAAACAACTGCGTATAAAATAATAGAAACAAAGCCTAAAATACCGCATAAAGGATTAGTGAATACCCATAAAAGTATGGTTCCCGCAATGCCAAAAATGGCGCAAAAAATAAAAGCTTCGGTATCTGATAAAACGCCTGTTGGCATTGGCCGGTTCTTGGTGCGATCCATCAAACGGTCAAGATCTTTTTCAATGATTTGATTAAACCCATTAGCTGCAGAAGTTACCAAAATACCTCCTAATGTTAATGCAAATATAACATTCACATTAATCTCCTGCGCAACAGTAAAATAGGTAATAATTGCCGAAAAAACAACTAAAGACCCCAAACCGAACTTAGTTAACTTAAGAAAACCCGAAAACTTCGAATAACCAGGGCTTACTATATTATTATGGGTATTTTCCAAATGCGCTGCAAATTTAGAACTAATATTAAGGGAATGCAACTCAAAAAAAATAATAGCGTAAAAGAACTAAACCGATAAAAGGTCAAATATTTCCCCTCTTTTTTTTAAATGTTAAAAAAATTAGGTACTAATTAAAATATTTTTCTATTTTTGTGGCGATAATAAATCTAAACTTTAAAGATGAATTCAAAATTTTTACGTACGATAGGGGCCGGTTTGTCGGTGGCGGTAATTTTAACAAGCTGCGATGGGCTTGGAAAAATGCTAAAAAAACAAAAAGACATTAAATACACAGTGTCGCCAAATCCGATTGAAATGCATGGAGACAGCATTCAATACAGTGTTAACGGTAAATTTAACCCTAAGTTATTTGCTAAAAAAGTGACTTTAACCCTTACTCCTGTTGTAAAAGGAAATGGTGGGGAAAAAGCTTTAAAGCCAATAGTTTTAGTTGGGGAAAAAGCCACTGGGTCAGGCCAAAAAATTGGCTATTCAACTGGCGGTACTTTTAACTACACTTCAGAGAAATTTGCTTACGAACCATATATGCGCAACGCTAAAGTTGAAGTACGCGCTGTTGGTACCGTGAAAAAGAAAGAGAAAAAGTTTGATCCGGTTGAATTAGCGGATGCAACCATGGTTACTTCTTTATTAGTTCGTAACGACGAAAAAGGAATTATGGGAAAAGATGCATTTGTTAAAACAACACCAGCAAATCAAACTACTCATATATATTATACTATCAGTTCGTCAGCTGTTCGCCCAGGCGAAATGAAATCGGAAGAAATGAAAGCTGTTAATGCTTTTATCAATCAAAATTTAAGCTCACCTTGGTACGAATTTAAAGGTATCAATGTATCTGCTTATGCTTCACCAGATGGTGAAACTGAAAAAAATGAGAACTTAGCAAAAGACCGTGCTAAAACTGGTTCAGTTGCTGTTATGAGCGAGTTCAACAAAAATAAGAACAAAGAAATTACTTTCGGTAAAACTAAGGAGCAATATCAAGTTGGTACTACTAAAGAAGACTGGGAAGGTTTTAAATCTTTAATGGAAGCTTCTACAATGGCTGACAAAGATCTTATCTTACGTGTTTTAACTATGTATTCTGATCCTGAACAACGTCGTAAAGAGATCAAAAATCTTTCTAAAACTTATGTTGAGTTAGCAGAAAAAGTATTACCTAAATTACGTCGTTCTGAAATTACTATCAACGTTGACAAAAAATCACGTACTGATGAGCAGATCACTAAATTAATGACTTCTAACCCTGATAGCTTATCTATTGAAGAGTTATTGTACGGTGCAAACTTAACTAACGATGTAAATACTAAAGTTCAGGTTTATACTTCTGCTGAGAAACAATATCCAACAGATTGGAGAAGCGCTAACAACTTAGGTGTTGCATTGTTATTACAAAATAAAGTTTCTGAAGCAGGTGCTGCATTTAAACGTGCTTCTGCTATCAACGCTTCGCAAGCTGAAATTAACAACAACTTAGGTATCATCGAAGCTAAAAATGGTAACCGTGTAGCTGCAATGGACCTTTATAAAAAAGCTGGTGGTGCTCCTGAAACAAAATACAACATGGGTATCTTAGAAGTACGTAACGGTAAATATTCTGATGCTGTTGCTAATTTTGGTGATTACAAAGGCCATAACAAAGCATTAGCTCAGTTATTAGCTGGTACTCCAACTGCAGTTAAAGAAACTATTGATGCCAGCAACGAAAAAGAAATGGGATATAGCTACTACTTAAAAGCAGTTGCTGCTGCCCGTGGCGGAAACAACGCTGATGTTCTTAGCAACTTAAAAACAGCTATCGAAAAAGATGGTGCTTTAAAAGCTTATGCTAAAGACGATGTTGAATTCGTAAAATTACGCGCTGATGCAGGATTTACCGGAATGGTAAACTAATTCAAAAATAAAATTTTAAAAACCTTCTCCAAAAGAGAAGGTTTTTTTTTGCCCCATTTTTTAGTTGTATTATAATTATATTTACATTCAAGAAATTCATTAATAAGTATGGCGCAATTCCCAGAAACAGAATTAATTTTAAGCTCTCAAAACAGGGTCTATCATATTAATTTGCGCAACGAAGATATTGCCGACGATGTAATTGTTGTTGGCGACCAAAATCGTGTAGCACAGATATCGGGGTACTTCTCAAAAATAGATTTTAAGACCGAGCACCGCGAATTTATTACACACACCGGAACTTTTAACGGAAAAAGAATAACTGTTTTAAGCACAGGCATTGGCACCGATAATATTGATATTGTTTTAAACGAATTAGATGCCGCTGTAAATATTAATTTAGAAAAAAGAGAATTAAATCCTACGCCTAGAAAACTAAATATCATTCGTTTAGGAACAAGTGGTGCTTTGCAGGGGGATATTCCTGTAAATGGATTGGTTGCAAGCTCACATGGCATTGGTTTAGATGGCCTTTTAAATTTTTACGAAGGCTGGAAAACAATTAATGAAGATGCTATTAGCGAGGCTTTTATTAAACATACTAACTGGCAAAAAAATTTACCATACCCTTATTGCGTTGCCGCAAGTAACACATTATTAAATAAATTTAAAGACAATATCCATGTTGGTATTACAGCCACAGCGCCTGGTTTTTATGGCCCCCAGGGCAGACAAATACGTTTAAGGTCTTCTGCCCCCAATTTAAACGAACTACTTACAGACTTTAAATTAGACCAACACAGAATAACAAATTTTGAAATGGAAACTTCGGCTTTGTATGGTCTTGGAAAATTATTAGGACATGAATGCCTTACTATTTGCGTAATTATTGCCAACCGCGTGCGCAAAGAATTTACCACTGATTATAAAAAAAGTGTGGAGATCCTTATTGAGAGCTGTTTAAATAAAATATCGAATTAAAATATGACACGAAGCCAATTAATAGAACAAATAAGAACAAAAAAGAATTTTTTGTGCGTAGGTTTAGATCCTGACATTGAAAAAATACCAAAACATATTTTAAACGATGAGGACGATCCTATATACGAATTCAATAAACAGATCATTGATGCCACCGCGCCTTATTGTGTGGCCTTTAAACCAAATACAGCTTTTTATGAAGCTTACGGCTTGAATGGTATTGAAAGTTTAGAGAACACCTTAAAATACATTAAACAAAATTATCCTGATCATTTTTTAATTGCCGACGCAAAACGTGGTGATATTGGAAATACCAGCAACATGTATGCCAAAGCATTTTTTCAACGTTTAAATTGTGATGCAATAACTGTTGCGCCTTATATGGGAAGCGACTCTGTTACTCCATTTTTAAAGTACGCTAGTAAATGGGCCATTGTTTTAGGTTTAACAAGCAACGAAGGTTCAGCAGATTTTCAGCAAAAAAAGATCGATGGGAAAGAATTGTATTTAAATGTAATTGAAACCTGCTCTAAATGGGGAACAAAAGATAATATGATGTTTGTGGTTGGCGCCACAAAAGCTGAAATGTTAACAGAGATCAGAAAGATCATACCCGAACATTTTTTATTGGTGCCAGGTGTTGGCGCACAAGGTGGTAGTTTACAGGAAGTTTGTAAATATGGTTTAACAAAAGACATTGGCCTGCTTGTAAACTCAAGCCGTGGAATTATTTATGCTTCTAACGGAAATGATTTTGCTGAAAAAGCTGCAGAAGAAGCAAAAAAGATAGCAGAAGAAATGAAACAAATAATAATCACAATGCGTTAAAAAAAATCATGGAAGAAAATCAAAATCAAAACCAGCCACATTTAGATATTGAACTTAGCGAAGAAATTGCTGAAGGAATTTATTCTAATCTTGCTATCATAACCCACTCACAAAGCGAATTTGTAATTGACTTTATAAAAATTATGCCGGGTGTTCCAAAAGCAAGAGTAAAATCGCGTATCGTATTAACTCCACAACATGCAAAACGCCTTGTTAAGGCGCTTGCTGATAACATCTCGAAATTTGAACAGATGAACGGTAAGATCAAAGATCTTGAAAATGGTTTCCCAATGAATTTTGGTGGACCAACCGCTCAGGCTTAGTTTATTGTTTTACGATTTTAGTCGTGAAAATTTGTCCGTTGACTTTTAATTCTGCCAGATAAACTCCTTGTGCCAGATCGTAAACAGGAATTTCTGCTTTATAATTACCCTCAGTTTGTTTATCCTCTGTAAAAATTGTTTTTATTAGCCTGCCTGTAAAATCGAATAATTTTAATTCACAAACAGCTGACTCGGTTAAAGTATAGATCATAAATGCGCTGCTGATAGCCGGTTGAGGATATACACTCATAATGATCTCATTTTCAGAATTATTATTTTTAATTGATGTAACCGGGTTTGAGCCTAAATAGAGATCATCAATAATGGCGTAAGTTCCTGTTTGAGGTATAAAAACATTTTGCGCATCCATATTTGGCCCTGATAAATAAATACCCGTATAAACGGTTCCAACTGTTGTACCCGGAAACGCAGAAGCCGTATAATTAATTGGTGAACTAAACTGTTTGTATATAGCCGAAGAAGTGGTAGTAAAAGAATACCCAAAAGCCGATGGAGAAAAAACATTTGATTGGTAAACGTATGGATTAAAAACTAATGAATCTCCAGCCTGCAAATTACATTTGTACCAACCCCATAATGCCTGAGGTAAACTTGTTGTTGTTACAGAAAATACACCTAATACCGCCCCTTGTATAGAATATGACTGAGCACTAAAACCTCTTATTACTGCAGCCTTTACACCGGTATTCGGCGCAGCTGTATCTCTTATATAATAAGAGGTATAAGGTGCCAGATTGTAATCATCCGGTTTGTTTGCAGTAACCGCTTCAAATCCAGGATTTAGGATCTGACTTTGAGATTGAACGGTGATAAAAGCGAAAACTAAAAGTAAAATTTTCTTCATATTATTTGGTTTATCTGATTACTAAATACATACGCATTTCGCTTAGAAATGGTTGGTTTTTATACTTTAAATATAAACAAAAATTTCGTTTTTGTTGAAAAAACAAGTTCAATAAGCGGTTTAAGCTAGCTATTTTTATAAAAAAGACATTACACCATGACCGAAACAAAACTGCACTTTAAAATTGCCGATCTATTAAAAATTGATTCAAAAAGCGTTACTGCAACTATAGAACTTTTAGATGAAGGAGGAACTATCCCTTTTATCTCGCGTTACCGTAAAGAAGCTACTGGAAGCTTAGATGAGGTTCAGATCATGCAGATCCGTGATGAGATCGAGCGCTTAAGACAACTCGAACAACGCCGAGATTCTATTTTAAAATCCATAGATTCTCAAAATAAATTAACACCCGAATTAAAAGAACAAATTCTTGCTGCCGAAACTTTAAATAAACTGGAAGATCTTTACCTTCCTTACAAACCAAAACGCAGAACAAAAGCGACGATCGCAAAAGAAAAAGGCCTTGAACCATTGGCCCAATTAATTTTAGAACAAAAAAATAATTCTATTCTTGACGAAGCAGAAAAATTTATATCTGAAGAAAAAGAAGTTGCCTCTGCTTCAGATGCTTTACAAGGTGCGCGTGATATTATCTCTGAGATCATGAGCGAAGATGCTATCATAAGAGAAAACATACGTGAGCTTTTTAAAAGAACAGCAACTATTAAAAGCCGCCTCATTAAAGGAAAAGAAGAAGCCGGCGAAAAGTTTGAAGATTATTTTGAGTGGGAAGAAAAATTAATGAGTTGCCCTTCGCACCGTTTATTGGCTATGCGTCGCGGCGAAAAAGAAGATATTTTAATTTTAGATATTACTGTTGATACGGATGAAGCACTTGCCATTGCTGAGAAAAAAATGATCACCTCGCGTGGTGAAGCTGCCAACCAAATTAAACTAGCCATTGAAGATGGTTACAAACGTTTGCTGCAACCAAGCATTGAAGCGGAGATGCGCTTAATGACAAAACACATGGCCGACGAAAAAGCAATTGTTGTTTTTGCAGACAATTTACGTGAATTATTATTAGCACCGCCATTAGGACAAAAAGCAATTTTAGGATTAGATCCGGGATTTAAATCGGGTTGCAAAGTTGTTGCATTAGATAAACAAGGAAAATTATTGGAAGAAACAGTGATCTATCCACACGAGCCGCAACGCAAAACTGTAGAGGCAGAAATGGTTGTATTAGCTTTCTGTCAAAAACACAATATTGAAGCCATTGCTATTGGCAACGGAACCGCCTCCCGCGAAACAGAACAGTTCATTCGCAACATAGATATTTTACCAAAAGAAATTCCCGTAATTGTTGTAAGCGAAGCCGGTGCTTCTGTATATTCAGCAAGCGAAGTGGCCCGCGAAGAATTTGCCGCCTACGATCTTACCGTTAGAGGTGCCGTTTCTATTGGCAGAAGATTAGCCGATCCTTTAGCTGAGCTCGTTAAAATAGATCCTAAATCAATTGGCGTTGGTCAGTACCAACATGATGTTGATCAAACACATTTAAAAAATAAACTGGATGAAGTAGTTGGTGGTTGTGTAAATGCTGTTGGTGTAGAATTAAATACAGCTTCTAAACAATTACTTTCTTATGTTTCGGGTATTGGACCAGTGTTGGCACAAAATATTGTTGATTATCGTAACGAACACGGCGAATTCAAATCACGTAAACAATTAAAAGAAGTGCCGCGTATGGGCGAAAAAGTATTTGAGCAATGCGCAGGATTTTTACGTGTAAAAAATGGCGTGCATCCTTTAGATAAAAGTGCTGTGCATCCCGAAAGTTATTATATCGTAGAAAAAATGGCGGCTGATCTTAATTGCAGTATTGATGAGCTGACAGAAAATAAAGATCTCAGAAAACAAATTCAACTTCAAAAATATGTTACGGATACAGTTGGTTTGCCAACCTTAAAAGATATTTTATTAGAGCTTGAAAAACCGGGACGTGATCCGCGTAAAGGTTTTGAAGTATTTAGTTTTGATGATAACGTTCACAAAATTTCCGACCTGCACGAAGGCATGCGCTTACCCGGCATAGTAACCAATGTAACTAATTTTGGCGCTTTTGTAGATGTTGGTGTACACCAGGATGGATTGGTACATATTTCTCAATTGGCAGATGAGTTTGTAGATGATCCAAATAAAATTGTAAAGGTTGGACAAAAAGTATGGGTAACTGTAAGCGAAGTAGATGTTAAACGTAAACGCATTGCATTAAGCATGAAAGGAGAAGTACAAGTTGTAAAACAAACAAAACCAAAAGTTGAAAAAGAAGAAGTGTACGATCCCAATGACATAAACAGCGCTTTGGCTGCATTAAAAAATAAATTCAAAAAGTAGTAATAACCTAATGGCAAAAGTTGAACAATTAAAATGTCCTTCGTGCGGCGCTACCGAAGTGTCGCACATAAGCGGCATTAATTACCAGTGCGATTATTGTCATAGTACATTTTTGGTGAAGAACGAAAATCCGTTTCACCAGGTTCACCCTCAAAAACCAATTAACCCTACTCCAATTAACACAAAACCAATAAAGATCATTATTGTATTAGCTGTTTTTATGGCTGTTGTGGGGGTTGGAATAAGCGTTTTTGTTATGAGCGTTGGCAAAAGTGCTATTTCCAGTAGTACTTCATTTTTTAGCGATTGGCAAAAACCAGGTGTAGATAATTATAATTGTTTGGCAGGAAGTAAAGGTGCAGTTGTTTGGTTGGTATTAAAAACACAAACTAACAAATTAGACAGTGTTAAATACTGGTTACGTTTAATTGATCCGGTTACAAAAAAAATGATCGCAGAAGAACCTCTTGGTAAACCAAAAGCCTGGAAAGAATTATTTAACCAATCTAAAATATTCGACAGTGAGTTTTTTGTAAGTAATGATACCGCTTATAATGTCTCTGAAGAAGGTGGTGTTCAGGGCTTTGATCTTTACACCGGAAAGCGTTTATTTGGTAACGAATGGTTGGAGAAAAAATTTCAGTTATTAAAAGAGGGGATCACAAAAGCAGATAAAGAATATTATAGAGACCGTATAAAAATAAGTTCTGCGGCGGGCGACGATCTTTATTATTACCTGAATTCGAAATTATTACTTACAGAAAAGGAAGCTGAAAAAGTAAATTCGGAAGAACGTGTTTTTGAAGAGAATATTTATTTATCACAAAATAAAAAAGCGCGACTTTATTTATGCAATATGAAAAGAAATAGCAGCGATAGTTATAACATCTCTGATAGTTATTTGGAGCAGTTTAAATCAAGCAATAACTATATGGGCTCATATATTAAGGATATAAAACCGCTTAGTGATTCGGTGTATGCCATGGCCAGTCCAATAGAAAAATACAAGGATAAATTATTGTTCTTTTACGCTTCTAATTTTTCGAAACATGCAGATGGTGTGCTTGCGCTGGTGGATAAGAACGGGCAATTTGCATGGAGGAACAAAGACACAACCTTTAAAAAAATTGTTGCCGAAAATACAAGTGATAACATTTACTTAAGATACAATTTAAAGAATGACCTGATCGTTATTAATATTAACGGAGCGAATCACCAAAGTGTTGGAGTAAATTTAAAAACCGGTAAGACCCTGTTTGTTTTTAACCAAACTTACTATATCGATTAATTATGTTAAACTTTGGCCTTATTGGCAAATCTCTCTCCCACTCTTTTTCTAAAACGTACTTTGACAAAAAGTTCAAAGAGAACAGATTGACAGACCATATCTATCAAAATTTTGAACTGGAGAACATTGAGCAATTCGAAAAAGTATTTGCTACCGAAAATTTAAGGGGATTAAATATTACTAATCCCTACAAAGAAAGCATCATTCCTTTTTTAGATGCGCTTAGTTTGGAATCAAAAGAAATTGGTGCTGTAAATTGCATTAAGATAGAGAATAACAAAACAACCGGTTACAATACCGATGCTTACGGGTTTGGCCAAAGCATAAAACCATTTTTAGACACAACTCACGAACGAGCATTGATACTGGGTACCGGCGGCGCAAGCAAAGCAGTGGCTTATGCATTGAAAAAGATTGGGGTGGAAGTTTTTTTTGTAAGTTCCTCCGCTAAAAAAAACACCAATACTTTTTTTTATGAAGAGATAAACGAAAGGGTAATGGATGCCTTTAAACTGATTATCAATACTACACCTTTAGGTCTTTACCCAAATGTTGTTGAATCGCCTGCCCTGCCCTATCATTTATTTAC
>JAUXSA010000153.1 GCA_030681615.1 Bacteroidota bacterium
TTACGTCGTATCGAACTGGAAACAATCGGCAATATAACAGCTTTAGAAAAACTAGGGGCTTCCCATAAATTATTCGATCAAAATAATGTTAAGGAATTAACCGAACTGGCAATCGTTATTACAGCACGTAGCATCGCTCAATCCAAACAGTTGTCTATCGCAGATCGCTATAAAAAAATAGTGCGTTTGTATGAAACGCAGGTTAATTTGTCGCACAGAACATCACAAAGTATTTTATTACAACAATATTCTACGCCTGCGCCCATTGGTTTTTTAGCAGGTATTTTTTGTGGCGTAGATAAATTTGAAGACGAAAAAGACAAAATTGCATTTGAACCAAGTGCGGGCAATGGTTTATTAACCATTGCGGCCAACCCTTATTATTTCAGGGTCAACGAAATTGACACCACCCGTAACCTGCATTTACAAACACAAGGCTTTAGAAGTGTGGACAAAGAAGATGCCACTAAATCTTTTTCAATTGAGCGTGAAGTGAATTGGAATAAAAAGTTTGATGCTGTTATTACCAACCCTCCATTTGGCAGACTAAATAAAACCATTGAGTTTGATAATTTTCCTATTGACACATTAGATCATTTAATGGCGATCCGTGCATTAGAATTAATGAAGGATGACGGCAAGGCAGCTATTATCATTGGAGGCCATACCAAGTATGATGAAAAAGGAAGAGTACAAAAAGGTGCTAACCGTATTTTCCTGAATTATTTGTATTCACATTTTAACGTGATGGATGTCATTCCGATCAATGGCAGTAAATTGTATTCAAGACAAGGCACAAGCTTTAATACCCGATTGATTTTAATTAATGGTCGCAAACAGAAAGTAAACGGTGTTGCGCCAATTTCATCAACAACAAGAATAAAAAAATATGTTTATGATGGTAAAGAGTACACCGAACAGGAATTAATTGAATTTGCAGCCAGCGCTTCGGAGTATGATCGACGTGACGCTGGTGAGGATGTTTTACCCATAGCTATAATTGAAGAAGCGATAAAATGGTTAGATGATGTAGAGGTAATTTCATCTGAAGTAGGATTAGAAAAACCAGTCAGCCGATTCGATGAGTTATACGATAGAGTAATTGATGCCATGAAAACACCATTGCCATTTGAATTTGCAGATACAAAAAAGTCTGCTAAAGAAAATTCTGAAACTCAAACAGCCTTTAAAAATTTCACAGGTTTAAAACCAAAACAGAAAGATGCACTTTTATTGATTCGCATAGACGATCATTATTATTCTTTTAATGAAGATACATTTCCTATACAAAGAGTTATTGGTTTGCAGGTGCTTCAGTTTCAAAGTAAGGGCGAAGCGCAGGTCTATATAAAATTTCCGGCGGCAGAGTTAGACACGTATCTGAATAAATTGGTGAAAGCAGGAAACAGAGTTGGTGTCGCAGAAGTTTTAGAAGCAGAAAAAAATAAAAAAGCAAAAACAGAAGCATCCTCTGATACTGATCTTGAAGATTTAGCCAATGATTTGGAACGAGAATTAAAAAAACTCAACAATAATGAAGAAGATCTTGGCGCACCTTATTTACCTGCTTCTGAAAGCTGCGTTGTTTTAAATACGGTTGTTCCTGATTCAATGGAATATGAAACCGGTCATGCTTTAAAATTTATTCAGCAGGAAGTGGGTGGAGATATAGATGAGTTTGTAAGACAACGTTTAGGTTATAGTTCAAAACTGGATTTATGTAAATCACTTTCTGCCGAACAAACAGATGCGGTGGCAATGGCCATTTATAATATAGAAGCGAGAGAGCAAGGAATGATTATTGGTGATCAAACCGGAATTGGAAAAGGCCGTATCGCTGCCGCCATGATCCGCTACGCCGTATTAAAAGGAAACAAACCCATTTTTATTACCGAGAAGCCAAATTTGTTTTCAGACATCTACCGTGATCTTTCCGCTATCGGTTCTTCCCATTTAGTACCATTTATTGTTAATGGCAGGGAAAGTAAAACAGATATTAAAGATGAGAACGGTGAAGTGATTCATCATGCTCTGTCGGCTGCCGAACAACAAGTATATTTTAAAGATCAACGTATTCCTGCTAATGCGGATTTTGTCTTAGCAACCTACACGCAATTTAATTCACCTGAGCGCAAACCCGAGAAACCAAATTTTCTAAGAGCAATTGCCGAAGGAAATATTATGATCTTGGATGAAAGTCACAACGCTTCGGGTTCGTCACAAACAGGTGAGTACTTGCAAGGAATTGTGAGTAGTGCCAAAGGTGTCATTTTCTTATCAGCCACATTCGCTAAACGTCCCGACAATATGCCCATCTATGCAATGAAAACTGCTATACGGGATGCGAATATGAACAGGGATGAATTAGTAGAAGCCATTAGCCAGGGAGGTGTTGCATTACAGGAAGTATTAGCTTCTCAATTAGTAAAAGAAGGACAAATGCTTCGTAGGGAAAGAAGTTTTGAAAGTGTGGAAGTAAATTATCTCACATTAGATGAATTAGAAAATGAACACAAAGCCATTGCGGATAATATTACCGAGATCTTGCGTGACATTATTTCTTTTCAATCAACTAATGTAGACAACCTAGTAGATGAGATGGATGATATTGCCGTTGCCGAAGGAAAAGAAATTACCAAGCGTGGTGGTACTTCTCAGGCGGGCGTAGATAATATGCCCTACTTCTCAAAAGTGTTCCAAGTAATTAATCAAATGTTGTTTTCGATCAAGGCAGAGGCTGTTGCCGATAGAGCAATCATGCGATTAAAAGAAGGTAAAAAACCAGTTATTGCTTTTGCTTCTACAATGGGAAGTTTTATTGAACAAATGGAAAACGAAGCAGGTTTACCAGTTGCAAATGGTGATACGATAAATGCAGATTTTTCAGAAGTGTTACAAAGGGGTTTGGATGGCATTTTACGTTATACAGTTACCACGCCCGAAGGAAAAAAGGAATTTAAAAAATTTGAACTGAGTGAATTTGCTCCTGAAGTAAGAGAGAAATTTTTATCTATCTCAAAAAAAATTAAGAAGATGAGTTCAGGAATTTCTATTTCGCCAATAGATATTATAGTTCAGAAACTTAAAAACGCCGGTTATAATGTTGCCGAAGTAACGGGTAGAAAATACGAGGTGCAAATCAATACCAAAACAAATAAAGGGGTTGTATTAGGCCGCACAAGAATAAATACGAATGATGCCTTTCGCCAGTTTAATAATAATGAAATAGACGTGTTATTAATAAATCAGTCGGGCGCAACAGGTGCATCCGCTCACGCTATTGTAACCAAAAAAATAAAAGCGCAAGATGTTAAACAAAGAGTAATGATTGTTTTACAAGCAGAACTGGATATTAATACAGAGGTCCAAAAACGTGGCCGTATTAACCGCACCGGACAAATTCTACCACCGATATACGATTATGTGATGAGCGCCATCCCTGCCGAAAAGCGTTTAATGATGATGTTACAAAAGAAACTAAAATCATTGGACGCAAATACAACCTCTAACCAAAAGCAAAGTACAAAGATTTTAGATGTACCTGATTTTTTAAATAAGTATGGCGATAAGGTAGTCACACAATATTTACAGGATAATCCTGAGATCAATAAATTATTGAACGACCCTTTAAAATTAGAGGAGACCGATAATGAGGATGGCGAAGTACTAGAAGAAGCTGCACATAAAGTATCAGGGCGTGTGGCTGTTCTTTCTACCAAGATGCAAGCCGAGTTCTATACAGAGATCTCGCAAAATTACATTGACTACGTTGAATACCTAAAACAAATTGGCGAGTACGATTTGGAGGTTGAGGCTATGAATTTAGAAGCAGAAATGATTTCTCAAAAAATAGTTCGCATGGGCAAAGGCGGTGATAGCGAATTTGGAACAGATAGTTTTTTAGAAAAGGTAGAGGCTAACATCCTGCGTAAACCTTTTACAAAAACAGAACTTGAAAACATAATAAAAGAAAGTTTTAGCAATGAGTTAAAACTTGATCCAAAAGAATTACAAAAACACATTATTAAAGAAGCGGATCAGTTTTTTAAAACCCAACTTGAAAAAGATCTAAAGGACAACGAAGCTTATTATGAAGAGCTTATTAAAGATATTCCCAACGAAAAGAAAGGGATTAAGATATTGGAAAAGGAAGGTAGAGGTGCTTACCTGATCTATGAAAAAGAAAGAGCCAAAGAATTGAATGGAGCCAGTTTAAAACAGTCAGAGAAATTAGCCATACAAAACAGAAACCGTTTACAATACCTGAACAGCATTTTTAAATTCTTTTACGTTGGTAGAAATACGCTTTACCCTATTAGTTCTTATTCAGAAGGTGATATAAAAATAACCTCTGTGTTCTTAGGTTTTATTATTGATAAGAAAAAGAAAAACCCTTACGCACCAAGTAACATTCGTTTGCGCTTTGCTTTGGCTTCGTCCAATAAATACATTGCTATTCCTGCTTCTTATACACAAGATGTAAATGCTATTATTGGTGCAAGCCATGACGTAGAAGAATTAAATAATTCTGAA
>JAUXSA010000157.1 GCA_030681615.1 Bacteroidota bacterium
TAACTATCTAAACTATATAAAAAAATCAAAGAAAAGAAATCTTAAACTTTTAAAGGTTTTACTTTATTAAATACAAGCACAACTAAGATAGAAAAGAAAACCGCCAGGTATCCCAAATAGGGATAGTTGTGCAAATTATGATCGCTTGATTGTATAACAATAAATCCCCCTATCAACGAAGCAATAGAAGTGCCAAATTGTTGCACAGATGAGTTGATAATTAAAAATGCCCCGCGAATATGCGGTTGCGCTGTACTCGTAGTATGTGCCATGGCAATGATCATACGCGAACCGCTAAAAACAAAAAAAGATGCAGTAAAACATAACAAAACAAATTTATTATGTGTTTGCAAATTAGGAATGCCAATTAAAGGAATTACCGATAAAACAGAGAGCGCCAGAAGAACTTTATACCGCCCTATCCTATCACTTAATTTACCGATCGTAGGTGAGGTAAAAGCTGTGATGGCGCCGCCCACAATGTAAACCAATGGCACTGTACTCGAATAATCAAACTGAAGATTAGAAGTAAAATAATCCGTTAAAAAAGGAATGATAAAAAAGTGCGATGGCATAATAAGAGCCGTTAATAATAGCGCCCAGCGACGGTTCTTATCTTCAAGCACACTGCGCATAACACCTACAAATGTTTGTTGTTTGTATGTAGCCAGGTGAGCGGTAAAAGAAGGAACTACAAACAAGATCCCCACAAATACAACAACACACAAAAATCCTAAAATTATAAATGGGGTGTACCAATGGTTGTGGCCCGCAAGATATAAACCGCCAGGCACACCAACAATACTTGCCAATGCAAAACCCATCATTAAAATACCCATAGCCTGTCCCCTTTTTTGAGCAGGAATAGCATCACCAACAATAGATTGGATAATGGAGCCAGAAACGCCGCCAAATAAACCCGTTATAAAGCGTGCTAACACTAACATATAATAACTTGTGGCAAAACCACAGAAAAAAGTACCTAAAGTAAAGCCCGCATAAATGACCACAAGCACTTTTTTTCGGTCAAACCTATCTACTTTATTTACGCATATAAGCGACGAAATAAAGGCGCCAAAACCATAAGCAAATACGGCAATCCCAAATTGGCTTGGTGTAATACCCCAAAGCTCGGTAAGTTTGGGCTTAAGCGGCATTAACACCATAAAGTCTACTATTCCTGTAAACTGAACAAAGGCTAGAATTAGTAAGAGAACAACATCGGCACGCTTCATAAACGGTTAAAAAATTGAGAAGCTAAAGTTAGGTTAAAAAACGAGGTTAAAATAAATTTATTGGCGAATAAAAAAAATAATATATTTGATAAACTTTAAAAAATAAAATTATGTTTGATTTAAAAACCGCAATAACAAATATTGCTACAAAGTGGAAGTATAAAGTGGACGAAATTAGTCCCGGAATTTTTAGAATGGATGTTGCTATTAAGATGAAAGATGACAGCTGGCGTTATCAATTTGTTTATATCTGGATAATCCAGGGCCGTCATTTTGGAAAAGATGTGGTTTACATGAACAGTCGTTGTGGGGAATACAATCCAAACCTTAACCATTACAAAATGTTGAAAGAAAGTGGGTATGGAACTTATGCACAAGTTACAGTTACAACTGATAAACGTGCAGATGGCTCACCTTGCGAAACGGTTATCGTTCAAGCGGTTCAACCGGTAGAACTTACCAATGAAACTATCTTAAATGAAGTTATATACGATGTGGCATTTAATGCCGATATTATCGAAGAATCGTATTTTGGTGGCGACAAGAACTAAGAAATGTTTTTAACAATTAAAAAACTGAATTGTGAGGAATTTTTATTTGTCCAATTCAGTTTTTTTGCTTTACTTGCGTCAAATTAATCTTTAAAAAACATCAATTTATCGATGAAAATTTATAAAACAATGCTTAACAAAAACGTTTTAGTCTTAACACTTGCAGTAGCTTTTTTAACCTCTTGCGGCGACCCTAAAAAGGATGATGGAAATAAAGATGAATTGGTTGAAACCGTTGACACTGTTAAAACTTCGGTGGTAAATGTAGGTGGCGAACTATTCAGTGTGCCGTCTCCAATTCAAACAGCTTTATTGATCCAAAAAAGTGGTATTACTTACGATAAAGCAATTTTACATTCGTCAAATAAGGTAAATACATTTTCAACAGATTATGCAAAATCTATCAATTTAGGCATTTATGGTGCAGATCTTGGGTATGTTTCGCTTTATAACCAAACTCAGGATGCTTTAGGATATCTGGCCTCGGTAAAACAATTAGCCGATAAATTAGGTATTTCTGCTGCTTTTGATGCTTCTACAATGGAGCGTATCAAAAATAACGTTACAAACAAAGATAGTATGATGGTGTTAGTAGGTATTGCATACAGAGGTAGCGATGCTTATTTAAAGAATAATCAAAGAAGTAATGTAAGCAGCCTTATCCTTACAGGCGGCTGGATAGAAAGTATGCATTTTTCGGTTACAGCTTATAAAATAAAACCAACCGAAGGTGTTAGATTTAGAATTGCAGAACAAAAACAAGCTTTAGGAAGTTTAATTAAAATTTTAGGCAGCAGCGCCGAGCCTGAGGTTGTTGCTTTAACCGCGCAATTAAACGATCTTTCAAAAATTTATGATGGCATTCAGTTCAAATACAATTTTATTGAACCTGTAACTGATACTGCTAAAAAAATGACCTACATTAATAGCACGACTGAGGTTATAGTAAGTGATGAGCAAATTGCGCAGATCACTGAAAAAATAAAAGAGATCAGGAACAAAATAATTAATACTACACAATCATAATATTAAACATATCAACTAAAATGAAGAAATTTATTATAGCCTTATCATTTGTTTCAATTACAGCTTGCTTTAATAAAGTTAATGCGCAGTGCGATACAATTGCAAATATTTGTGCTAAACACATCATCTCTACTTTTATTTCAGATGGGCAACAATACCGCGCCCTTTTATTGAACTCGGAAGAGACTGCTGAATTTCAAACAACTTTTTTTGGCGAAACAACATATAGAATTGCAGCTTGCAGCGGTACTTCTGATGGAAATTTGATCTTTAATATTTATGATCAGGATCGTCATTTATTATTTACTAACAGAGATAAGAAGAACGCCCCGTATTGGGATTTCAAAGTAAAATCTACCCTTGAAACAATTATTGAAGCTCAATTAGATGCAAATAAAAATCCCGGTTCAGGATGTGCTGTAATGTTAATTGGTTTTAAACAAAAATAATTCCTTTTAATTCTGGATATTTTTCAAAAAAAATTAAAAGGATAAAGTAAAACTTTATCCTTTTTTTGTATCTTAGAATTCGCTTTAAAATGAAGTATATATATTTAATTATCGGCATCCTGCTTTTCAGTTCTCTTGGGTTTTCCCAAAAGTCGGGTGATTTTGCTTTTATTAAAGATACCATTCGCATTCCAAAAGAAAATAAAGTAGTAAATTCTGAATATTTAATTACAACTTTAAAGAACGGCACCACCGTACAATTAGCAAAAGCATCAACCGGAAAATTCTACTTAAGGATCTGTACTTCCGAAAATTTATATTTTGGTAAAACAGATATGCTCGAAATTAAATCGGGTTCAAAAAGTTTTTTCGCTAAAGAAACTACCAATTATGAATTAAGCAAGAATAGCGGTTTTTATGTAATAGAAATATTTAAGAATTATATTGGAACGTTGAAAGAAGATGGTATCACTGGTTTTACTTTTGGTAAAGCGGTAACTACTTTTTCTAAACAAGATTGTAATCAAGTAAAACAAATGGCAAAACATTTTTACGAAAATGTTTGTGCTAAAAAATAATAAAAAATGAGCGAACGAATATTAAGAGCCCTGATGCAAATGTTTGCAATTATTGCAAAGGTTGATGGCATAAACAATACCGGTAGACAAATTGTACAATCTTTCTTAAAAGGCCAATTAAATTTAGAGCAGGTTGAAACCTATTTAAAAATATTTGACGAGTATTTAGAATCGCATCAAAATACCAGCAAGAAAAAAGAGGGTGCCGCAAAAAGAACATCTCTTAACTCAGTTAAGATCTTAAAAATCTGTACTCAAATAAACCAGGAACTTGAACAACCACAAAAAGTGATCGTGTTAATACGTTTGCTTGAATTTATTCACTCAAGTAACGAGATCTCTGAACAGGAAAATGAATTCGTGCTTACTGTGGCCGATACATTTAACATACCAATGGAAGAATTTAACCTCTTAACTTCATTTATTATTGATGGATTAGAGGTTATTCCAAACAACCCAAATATTTTGGTTATTAATAATAACCAGGATGGTATCCAAAACCAAAGCAAACATATTTATTGCGAAACATTACCTCAAGACGTTAGGGTTATACAAATTGAAAGCGTGTCGATGTACGCGCTGAGAATTTATGGCAACTACGAACTGCAATTAAACGGACAAGGCATCTCTAAAGAGCGTGTACACATTTTTACACCGGGTTCGTCTATCCGTTCAAGCAAAATAAAACCGATCTATTACAGTGACGTTATTGGTCGTTTCTTAAGTGATGAATCGCAAGCGAGAATCACATTCGAAGTAAAAAATCTTGAATACAAATTTAAAGGCGGTAAATTAGGTTTACGTGATGTTAACATCAACGAGGAGTCAGGAAAGCTAATAGGCATCATGGGCGGCTCGGGTGCAGGTAAATCTACTTTATTAAACGTTTTAAATAGTATGGAAACACCAAGTGGTGGTTCTGTAAAAATAAATGGCAAAAATATTCATACAGAACGTGAAGCTATTTCAGGAGTTATTGGCCACGTTAGCCAGGATGACCTTTTAATTGAAGAGCTTACTGTTTACCAAAATCTTTTTTACAATGCTAAATTGTGTTTCGGAAATTTAGATGATGAAGAAATTTCAAAACGTTGTAACAGTTTATTAGCCGATTTAGGTTTAAGTGAAACAAGACATTTAAAAGTTGGTTCTCCTTTAGAAAAAACAATTTCGGGTGGACAACGTAAACGTTTAAATATTTCGTTAGAGTTAATCCGCGAACCAAGTGTATTATTTGTGGATGAACCAACTTCAGGTTTGTCGTCACGTGACTCTGAAAATATTATGGACCTTTTAAAAGAACTAGCTTTAAAAGGAAAATTAATTTTTGTGGTAATTCACCAGCCATCATCAGAGATCTATAAAATGTTTGATAACCTGATGATCCTTGACGTGGGTGGCTATCCTATTTATTATGGCAATCCGGTTGATGCCGTTAGTTATTTTAAACGTTTGGTTAATCATGTTAACGCCGAAGAATCTGAATGCTGGAACTGTGGTAACGTAAATCCTGAACAGATCTTTAATATTATTGAAAGCAAGGTATTGGATGAGTACGGTAACTTAACGTATAACAGAAAAGTTAGTCCGCTTGAATGGAACGTACAATACCGTGAGCGTATTGAGAGCAACATTCACTCCGAGAAAAAACATACCGAGATCCCTGAAAGTATTTTCAAGATCCCGAATATCTTTAAACAGTTTAAAGTATTTATGACGCGTGATGTTAAGAGTAAATTAACCAACACGCAGTATTTAATGATCAACTTTTTAGAAGCTCCCCTACTCGCTTTTATTTTAGCGTATTTGGTTAGGTTCTTTAATACGGATGTTGACACGAGCAAAGGGTATGTTTTTGGCGAGAACGAAAACATTCCGGCTTACATGTTCATGTCGGTGGTTGTGGCTTTATTTATTGGATTAACGGTGAGTGCTGAAGAAATTATTCGCGACAGGAAGATCCGTAAACGCGAATCATTCCTCAATTTAAGTAAAGGCAGTTATTTGTGGAGTAAGATCATTATCATGTTTGCTTTATCTGCTATACAAACATTAAGCTTTGTAATAGTTGGTAATTCTGTTTTAGGTATTCAGGGCATGTACACCGATTATTGGATGGTATTATTTACTTCATCATGTTTTGCAAATATTTTAGGTTTAAATATCTCATCTGCATTTAACAGTGCGGTTACAATTTACATCTTAATTCCATTCTTAATTATCCCGCAATTATTATTGGCCGGTGTGGTTGTTAAATTTGATAAATTAAATCCAACGCTTGCTGCGCAAGGCTCTGTGCCGTTAAGTGGCGAGGTAATGGCCAGCCGTTGGGCTTTTGAAGCTTTAGCGGTAAACCAATTCAAAGAGAATCGTTACGAACATAATTTTTACAAATACGATAAAAGTATTAGCGTAGCCCAATACAAAAAAGATTATTGGATGCCTAAGTTGGAAAGTAAACTGGTAAAAATTGAGAACGAACTGAAAGAAGGTAAAAAATTAAACGACGTAAAATCTGATATTGCATTATTGTTTAACGAGATAACCAAGGAAACTAAAATAAATAAAAAAGTTGCATGCGAGGTCTTGCCTCAAATAAACGAGAAGAGTTATAATCCTGCAGTTGCTGCAGCTATAAAAGCTTACTTAGCAAACATCAAGAATTATTATATCAATGTGCAAAACACAGCCTATAAAAAACTGGATGAAGTAAAACTTTCTATGCAAAAAAATCCTGCAGAGAAAGAGCAGTTCTTAGCATTAGCTGCCAATTATGATAATGAGAATTTAAATAACCTGGTGAAAAATGCAGGTGAGTTAAACCGTTGTATCGAGAAAGATGGCAAATTAATTCAGCAGATAGATCCTGTTTACCAAGACCCTGTAGATTCTAAAATGGGTCGCGCTCACTTTTTTGCGCCAAGGAAGAATTTTATGGGAACTTATTTTTCTACGTATTGGTTCAACATCTGCGTTATCTGGATGATGAGTATTGTATTGATCATTACTTTATACTTTGAAGTATTTAAAAAGATCTTAGATGCTTTAGGCAATATTAAATTCGGAAAGAAAAAAGGATTTTAAACTATTTTTTTGAGAGATGAAAGGGAAGCAGAAATGTTTCCCTTTTTTTTATTAATTCTTTTAATAATTTTAATTTTCTCTTTCAGAAAGAATTACGTCTTTATAATTTAAAGACCATTTAATGGCTTCAGATTCTGCAGAAAAAAACCGGGTTGGGGTTTTTGATTTAATAAGTTTAAAATAAAAATTAGTAAGTATCTTTTGTCCTATATTTCTTACTAAAACGGCAACAGACGAACAGTGTTTTAATACTTCTTCACTGGCAAAAAAAGCTTTAGATTCTTTATCCATCCCCGAAAATGTTTCGCCGCTAATATATAGCGGACAAATATCCCATGGAGAGTTTTCTCTTATCACCTTAAATATTTCTTTACTTTCTTCTAATATCAACAAATGATCTAAAAAATGAACATGAATGATACCATCACTTCTATAAGTAATAGTTGCATACTTTGTTTTTACTACTTTTTCAATCATTGATTCTTGCAATCGGCACTAAAGATAATTTAAAATTCTGATTCATAAAAAATTAACCACACAGATACATAGGTGTTACATAGAAAATAAAAAAGCGAAACATAGCAAATTGAAGCTACGCTTCAATTCTATGACTCCTATGATTCTTTCTTTTTCCTATGTGTCTATGTGGTTCAAAGTGGTAGCAGATCACAAAACCAAAAACCTTTGGTAACAATAGCTTGATCAGTTTTACAGGTATCATCAGTTTTAATATCCAACGCTTTATAAATTTTTTCGCCAATAGTAAAATTTATCTCTTTTTTAAACACCGGGCCCGCAAAACAAAAAGTATGATACTCACCATTCTCGCCGCAGGGATCAACATTAGCAGGTAATTCTTTTATAAATTTTTCGTTGATCTCCCTACCCAACCATTCTTCGCTTAAATAACCGTCGTTCACACAACATAATACTGTTTTAAATTTTAAACTGATAAATTCTTTTATTAGCTCAGCGGTGTCTTTTTTCCATAACGGAAAAACAGCTTTCATGTTTACTTTTGCCAAATTATTTTCACGATACGTTCTTAGGTCCTCTAAAAAAATATCGCCAAAAATAACATGCTCAACTCCTTCTGCTTTGGCTTTTAAAAGAATTGCTTCCATTTGTTTTTCGTACTCAGAATTGGTTCCTTCTTTTACTCTTACTTTTAATGAAGGAATTCCTATAGAGGCTGTTTGAAGATCTAATAACTCTTCTCTTGTGCCATGCATGGAGACGCGCTTGAACTCATCGTTTACTGTTGTAAGCAAATACTTTACGTCAAATAATTTTTCTGATAAAACTTTATGCAGACAAAAAGCAGAATCTTTTCCTCCGCTCCAACAGAATATTGCTTTAGGTAATTCCATAATTAAATTTTAATACTGATCACAACATTATTTCGACAAAGTTTAGGCAAAAGGTCAAAATATCGAAGTCTAAAAAATAATGTCACTTCGAGTAATCCTGACGACAGGAAGGATGTATCGAGAAGCGTTCTCGATACGCTCCACTCCGTTCCGCTACTCGAACTGACAAATCTAGTATCATAATGAGCTAAGTCCAAATGCTCAGGATAAACTGACTCATTTGCTTTTTCATATTTTTATTCCAATAACACAAACGTCGTCAACCTGTTCCAGGTTTCCTTTCCATTTGTCAAATGCAATATTTAATTTTTCTTTTTGAACTGACATTTCTTCGTTTACATTTTGTAACAAAATCGATTTCAGTTGCTTGTACTTAAATTTCTTTCCTTTTTCACCGCCAAATTGATCGGCAAAACCATCAGTAAATAAATAAATGCTATCGTTTTTACTTAAGCTTATTTTATGAGTTGTAAAAGGTTTGGCTTCTGCATATTTACCAATTGGCTGTTTATCCGGTTTAATTTCTCTAACATCTTTTTCATTCGCAGAAATGATCCACAGCGAATTATTTGCGCCGGCCCAGAGTAATTCGTTTGTTGTTTTATTTAAACAACATAAACTAATATCCATACCATCTTTTACATCTTTATCACTTTTCTCAAAAGTAGCAATAACCAATTCGCGGGTTTTATCTAAAATTTTTCCGGGATCTTTTATACCAAATTCTAAAACCGTTCTGTTTAATGCATTACTGCAAACTACCGACACCAACGCACCGGGAACACCATGACCCGTACAATCAGCAGCTGCAAAAAATACTAAATCTGCGGTTGGCAGTTGTTCAGTCTTCGATGACTGGCGACTGTCAACTAACGACTGTTGACTGATGCTTTCCATCCAGTAAAAATCTCCGGCAACAATATCTTTTGGTTTGTATAGAATAAAACTATTTTTAAGATTTTCTTTCCAAAAAATATCGGCGGGTAAAATTGCTTCCTGCAATCGTTTAGCATAAGTAATTGAATCCAATATCTCTTTCTGCTTTTCTTCTATCAAATGTTTTTGACCTTCTACTTCACTCTTCTGTAACTCAATAATATTCTTTTGCTTTTGCGTGATCTTAAAACGGTTAAACATAAAACCCGCAAAAACAATCACCAATAAAAGTCCGCCATACAAGGCAATACGTTGTGTTTTTTCTTGTTTGATCTGTGCTTCCTGTTTCGCAAGTTTAATATCAGTCAGTTTTCTTTCATCTGCACTTTTAATACTGTCTGCCGATACCTTTTTTTCATACTCATATTGAAATTGTTGTTTTAGGGATGCTTTACGGTTTTCAATATTATTTACACTATCTTTCATCAACGTATAAAGCTCAAGCATTTCTAATGCTTTGGCAGGTTTATTAGTGAATTTATAGATCGGTAACATTAACGCCGAAGAGAGTCTTATAAGATGTGGCGCCCCTACTTCTTTAGCAAGAACTAAACTTTTTAATCCTACCTCTTCTGCTTTTGCAAAATTTCCCATCTTAATATAATAACTTCCAAGGTTTTTATATGCTAAACATGTACCTTCTTTATAATTTATTTCTTCATTAACTTTTAAAGCTTTCTCAAAGTATTCAAAGCACTTTGGCATATTATCCAACGAGTAATAAACAGATCCTAAATTATTGCATATGATGCCAATACCTTTTTTATCATTTATCTCTTCTTTTATTTTTAAACTTTGAAGAGACACATCAATTGATTTTTGAAGCTGGTTTTCTTCTCTATAAATTACTGATATATTATTTAACAAAATGCTTATACCAATTTTATTATTTGCTTCTTGTTTTAATTTAAATGCTTTTTCATAGTATTCAAGTGCTGTTTTACGGTTCTTTTGCGCATCATAGATCCCGGCAATATTTGTAAGTGAATTGGCAATACCGCTTTTATCTCCTTCTTCTTCCTGGATCTTTAAAGCCCTGTGAAAATATTCAAGCGCTAAAGGAATATTACCTTGCCGCTCATAAATTGAACCAATATTTACAAGTACAGTAGATGTGCCCAATTTATTTTTTAATTTCTCAAATATTTTTAAAGATCTTTTAAAGTATTCAAGTCCTTTTATTCCATCACCTGTATGTGTATAGATCAATCCAATATTATTTGTAACAGTGGCCATTCCGGCATAGTCTTCGATCTCTTCTTTTATTTTAAAAGCTTCTTCGTAGTAAGCGATACACTTAGAGACATCGCCTGCTTCCTGTTGCAAAATGCCCATGTTATTAATTGCATCTGCAAGAAATCTCATGTAAAAAATATACAAAGGTTTTCCTTTTGTTTCTGTTTTTAATTTTTCTTTTGCAAAAGCATGCATCTGATCATTATAAACAGGCCATTCTTTTTCGGAAGCATTTTCAGTTAGAACACTTAGTGTTTTTATTTTTACAGTATCATTTTTTTCTGAAGCAAGAACTTTTTTGAGAGAATCGATGGTTCGACTTTGCTCACCACTTGTATTTTGCGCAACAATAAAATTGCAACATCTTATTAAAAAAATAACAAGAAGATTTATTTTAAAAAAACCGGTCATTATGCAAGAACAAGATAATAATAACCTCTTAAAATAAGCTAATTTTAAAGCTAAATTATTAAGAAAATATGGGTTTGACTGTGATTAATTAAGGTTAAGTCCAAATGCCAAACCTAACCAGGGCTTTTGCTGGTAGATCCAAAAATCTTTATTCTCATCCAAAAGGTCATCAAAACCAAGCGCCAAACCAATTGTAAAATTATTAATACCAATAATGGCACTAAGGCCTTTTGACCAAGCCACGCCATCGTACTCATAACCTACAACATTGTTTGTAACCCATGGGTTTATTGCTGTACCGCCAATACCTGTAAATACACCAAACGAAAAACCGTAATGCGTGGTTTGTCGTTCAAATTTCTTCAATGGCGTTTCTTTATACTTTAATTGATAAACATCATTTCGTAAACCAAAATAAACAGCGCCATTTAAATTGGTATTAAATTGCTGCGGAAAACCTCTTTGCGTTGGCCTGAATTTAAAGGGCATGGTTACAAAATCCACATCAAAACTTGGTTGGCGAAAATATTTTGAATTTTCATTGATGCGCGAAGTTTTTTGCACGAATGCTAACCGGGTTTGGTAAGAAGTGTCAACCGTTTTTAATTGTTTATCATATTTGTAAACGTAAACTGTATCTACCTCATTATCTATATAAACTTTTTCAGTTTTAGCAGAAAAGGACTTGCTCTTATAATAACCATTGGCCAATTGATACTTAGGTGAATTTTTTATAACACCGCAACTATGCAATAGTAACATTACCATACCAGATATAAAAAGTTGCTTATACAGTTTCATATTAAAATTTATAAATATATCAATCCCCCTTACCCCCTTTTCTAAGGGGGAATTGGAATCCTAAATTACTCAAAGATCTATAAACTCAAAAGCAGCCGCTGGTTTTTTTACCGGTTTTGGCTATTTAAACGAGTCCCTACCAAAAAGCCGGAACATTATGGAACTACTTTAGGCATAAATTTAGCTTGTTATAGATCAAATATATACTATGACACAGATAAAAATATTGGTGAATAATATCCATGATGTAACACACCGCGCAGCTGCAGAGACAGAATTAAACGTGTATTTAAAAACAGGCTGGAAAGTACAGGAGACCCACCAACACATGGATGCTGATAATGGCTCCTTACTATTGACTACCATTCTTACAAAAGAGGGAGATGATACCGAAAAAACGGAAAGTAGCAAGCAGGAAACAGTGAAACATAGCGAGAACAAAAACTCTATCTTAAAAACCGATCAACAGAATACTGTAAAGGAAGTTAAAGAAGAGAAAACAAAAGAGGGCAACGAAGAAAACAAAAACGATCCGGAAAGTTCGGAAAAAGAGAAAGAGTCTTCAAAAACCTTAGCCGCCAAAAAGGAAACAAAAGAAACAAAAGAGGGCGTAAGTGATGAAATTGAACAATTTGATCCTGAAGAAAAAACATCATAAACAGCATATTATTGTAGAAATAGTTCTACGTAAAATAGGTCTATAAAAGCAAAAACTCGGTTGTAATGAGCGGGAGTTTTTTTCTATCTAATACTTCCAATAGTTAGCATCACTTTATCCATTCACAATTTAATTCCATACTAAAATCGTCAATTGGTAACGATACTTTTATTTTTGCCGTAACTTTTTTTCTTCCTTCAGGAAGTATTAAGTCAATATATTTTGTTTCTTTAGTGATAAAAAACAAATTATTAGTCAATTTGATATTTACAAATAAATCGCCTAATGGAAATTCACGAACTGTTTTATGTTTCCCATCATCAATATTTATTTCTATGATAAATTTATTTTTTAAAGCGATTGGCTCAAGATGGATATTAAACAAACGAAGAGAACTAAAACTATTATCTATCGGAACGCTCCATGTGCGAAGTTTCATTCCTTCTTTATTTTTATAAAATCTGTAAGGAGGGAATTCGGGTTTATTTAGAGGAATATTAATTATCCTAGAGAGTCGCTCATCAAAAAGATCTTTATACTTTTCTTTGTTTTCTGATGATAAGAATGAATTATCTATCCATTCTAAAGCAATATTCCTTTTAGTTATAAATTTTCTGAATACATTTTCTATTTGCTTTTCATTTAATCCAAGATCTGCTCCAAACAGTTCAAACTGATATTGTTTTAATCGATTCCTTTCTCTTCTTATTGATAGGGCCATTTCATCCTTGTCACTCGGGTATACTAATGCTACATTTAACAGATCATATGCGGGAGCTAATAACCATTCTCTACCATTGTTGATCATAGAAAAGTTCTTTAAATGCATATCATTATTACATGTTAAAAAACTAAACACAGTCAGTTCAAAAAAATAAGATATATCTAATAATGTGTTACTCGAATATTTATTTATTGCATCGCCAATCTTTTCCATTGAACTTTTATATTTATCAACAGCTTCCACAATTTGATACATATCTATCATATGTATTTTATCTCCTTTATTTTTCCTGTCAATCCGCTTAGTTATGTAACAAAGTTCTCCTGATTGCAAACGTATAAGACTTGATGGCACTACACTTACTCCGAATGCCTCTGCAATGCGCATTGTTACATGTTCATCTTCCGGCATCTCTTTATATTCTGAAGGTGGCTTTAAAATATAGTTTCCATCCAGCGCACCTACAACTGTTAGTCTGTCTTTTCCATTTCCAAATTCTTTATTTATTTGACTAAGTGATAATTTTGGTTGTACACCTGGCACAGCAATTTTACGTTCAATAACATTCATTGCTAGCTGACTCATTTGATCAAGTGTATATGCTAACACCGGCGCATCTTTAACACCAAAAAATTCCATGCTGCAATGCTCATGAAAATCGCTCTCATTATTTTCTAATGTCTTATAACAATATAAACACTTATTCTTCATCCAATAGAGTTATTGGTTTTACACTTACTGCACCGATGCAATTTTCACAACATGCCATTAATAAACCCATTCGATCATTCTTATTTATTTTCCAGTTTGTCGAAGCTATATTCAGTAACCATCCTTCAGGAATTAATCCATCAAAAAATTGAAAAAGCCTTTTATCAACATATTCTTTTTTTTGAACTGGCATTGTAAATGTTAGAAACTGATCAGGATATTTCTCTACGTACTCTTCATCATATTTGAAAATATACTCTCCATCATCTGTTTCTGTAAGTAAGCCAGCTACTATATCTTTATAAAATATTTCTGCTTGTCTCATTTATTCAAATCTTTACTATTTACTGGCGCTAATTCATGTCCAAACATTTTCAATACTTGATTTACACTACCAAGATTTAAATTCACTTGACCTTGTTCTATCTTTCTTATTACAGTTAATGCAACTCCTGCGCGTTCTGCAAATTCAGTTTGAGTAAGATTAGCTTGCTTTCTTTTTTCTTTTACGAATCCTGGTAAATTTTTCATTATATGTAATTAAATATAATTTATACAAATATAATAATATTATATGTAATTAAATATAATTATTAATATATATTATAAAATATATGTAAATGCATATATTTTATAATATATTAAAAATCAATTAGTTAAAATAATTAAATGATAACATAAAAAAATGTGGATTAAAATAGCGTGAAAAATAACTAATAATTTATTTGATTTTTAAATAATTAGGGTGGTACCTTTATTTTTACAAAAAAGGTACCACGGTTTATTAGGATTACATATAGAATCGAATCCAAATCTGCAATCTCAAAAAAAATATCGTACGGCCCTTTTCTACCTCAACTTCTCCGCCACATACTTCCCAGTATACCCTTTTTTATTTTTAGCGAGCTCTTCGGGTGTTCCTTCAAATACAATGGTTCCACCATTCTCTCCTCCTTCAGGACCAATATCAATTATCCAGTCGGCACATTTAATTACATCTAAATTATGTTCAATTACAACAATAGAATGTCCTTTTGCTAATAAGGCATCAAATGATTTTAAAAGTTTAGCCACATCATGAAAATGTAAACCGGTTGTTGGTTCATCAAACACAAATAAAGTGGGCGATGTATTATTAATGGCAATTAAAAAACTGGCCAGCTTAATACGCTGTGCTTCTCCTCCACTTAATGTACTGCTGCTTTGTCCGAGTGCTACATAACCTAAACCAACCGCTTGCAGTGCCTGTAGTTTTTCTAATATTTTTTTACAGGTTTTATTTTCGGTATCTCCTTCAAAAAATTCAACAGCATCATCAACCGTCATATCTAAAATATCAGAAATAGATCTGCCGCGATATAAAATTTCTAAAGTCTCTGCTTTATAACGTTTGCCTTTACAATTTTCGCACTGCAATTGTATGTCGGCCATAAACTGCATCTCTACCGTAATTTGCCCTTCGCCCTGGCAAACTTCGCAGCGACCACCTTCTACATTAAAACTAAAAAAGCCCGGTTTGTAACCACGGGTTTTTGCCAGACCCTGGTCTGCATACAAATTCCTAACCTCATCAAATGCTTTTACATAAGTTACGGGATTAGAGCGCGACGATTTTCCAATTGGATTTTGATCTACAAACTCTAATTGTTTTATTTGTTTTAAGCTGCCACCTATCATGTGATCGGCATTCACACTTTCAAAATAACCATCTAAGTAACGTTGTAAGTTAGGGATCAAGCCTCTTCTTACCAACGTCGATTTTCCTGAACCGCTTACACCTGTTACGCAGGTTAAAACCCCTAAAGGAAATTTAACGGAAACATTTTTTAAATTGTTATCGTTCAGATTTCTTATCTCAATAAACTCTTTCCACTTACGACGGCTTTTCGGAATTTCAATTCTTAAAATATCATTTAAATATTTTGTGGTGTAACCTGCTTTATTTTTTAATAACTCTTTATGCGTGCCCTGAAAAACCAAATGACCGCCATGCGTTCCGGCCTCCGGACCAATATCTATCAACTCATCGGCCATGCGCATAATTTCTTCGTCGTGCTCAACAATAATCACCGTATTACCTTGCTGCTGTAGCGAACGCAAAACTTTTATTAATCGCTCGGTATCTCTCGGGTGCAAACCAATGCTTGGCTCATCTAAAATATATAAACTGCCAACCAAGGTACTTCCTAATTGTGTTGCTAAATTAATACGTTGGCTCTCGCCGCCACTTAATGTATTGGCAACACGATTTAATGTCAGGTATCCTAAACCAACATCTAACAAATATTGTAAACGGTTAGTGATCTCTACCAACAAACGCTTGGCTACTTTTGTATCGTGCTCGTCTAACTTTAAATTTTTAAAGAAAGGATATAACTGATCAACGGGCGTTAAAACTAGCTCTGTAATATTTTTTCCGGCAATTAAAACGTAATTCGCATCCTTGCGTAAACGTGTGCCCTGGCAATCCGGACAAACCGTTTTACCACGGTAACGCGCCAACATAACACGATACTGAATTTTGTACGTTTCTTTTTCCAACATTTTAAAGAAAGCATTTAAGCCATCAAAATACTGGTTGCCTTCCCACAATAACTGGTAATCTTTTTTAGATAACTCTACAATAGGTTTATGTACCGGGAAATTAAATTTATGCGCATTCTTTAAAAGTTCTTTTTTGTAAGCGCTCATTACTTCTCCATTCCAACACACAATTGCATTTTGAAATACAGAAAGACTTTTGTTGGGAATAACAAGATCAGGATCGATACCAATAATGCTTCCAAAGCCTTCGCAGGTTTTGCAGGCACCAATAGGATTATTGAAAGTGAAAAAGTTGACGTTTGGTTCTTCAAACGAAATGCCATCCAGCTCAAATAAATTACTGAAAGAATTTTTGCTGTAAGTGCCGTCACCTTTTTCTATCCAAAGTAAACATTCGCCGTTCCCTTCAAAAAAAGCAGTCTGTACACTATCGGCAGTGCGGTTTAAAAAATCTTCATCTGTTGGATTAGAAACTAATCTATCAATTAATAAAAATACTTCTGATGTTTTTTTTAAGGTCTTAGGATCTATTTCGTTTATCTTTTTAATTTCTCCATTAATAACCGCACGCGAAAAACCCTGTTGCGAAAGCAACTCCAATTGTTTTTGAAAAGGACGGTCTTTTGCTTCAGAAACTTTTGAAAGGATTAAAACCTTTGCACCTTCTTTTAATTCGGCTACAAAATTCACTACATCGGTAACTGTTTGGCGTTTTACTTGTTTGCCACTTACAGGACTATACGTTTTACCAACGCGTGAGAATAATAATTTAAAATAATCATAGATCTCGGTTATTGTACCAACTGTACTTCTTGGATTGCGAGAAATAACTTTTTGTTCAATGGCAATTGCCGGCGAAATGCCTTTAATATAATCTACCTGTGGTTTTTCTAATCTCCCTAAAAATTGGCGGGCATAAGCCGAAAGACTTTCTACATAACGTCTTTGTCCCTCTGCATATAAAGTATCAAAAGCCAACGATGATTTTCCCGAACCGGATAGTCCGGTAATAACGATCATTTTATTACGCGGTAAAGCCACATCCACATTTTTTAAATTGTGTTGGCGCGCGCCTTTAATAATAATAAACTCTTTAGAACTTAATTTTGTAACATCCTTCGTACTCATTGATATGTAATATTATTAAAATTATTTTTAGTTTTAAATATCTGTCATGTCGAGTAACGAAGCGTTAGCGAAGTGTATCGAGACATGATCTCATTCATACTTCTCGATACAATTTTTGTAAAGAGGCGAACAAAAATTTACTCGAAGTGACAGCAAATGTTAAATTTCGCTTCTTTTCAATGCCTAAAATCCAACTACTCCATCAATTTTTTTAAATGTTCTGCTGTTGATTCATCTTTCCAATCAATATAACCAACTTCTTCTTTTTTTACTTCTAGTTTTGTATTTACAATATAAGATGTTGGAATAGAAAAGATACCTATATCATTAAAACCCTGTTCTAATTTCAAAAAAGTAAATGGATAACCCTTTCTCGATTTCCACGACATTATTTTTTCTAAAGGCTCATCGCTAATGATGATCACTTCCACATCGCTCAATTTTGTATCTTTTATATCATTCATTTCGCGCATCTCCTCCAAACAATTCGGGCACCAGGACGCGCTAAAGCTAACTACTATTTTTTTGCCTTTGAAGGATGAGAATTTTACCGGATTGCCGTTAAGATCGGATAAATTGAGTTTATTAAAGTCTATTGTTGGGGCAGTTTTGTATTTATTGTAAAAATAAAAGGCAATAAAGGCGCCAATTACAAGAATAATTATGCCGGTCCATTTTTTGTTCATAGTAATTAAGAATCGATAGTTAATTGATTTACAAACTAAAGCGTTCAAGGTTTAAAAATACGAATAGATTTGCAAGATAAAGGATGATTTTGTTAACCAAAATATTTAAGGTGATCTTAAAGATCATTGTTTTTTTTATTGTGCTTTCGGTTGGCAGCACCATTCTTTTTCGTTGGGTACCCGTGCCTTTAACGCCTTTAATGTTAATACGTTGTGTTGAGCAGAAAGGTGATGGCAAAAGCATGACCTTAAAACACGATTGGGTTAGCCTTGAAGAGATCCCGCCAAAATTACAGCTGGCCGTGGTTTGTAGCGAAGACCAGAATTACCTTAAACACTACGGTTTTGATTGGGGCGCTATTGAAAAAGCCATGAAAGCCAACGAAAAAGGCAAAAAAATACGAGGCGGCAGTACCATCTCACAACAAACAGCAAAAAATGTATTCTTATGGCCTGGCCGCAGTTATATACGTAAAGGTTTTGAAGCTTATTTTACATTATTGATAGAGACCTTTTGGAGCAAAGAGCGCATTATGGAAGTTTACCTGAATAGCATTGAGATGGGAAATGGCGTTTATGGCGCCGAAGCAGCCGCACAACACTGGTTTAAAAAACCAGCCATTAAATTAAATAAAGATGAGTGTGCTGCTATTGCCGCTGTTTTGCCTAACCCTTTAAAATATGTTGCTAACCCGCCAAGCTCTTACATCTCTAAACGCAAGGCCTGGATAAAACAGCAAATGAGCTTTTGGGGCAATAAACTGGATTATGATAAATACAACGATGAAGACGAAGTGGTAGAGAAAAAAGTAAAAAAGAAAACTTCAACTAAAACTAAAAAATAATGAACAGATTATCCATACTTTTTATCTTATTGGTAATGTTCTTAAGCTGCGGCAACTCCACAACCGCCAGTAGAGGAAAAACTGTTTCAAAGTCTGATAAATTCGAGATCCCCACAAACTTAAATAAAGAAGAACAATTTATCTCTTATAAATTAGATACCATGTTCACACAGCTAAACCTTACGGGTACCTTTAACGGTTCTGTTTTGGTGGCGCGCGCTGGCAAGGTGTTATTTAAAAAATCGCTGGGCATTTTAAATAAGAATACTAAAGATCTGCTTACCGATTCATCTATGTTCCAGTTAGCCTCCGTTTCAAAAGTAATTACGGCCACAGCCGTTTTAATGTTGCACGAAAGAGAATTAATAGACCTTAACAAACCTTTTGCTTTTTATTTTCCTGATTTTCCTTATACGGACGTAACGGTTAAACAACTTTTAAATCACCGTTCGGGCCTTGCCAATTATATTTATGTTTTAAATAGCGAGATCTATCAGCCTAATTACCAAATGAGTAATGAAGATATGTACAATTGTTATATTGTAAAAAATCCAAAGCCCTATTTAAAACCAAATACACGCTTTAACTATTGTAATACCAATTATGCTTTGCTGGCTTTGTTAATAGAAAAGGTCTCGCACAAGTCTTACTCTAATTTTGTGAAAGAAGAATTATTTAAACCTTTGGGCATGAAGAATACGGCCACCATAAAAGATATTGACCTCAACGGGAAGAACGTTACAAAGCCTTACGATACCAAGTGGAAGCCTATTGACCTGGATGCCAGTGATTATGTGTTGGGTGATAAAAGTATCTATTCAACACCTTACGATCTTTTTTTGTTTAGCGAGGCCATGTATCAAAATAAGATCATTAAAGCTGAAACGCAGGCTTTAGCATACACCGCTTATAGCCGCGAAAAAAAATTAAGTAATTATGGTTATGGCTGGCGTTTAAAAGATGTTAACGATTCGCTCAAAAAAGAAGTGTATCATAATGGCTGGTGGCATGGTTACCGTTCTTCGTTCCACCGCAGGTTAAATGATAAGTTAACGGTTATTATTTTAAGCAACCAGTTAAACCGCTCGGCATACCAAACTTATAAAGTTTATCAAATATTGGATAACGCACCTGCCGGCGATACACTGGAAGAGGTTGAATAGAAATCATGTATCATAAAATTTGTAAAAATATTTTGGAGAATGTTGTCTAATTAGCTAACTTTGCTAAGTGAGCACTCATTCAAAAAGAAGAGAGGTATACTTTTATAAGAATTATTATTTAGACTTCTACAATAAACAAACCAAAGAAGTTAAAAAGAAGTTGAATCATGCAATAGGTTTGTTAGAGGTTTTGGAATATGTTCCGGAAAAGCACTTTAAATCTTTAAAAGGAACTGATGGATTATTTGAAATTAGAGTTGAAGTTATTAGCAATATATACAGAATATTTTGCTTTTTTGACAAAGGCAAATTAGTTATTTTACTAAATGGCTTTCAAAAGAAAACGCAAAAAACTCCAAAGAATGAAATTGAACTCGCGGAAAAATTAAAAAAACAATATTTCAATGAAAAAGAAAGTAAATAAAAGTTTAACCTCATTTGCAGATTTGTTAGATAATGAATATGGCAAACGCGGAGCAAAAAAACGCGAACATTACGAACAGGAATTTGAAGCATTTAAACTTGGTATTTTGATCCAGGAAATGAGGGAAAAACAACATTTAACACAAGGGCAGCTTGCTGAAAAATGTGGTACTACCAAATCCTATATTTCCCGGATCGAAAACAACTCCAGTGATATTAGGCTCTCAACCCTTATGCGTATAATCAATGAAGGGCTTGGTGCTCATTTAAGATTATCACTTACGTTATAAACATGTTTTAGTTAATTTATATCTCAAAAGACAATAAACCATGTTCTATAATAAGTACTTTTATTCTTTATGTTAACGCTTTATTTAAAAGAAATACGTAGTTTTTTAAGTTCCTTAATTGGCTACATTGCTATTGGCGTTTTTATTTCGCTGGTGGGTATTTTTATGTGGGTGATCCCCTCAGAAAGCGGAGGATCAAATATTTTAGATAATGGTTTTGCCAATATCGATCCTTTATTTTTTATAGCGCCCTGGGTATATTTATTTTTGATCCCGGCCATTACCATGCGTTCTTTTTCGGAAGAAAAAAAGACGGGTACTATTGAATTATTATTAACGCGCCCGCTTACCGATCTACAATTAGTGCTTGCAAAATATTTAGCAGGCTTTACATTAGTAATGGTGTCGTTATTGCCAACACTTATTTATTATTACAGCGTGCATGTGCTTGGTGCCCCAAAAGGTAATATTGATACCGGGGGTATGTGGGGTTCTTATGTAGGACTTTTATTTTTAGGTGCAGGTTTTGTTTCCATTGGCATTTTTGCTTCGGCTATTGCAGAGAACCAGGTTATTGCTTTTATTATTGCTTTATTACTTTGCTTTTTTTGTTATATAGGTTTTGAATTTATTGCGCAAAGCGGTGTGTTTGGCAAGTACGATGCCTTCTTTAAAGGATTAGGACTGAACGATCATTATGTAAGCATGAGCCGTGGTGTTATTGATACCCGCGATGCTTTATATTTTATAAGTGTGATTGCACTTTTTAATTTGTTAACCAAATTAGTTTTAGAAAGCAGGAAATGGTAGCAGAGAAAAAAATAACCACTTCAAAAAATAAACGCCGCGATATCATGTCGCTGTTTGTTTTAATTGCTATTGTTGTTTTAATAAATTTTATTGGTTCATTTTATTTTAAGCGTTTCGATCTTACTTCTGAAAAACGTTACACATTAGCTGAATCAACCAAAACCTTATTAAAGAATTTAGATGACGAGGTTTATTTTAAAGTTTATTTTGATGGAGATTTTAATCCAAGTTTTACACGTTTAAGAAATGAAGCGAAAGAAATTTTAGATGAATTCAGGGCTTATTCGGGCAACCAGATACAATACGAATTTATTGTACCGGGCGAAGGCATGAGTGGCGATGAAAAAACCAGTCTCGAAAAACAATTGTATGAAAAAGGATTAGTGCCAGAACAGGTTTACGAAAAAAACAAAGATAAGATGTCGGAGTCACGCGTGTGGCCGGGCGCTATTGTAAGCCATAAAGGACGCGAAGCCGTTTGGAAGATCTTTAGCCGCCAGGATAATACTGATTTTGAAACATCTGTAAATAACTCCGTAAAAGAATTAGAATACAGTTTAACCAACACCATTCGCAAATTAAAGCGTAGTAAAAAACAAGAAGTGACTTTTATTGACGGTCATTACGAATTAGATACGTTGCGCACTTACGATCTTGCAAGAAGTCTTTCAGAATATTATGATGTTAACCGCACAGCCATTTTAGGAAAGCTAGGTGCCTTAGATCAAAGCGATGCTATTATTATTGCGAAACCGGATAGCTCTTTTTCTGTTGCCGATCAATACATTATTGATCAATACATCATGAAGGGCGGAAAAGTACTTTGGCTCGTAGATCCGGTTGGAATAAACATGGATACCTTACAAATGAAAGGTTACTCTTTAGGCTTAAGCAATCCACTTAATTTAGATAACATGTTATTTAAATATGGCGTACGTTTAAACTCGGTTCTACTACAGGATTTTCAATGCTCTGTAATACCTATGAATGTTGGCTTTAAAAAAGGTCAGCCTAATTTTAAATTATTTCCATGGCCATTCTCTCCTTTAGTTTTACCGGATGGTGATCATCCTATTGTAAAAAATCTTGATCTTATTAAATTTGATTACGTTGGCTCTTTAGATACAATTTCTGCAAAAGGAATTAAAAAAACTATTTTATTAAGCACATCACGTTACACAAAAACATTGCCAACACCTGTAAGGATCTTTTATAGCAGCGTTCAGATTCCGCCAAAAGAATCGCAGTTCATGAACTCGTACATTCCTGTGGCTTGTTTATTAGAAGGAGAATTTACCAGTTTTGCCGAGAACCGTTTGCCAACTATATTTTTGCAAGATACCAACTTTACTAAAAAACATAAATTCATTGACAAAGGAAAATATACCAAAATGATCGTTGTTGCCGATGGCGATATAGCCCGCAACGATTATAACCGTAATGAAAGAAGGCCTTATCCTTTGGGGTACGATAAATTTTCGAACAGACAATACGCCAACAAAACTTTTTTATTGAACTGTGTAAATTATTTGCTGGATGATGAAGGCATGTTGCAATTACGTTCGCGCGAAGTAACCTTACGTTTACTGGATAAAAAGAAAATAACAACGCAACGCAGTAAATGGCAAATGACCAATGTGTTGTTGCCTGTAGCGTTACTAATAGCTTTTGGATTGATACAATTCTTCCTTAGAAAAAGAAAGTTCGCTAAATAAAAGCCGCAGTCCCGATAGCTATCGGGAGCGCAGATACCGCAGATTTATTTTATTGCAAAAGGATAATAATAAGCATATTGCTTTTAAAAAAATATCCGTGAAAATTTGTGGAATCTGTGGCTAAAAAAATACAGAAATATTACTCGAACAAATTAAAGTTTGTTTCCAGTAATTGATTTTTAACGGCAAACATTACAACACCCGCGGTATTGTTTACACCTAATTTGTTCATGATGTTCTTGCGATGTGTATTTACAGTATGCGTACTTAATTTTAATTTATCGGCAATTAATTTATTGGATAAACCTTCGGCAATACCTCTAATGATATCAATTTCGCGATCGGTAACATTCATACCATCGCAACCTAAAGATTTAATAAATGAATTGGTAATTTTAATTTCTTTAGCGGCAGTTAAAAAAGAAACAATTTTTCCGCAAATAAATTTCTCTCCTTTAATGGTTGAGTTAACGGCTTCTAAAATTTCTGTTTTGTCGCAATCTTTTAATAAATAACTGGTAACCTCACTTTGCAAAACTTTATTAAGATCATTCTTAGATAACATTTCGGTTATCACCAAAAATTTAATTTTCGGGAATTTTTTTGCAATAACCCTTACTTCATCCACTTCAATTCCTAAAGAAGTAAAATCGGTGATTAATAAGTTGGGTTTAGAAAGTTGTAACTGACTAAGTAGATCATGTTTATCGCCACAAACAGATGGCACTAATTCAAAACCTTTTAATTCGCCCACTAAAAGTTCGAGTCCAACCCTGGACAGAAAATTTTTATCGGCTATTAAAACTTTGATCATAATTTAACAAAAGCAAATATACACAAGAAATTCTAAAAAAATGTGTTAAATCGTTATCCTTTTGCCATCGGTTGCTAACAAACAGTTATCAAAAAATGGTTTTGCTTCGGCTATGAACTGCTCAAGATCGCCGTACCTGGCCGAAAAGTGGCCTAATAACAATTGTTTAACATTGGCGGCCTTTGCAATTTGAGCCGCTTGTTCGGCTGTTGAATGATAGGTCTTCTCTGCCCTCTCTTTTTTATCATTTAAAAAAGTGCTCTCGTGATATAAAAGGTCCACATCTTTAACATACTCTACAATGGCCGGAGAATAAATTGTATCGCTTGCATAAGCATAACTTTTTGGATCACGTGGATCGATTGTTACCTGTTTATTTTTTATGGTTATGCCTTCTTGATTTACAACATCACCTCCGTTTTTCAATTTCAAAACATCCGCTGTTGAAACTTTAAATTTATCCAGTTTATATTTATCTATTTTTCTTGGCAAAGGTTTTTCTTTAAATATAAAACCGGTACAAAAAATGCGATGCTTTAAAGGGAAAGAAAATACTTCTACTTTATCATCTTCAAAAATTAAATTTAAACCATCATTCTTCGTAAACACCCAATTAACTGTAAAATTAAAACGCGTATCGGAAACTGAATTCATAAGATCCATTACATCTTTTAATTCTTTAGGGCAATAAACAGTAATTTCCTGCTTGCGTCCTAAAAGGTGCATGCTGCTAAGTAAGCCGGGCAAGCCAAAAAAATGATCGCCATGCAAATGCGAAATAAAAATATGATCTATTGCCTGAAACTTTGCTTTAAAACGGCGTAACTGAATTTGTGTTGCTTCGCCACAATCAATTAAAAAATAACGCTCAGCTATGTTCAATAACTGAGCGCTTGGATTTCTTTCAGAAGTGGGACTTGCAGAGGACGAACCTAAAATTAATAATTCAAACGTTTGACTACTCATTAACGGTTTGCGGTAAGAACCATTCGTTTTGTTTCAGAAAAATTTTTGTATTGAATTGTGTAAAGATACATGCCGTTACTCCAGTTTGAGCCATCTAACTCATAACTGTTATCACCATAAGTGGTTTTAATTTTATCTTCAAAAATTTTATCGCCCAATAAATTATACACGCAAATTTTTGCAGAGGCCTCATCCTTAACATTAAATTTTATAGTTGTTTTTGCAGTAAAAGGATTTGGAACGTTTGAAACATTTAATGATCTTGACGTTACTTCTTCTTTAATACCAACTGCGGGATTTATTTGAATGATATAATAACTTAAAGTTGTTGCAGGAGAAATAGACGCTGAGCCATTATTATAATTAGGAGTTGCAGGACAAGGGCCGAATGGCGAAGGTGATAAATAAGGCTGCACTTTAAACTGTAAAGTATAAGTGCCCGCCGTTGTTGGCGTGCCTGAAATAACTGCACAGCTGCTTGCATTACCCGGAAATTTATAAACACCTGCGGCGGTTGTAACGGTAGTACCTGCCAATAAATTTAAACCCGGAGGTAAATTAAAATTTGTAAAGGCTGTTGGTGTACTAAGCTCTATACGGTTAAAACAAATTGTAATAGAGCTTTGTACGGTATCGTGAGGCACACGTACGGTAATGTTTTGTCCGTAAGGCAAACCAACAGTGCCTTGTATAAAATTGGTTGCGCTGTCGGGCCAAATACCAGCATTGTTAGTGGCTAAAAAAGCAGGGTCTAACGAGCAGGTAGTTGGTGCCTGGGCTAATGCCATAACATAAGTAAGTGCCAAAATAAATGTATATATTTTTTTCATACTTAATAAATTAATAAGATTTTAGATATTGCTAAAGTAGCTATCCTCTTTTAAATAAAAAAGTGAAATAACGTAAAAAGGAAGATATAATGCTTGTTTAAAATACGCGAATTAGTATCTTTGCGCACTTAAAATTAAAAAAAATGACAGGTAATATAACCTTTACAATGATCAAACCCGATGGCGTTGAAGCAAACAATATTGGACCGATTTTAGCAATGATAAACAAAGCAGGGTTTAAGATCCTTGCAATGAAATACATGCGTTTAACCCAGGAACAAGCAGGTAGCTTTTATGCGGTGCACAAAGAGCGTCCTTTTTATGGCGAATTAACCGGGTATATGAGCAGCGGCCCAATAGTGGCAGCCATTTTAACCAAAGATAACGCAGTTACAGACTATCGTAAACTGATAGGTGCTACCGATCCTACAAAAGCGGATGAAGGAACAATTCGTAAATTATTTGCCAAATCTATTGCAGCAAATGCGGTACATGGTAGCGATAGCGACGAAAATGCAATTATAGAATCTAACTTCTTTTTCTCGCAACTTGAAAGATTTTGATCTTTAAAATAACTTAAAAGCCCGTAAATGATTAACATTACGGGCTTTTTTGTTGTATTTTTTTACCAGAAAAGCGTGAAAAGCAACCACTTTTAAAAAAAATAGCCATTTTTGAAAAAAAGTAATAAACATTGCTTTGTTTTATGATAAAAAATAAACAAATTTGTTAAAATTTATTAATGTTTAAATAAACCATTTTGGTATGATAAAATATCTCTCTAAAAAATTAGTAAAAGCTGTTGCTGTTGTTGCTTTAGCAGGATTAAGCGGCGTTGTTGACGCACAACCTTTTAACTGGTCTCAGGCTGGCCCTATTTACAACGCAGGTAGAGCAAGAAACATGATCGTTGATAAGGCTGATCCATCTGGAAATACATTGTACGTAGGTAGTGCTTCAAGCGGCGTATTTTACACAAACGACGGTGGTGTTAACTGGAACGCAGTTACTTTAAACGGTAACAAACTAAATGTGAGTTATATAGCCCAGGCTGCAGATAATAAGATTTACGTTGCAACCGGTGAGGGTTTTTTACGTCCTGGTCAAAAATTAAAAGCATTACCTGGAACAGGTTTATATAGGATCAATGGTACAAACCTAGACCTGGTTGCGCCAAGCTCGATGGTTGGTACAGTAATTAACCGCGTAGCTTGTAGTCCACAAAGCGCTCAAAAAATTGCCCTTGCTACTAATAAAGGGATAATGGTTTCTGTTGATGGTGGTGCTAATTTTACTGTATTATCAGGTCCTCCAACAGCTACAACAGTTAGTGGACAAGATGTGAAGTTTGATAGTAATGGTATCTTATATTGCTCTGCTGGTAATGAAAATTCTACTCCTGCTTCTGCTGCTGCTGAATTTTCTAAAGTTTATAAATCAACTGATAATAATTTAACTGCATTAACGCCTATTACAACAATGACATCGTCTTTACTTCAAAACGATGCTTATGGTCGTATTGAATTAGCTATTGCGCCTTCAAACAATAACGTAATTTATGCGAATTGTGCTACTAAATATGCTGGCCCAAGTGCACCAGCTTCTGCTACAACAAAAGGTTTATTTGTTTCTTATGATGCAGGTGCAACCTGGGGTTTGATCTTACAAGGCTCTCCTCAATTAGACCCTTTAGGGAATGGTGGTAGTATTGCTTCAGGAGATTATGCACAAGTAATAACAGTTAATCCTTTCAATTCTGATGTTCTTTATGTAGGTAGTTACCAATTTTATGTTTGGCAAAGAACAGGTGGAAACAATTCTAACCCTATAGGAAGCTGGATAAAACCATCTTTAACTTTCAATGCATTTCCACAATTATATTTAGCACCAAATATCCACGATATACAATTAATTAAATCAGGTACCTCCATTTCAAGATATTATTTTGTGACTGATGCAGGTATTTACCGCTCTTCAGACGGATTATTAAGTTACCAACCTTTTTATAAAGGTTTAATTACTGGTCAGTTTAACTCAGTGAGTATCGAGCGTTTTCCTTTAGCTGCAACACAAACTATAGCTGCATCACCAACTACTGCTACTTTGGTTACACCTTTTTCAGGTTTTATTGGTGGAACAGGTGGTAATGGTTTAAATTATTTCAGTGGTAATTTTCCGTTGGTTACTACCGAAGTTGTTTGGGGAAATGGGGATATTTACCAATCTGAATTCTCAAAGATACTTCCTAACGCCGCATATTTTACGGCAGGTTCAGGAAAATTATTTAGAAGTACGGATGTTAGAACATCTGCTCCAACACAAATTGATCTTTTATCAAACGCAAAACTTCAAACCATTGTTCCTTACGACAACACAACATATAACGTAACAGGTACACCATTTAAACTTTGGGAAAATTACGGGCAAACAACTGCTAGTCCCGATTCAATGGTATTTTATAATGACACGTTAAGATTCTCTGCCTCTATGATCGGTGTGCAAACTTTAACTACTCAAACCACCTTTACTTTTTCTGCAGCAAGACCAAACCAGTATGCATTAATTGATAGTATCGTTGTTAGAACTGGTACAGTTGTACTGCCAATTAGCGGAAGCGCAAAGGACTCTCCTGGTTTTACAGGAGCTGATAAAAAGGATATCTCTATATCTTTTGTTGATACATACACTGCTCCTTCATCAGGTACATTTACTGCACCCATTAAAAATCAAGCAGGGCCGGTGGTAACATCAAGTACATCTGTTGTTCTTAATAGCACTACCTTATTAGATAATATTAGTGTAACGTTTACTGCCGCACCGTTTTTAGCTAAAACAACTGCAAGTTATACAGGCGTTCCTGACGCTGCTGCTTATTACCGTGTGTTTTGTACTGTGTTTTACAAATATAAAGCAGGCGATGTTGTTCAGGTAGTTGATGACAAGATCTCTACTAAGACCTATTCGTATTCTACTACTTTAACGCAACCGCTTAACTGGGATTACAATGGTTCGTTAACCAGTTATACAATGGGTGCCTCTCCAAGCTCATCTGCAGTATCAAACCCAACGTATGTATTAACACCGGGTTCTACGGCTCCGTCATCTAACCCTGTATTTACTGTAGCTCCAATAACAACAACTAACTATACTTTATCAACCTATGGTGGTTATACTGTAACTGCTAGACCTGTTACTTATACAATTAGTGCGGTTCCTTCAGGTACAGTTACAACTCCCAGTTATGTTTTAACACCAGGCAGTATAACTCAAACTAATGTAGTTTTTGTAGTAACACCTACAACAACTACAAATTATACTATTTCTGAAGTAGGAACCGGAACTATAACAGGTTCTGAAACATACAGTACTATTACCCAATCAACTTATAATTTAATGCCTGGTAATGTTAATCAATCTACTCCTGTATTTACTGTTCAGGTTACACCTGCAACTGCAGGAACAACTTATACATTACTTGGTTTAAGTTCTAACACTTTAATTGGAGCAAATACTTCAACCGTTGCAACCCCTGTTGCGGTTTCATCATTTAGTACCCTTGGTTATTTTGCTGCTCCTATAGGTGGAAATAACAAACCTGTTAAAATTGCAAATGTTACATCTGCAAGATTAGCCATGGGTTATGGTGCAAATGTTTACGTTTCTAATGCGCCATTGAGCTTAAACAATCCGCTAAGTATGATAAACGTAAGTTCTAACAAATGTTTAACAACTGATGCTGCAGGTAATAAATTATCTGGCGCTTCAAATACCGTTGCAATTAGCGGTACAGTTACAGCATTAGAATGGAGTAAAAGCGGTACCGAATTGTATTACGCAACTAATGATCAATTAAGCGGAGTAAAATCATTATACCGTGTTTCTTATATTGATGCATTAATGGATTCTACTGCAAAAAATTACTCAGGTAAATTACACACCAATGTTTTCACCTTCTCAACAACCAACGCACCTGATGGCACTAAGAACAATCCTCGTAGCCCATACAGAACTGCATTACTTGGCACTTACACCAATGTAGTTACTGGTATTAGTGTTACTAATGATGATAAAGCTATTGCTGTTACTTTTGATGATGTTACAGGAACTAAAATTTTATATAGCACTGTTGCCGATGTAAGGAAATGTAACTCTACTAACGTGGCATTAGTTTCTAAAAACGGAACAGGTTTACCTGCTTCTAAAATTTATTGTTCTTTAATGGAAATGTCGGATAACAAAAAAGTATTTGTTGGAACCGACTTTGGTGTGTATTACACAAGTGATATTACTGCCGGTGCACCTACATGGGTAGATGCAAACAATAATCAATTACCGGTATTACAGATATTCGATCTTAAGCAACAGGTAATGAGACCTTGGGATTGTTACAATTCAGGTTTAATTTATGCTGCTACTAACGGACGTGGTATTTGGTCTAACAAAGACTTTACAGCCCCTCCTTATTATGTAGGGATGGAAGAACTTGAAGCTAAACGTGCAAATAATCTAAGCCTTTACCCTAACCCAACTAACGGTGATGTATTTGTTGCCTTTAACAGTAACGAAGGCGAAACTGCTTACATTAACGTTATGGATATTAACGGCCGAATTGTTAAACAAGAAAAACTTGGAAAATTAAACTCGGGCGAAGCTAATTACACACTTGACACGAAAGATCTTTCAAGCGGTATGTACATCGTAAGCATCAACAGCGATATGGGTACTAAGCGTGTTGCTAAATTAATTGTAACTAAATAACATTGTTTTATTAATAAAAAAAAGCTGCTTCTTATAAGCAGCTTTTTTTTTGGAATAACTTTATACTAAATAAAATTAAATGAAAACCACAGAAGCCGATTCGTTATATGATCATTTAGAAAAAATGAGTGTTAACGAACTTCTTGCCAATATTAATAAGGAAGATAAAACTGTGCCCATCGCAGTAGAAAAAGCTATTCCACAAATTGAAAAGTTGGTTAACGAAACTGTAACACGTTTAGCAAACGGCGGAAGATTATTTTACATTGGTGCAGGTACCAGCGGCAGGTTAGGTATCGTTGATGCGAGTGAATGTCCGCCAACCTACGGCATTGAGCATGGTGTTGTTATTGGTTTAATTGCAGGTGGCGATGAAGCTATCCGTAAAGCTGTTGAGTTTGCAGAAGATGATCTGCAACAAGGCTGGTTAGACCTTAAACAACATAATATAAATTCAAAAGATGTTGTAGTTGGTATTGCGGCTTCTGGTTCTACACCTTACGTAATTGGTGCATTAAAAAAATGTAACACCGAAAATATTTTAACCGGTTGCGTTACCTGCAACTCTGGAAGCGAAATGGCTTCTGTTGCTAAATTTCCAATCGAAGTTATTGTTGGACCAGAATTCGTAACAGGTTCTACACGCATGAAAAGCGGCACCGCACAAAAGCTGGTATTAAACATGCTCTCTACAGCCGTAATGATAAAACTAGGGCGTGTTAAAGGAAATAAAATGGTAGACATGCAACTTAGCAATAATAAATTGGTAGACCGTGGCGCAAAAATGCTGATGAAAAATACAGGCATGCAAAATTACGAAGAAGCCAAAGCATTACTCTTAAAACATGGCAGTGTTAGAAAAGCTACGGAAGCTTATAAAAAATAATAAGCACGGGTGTCACGTCGAGTAGAAAATTTTTCTTTTAAATTTTCGTATCGAGACGCCTTTTCAAATTGTTCTCGATACATTTTTTTGCAAAGATGCAAGGCAAAAAAACACTCGAACTGACAGCTTTCGTTTAGGAACTCTTTACTTCGCATTAATAAACTCCGCCATTTTATCGGTTACCTTTTGCGAAACATGATTTGGTTTGTTTATATCTTCAGGCCTTGCTTTGCCTTCACCAGTAAAGAACATATGATCTAACTCTTCAAAATAAACCGCTTTAAAGTTTGGTTTACCTTTCATCGCATCATTCCACAGATCATAATCTTTTTTGGTAACGTTGTAGTCTCTTCCCCCTTGTATTAAAAGTATTGGTAAGGTTAATGTTTGAGCCACATCCAACACTTTATAATTCCTGTCGAACAACCAGTATTTAGGCCGTGCACCAAAAGGCAATATGGTTCTGCTTTGTAAAGTAAGATCGGGTTTCAACGCATTTCCAACCTGCCATTTCATTGCATTGGTCTGTGCTTCGGCGGTTGCATCTTTTTTTGTCTGTAAACTCGCAATATAATCCAGTTGTTCTGGGATCATATCCAGCAACCTTCTGCCCGGCGCGGCCAATAATACCAAGCCTTTTACTTTACATTTTTTTGCCATTAACGGTGCACATAAAGCCCCCTGACTATGACCTGCAATATATATCCTGTTTGTATCAATTCCCGGCTGTTGTTTTAAAAAATTAACTGCGGCCACTGCATCATCAATTGTTTCCGATTGAAAATCCATACTGTCCATCGGAAATGGATCGTGATACTGGTAAACATAAGTACGCTTATCATAAATTAAAACAGTAATGCCTTTTTGTACTAATTCCAAAGCCATATCCAAAAATATTTTATTGCGCGAAATACTCATATTTCTGTCGTGTGGACCACTTCCATGAACCAATACTACAGCGGGACCCGGCTTCTTTAAATTATTTGGCACATATAAACTGCCCGGTAATTTTATAAAAGGATTGCTTTCAAAAAGAATTTCTTTTCTTGTAAAATTAATATTAGAAATAGGTTTTGGTTTATAGAACCATTGATCACTGAATGTATCAATAGTTAAACGCTGAATATATTGCGCCTGGTCGAAATACAAATACCATAAAAATTTTCCGTGACCTGATTTTATAGAAGTTACGGTAGCCATTTTGCAGCCCTGTGTATCTACTTCAGTTTTTTCGATTGCCACAATTACGCCATGCGTTCTTCTAAAATTATCTAACGTCCTGTCGGTTTGGGCCGAGCTTATCTTCGCATAAAAAGAAGTATCAAAGAATTTTTCATTCCTGTTGGGGATATCTCTTTTTACAGCTCCAAAAAACGATTTTGTGAGTTTCTTGTAAGGGTTAACATCTTTTGTATCGTCCTGTGCTACAGTGGTTCCACTTATCAACAGCAGGACCAAAATTTGTAAAGAATAGCGTAATTTTATCATCTAATTAAAGTATATTTATTAGTCCAAATTTACTATAAAAGTGATACCTAAAAACACCGTTGATAAAATAATTGATGCCGCGCATGTTGAGGAAGTAGTAGGTGAATTTATTACCTTAAAGAAACGTGGCGCCAATTTACTGGGTTTATGCCCTTTTCATGGTGAAAAATCTCCTTCCTTTACGGTTTCGGCGGTAAAAGGTATTTACAAATGTTTTGGCTGTGGCAAATCGGGCAACTCTGTTAATTTTATCATGGAGCACTTAAAGCTTTCGTATCCCGATGCTTTACGCTGGCTTGCTAAAAAATACAATATCGAAATTGTTGAGCGCGAAATTACACCTGAAGAACGCGAACAACAAACAGAGCGCGAAAGTATGCTCATCGTTATGCAATATGCGGCACGCTATTTTGCAGAGACCATGATGAATACCGATGAAGGAAGATCTATTGGCCTTGGTTATTTTAAAGAACGCGATCTGCGCGATGATATCATAGAAAAATTTCAGTTAGGTTACAGTTTGGAAGAGCGTAATGCTTTTACTGTAGCCGCCATAAAAAACAGTTACCAACCCAAATACCTTGCAAAAACAGGTATGAGCATTATAAGCAACCGTTATGTAGAGGGGAATGAATTAACACAGGCTGATCTTTTTGACCGTTATGCAGGCCGTGTAATGTTCCCAATACACGATGACGGCGGCCGTGTAGTTGCATTTGGTGGAAGAACTTTAAGCAGCGATAAAAAAGTAGCAAAATATATTAATAGTCCCGAGACAGAGATCTACAACAAGAGTAAAATTTTGTATGGCTTGTGGATGGGAAAAAGGGCTATTCAGGATGCCGATTGTTGTTACCTTGTAGAAGGTTATATGGATGTTATTGCCATGCACCAGGTTGGTATTGCCAATGTTGTAGCTTCAAGCGGCACATCGCTAACCGTTGAACAAATAAAATCAATACACCGTTTTACAAAGAATATTGTTGTATTGTATGATGGTGATGATGCGGGGCAAAAAGCCAGCAACCGGGCTATTCCGTTGCTGTTAGAAGAAGGTATGAATGTGAAGTTGTTATTGTTTCCGGATAATGACGATCCGGATTCGTTTAGCAGGAAAGTAACGGTACAGGAGTTTAAAGATTACTTACAAAATAATACAGAAGACTTTTTAAAGTTCAAGGCAAAAAAATTAACCGAAGAAAGTAAGAACGATCCCATAAAACGCGCAGGTGTCATTAAAGATATTGTAGAAAGTATTTCGTTGATACCCGATAATATTATTAGAAGCATTTATATCAGAGAATGTTCTAATATAATGGAGATAGAGGAATCTATCCTGCAGTTAGAAGTAAATAAAATAAGAAGGAAAAGTGCAGCAAAGACAGGAAGCTCTAATTATTTAACTACCGAAAGCTCAACAACACCTGAAGATAATTTAGAGAGTGAATTATTAATTGAGACCAAACCCGAAAAAGAAGTTTTTAATTTTGATGCAGAAGAGGAACGCTTACTTGTTTTATTAATAAAATACGGCAACATACTTATTACTACGCAGGCCGAAGATGAAATGGATGTGGAACATGAGCTTGAAATTACTTTGGGCGAGTTTATTGTGTTTGAATTATGGCGCGACGGCATTGCTTATGAGAACCCATTATACCAGGCAGTTTTAGATGAATACATAGCACAATTAAAAGATCATCGTTTACCGGATGTAAAACATTTTTTACAATCTCCCGATCCAATCATAAGTAGCTTTGCTGTGAATTATGTAATAGATAAACATGAAGTAAGTCCGAAGTGGATAAACTTTGGCGTAATAGTTCCAAAAGAAATTGATCTTGCTAAAAAAGATGCCGAAAAAACGTTGTTTAGTTTTAAAAGCAGGAAACTAAACGCTTATATAAATTCTATCCGCGAATCTTTAAAAGCCCTTCAATACGAAGAGCAATTAGAAATATTGGAAGAGATAAAACGTTTGGATATTCTGAAAGGCCGGGTTAATAAGCTTTTGGGAAGAGAGGTTATAAAGTAGTTTAACCGAATAGGAGAATACTTATTATATGCCATTTCGAAATAAGATAAAGAATGAAGCCATTAAACAAAAATATGATAAGTCAGATTTACTTAAATCTGATTATTTATTAGGCTTGGAAAATAATATCGAAATTTATTATGCTCCCGTTGATTTTTTGAATACCGAGGCATCGGTCGTTATGGTTGGAATAACACCAGGATGGACTCAGATGGAACTTTCTTATAGAACTGTTATTAAATCATACAAAGAAAGTAGTGATTGGTTTGGATCATTAAAATCTGGAAAAAAAGCAGCTAGTTTCGCAGGGTCGATGAGGACGAATCTTATTAGAATGCTTGATGAATTACGGTTAAATAACAAACTTGGAATAAACTCTACACAAGAATTATTTGACATTAGAAATTCTGTTTTACATACAACATCTATTTTAAAGTATCCAGTATTTCACAAAAACAAGAATTACAATGGAAAAAATCCATCAGCGATAAACACCAAAATTTTATGGAACTCTATTAAGCAAAATTTTGTTCCCGAAATCAATTCCTTTAAAAACACATTAATCATCCCTCTAGGGAATAGCGTTTCCGAGGTACTAAAAAAATTACAGGAAGACAGCTTAATTAATCAAAATATTATTTTAGACTATTTCCCTCATCCCTCCGGTGCAAATGGTCATCGTAAAACTCAATTTGAAGAATATAAAGATATTATGAAGAGCCAAATAGAAAACTGGAAATACAAATAATTCCTTTGAGAACTTTGCGCCTCCTTTGTGAACTTCGTGGTTAAATCTATCCACAAAGAGCACGAAGAATTTTTCACAAAGGACACTGAGAATTATTTTTCTACAACTACTTTCTTCACCACTTCTTCTCCACCCGCTTTTATTTTTACGAAATAAATTCCGGCAGCCTGGTTCTCAATATTAATGTTTGAGTTTAAAGCGTTATTGTTCTGTTGCTGATAAACTAATTGTCCTAACGAGTTATACACCGCTACATCAATAGAAATTCCATCAGGATTTGATAAATTAAAATTACCATTAGATGGGTTGGGACTTAAAACAATATTATCGCCAACTAAAATATTTATAACAACACCTACAGGGCCCGAGGAAATAACACGGATCAAAAGGTCGTCAAAATAAAAACCGTCTTTATTGACACTAAAATCTGTATTGAATAAAAATCTTAATTTAATTGTTTGTCCTAAATATAATGAAAGGTCAATATCCTCTTTTACGAACGCGTCCTGGATGCCATCATAAATAGGTACCGTTCCTCCAAATGATGTAGGAGCTGTTTCGTACTTACCGCATAAAGGTGCCCAGGTTGTACCATCGTTTGTAGTTATTAGTATTTGTGTTTTATCACCATCTTTTTCCATTTCAAAACGTGTGTAATATTGTAAATGTGCATATACCGCATTGGTTAACACCATTGGATTTTTTAATGTGATAGATTTGGTAAGGTTCCCCGTATAATTACCTGTAGGACTCTCGGTAATACTGGTTGGTGGGGAAACAAATTTTGTTGTACTCAATCCCCAGGTACCTGATGTAGTATAATTTGTTGCGGTTGAATTTCCATTATCGTAAATCAAAGTTAAAGGTGTGCCATACACTTTAGTCACTGTGTCTAAACGTGTAAAAGCACCGTTGTTAACTGCAATTGCATATTTCACAGCTTGTCCCGGTGTTAAGCCTGTATTTAAAACAAAAGAAATAGAATCGCTGATCGTTTGATTTTGAATTAAAGTAGAATAAATTTTTGGCGCACCAACCGATGAAATGTCTGTACCAACAGGAACTATCGAAACAGTAAATGTACCAGCTTGTAAGCCTAAGCGTTGCAAATTGTAATTTAAATAACCATTGCCGCTTAAAAATTTATCGCGCGCATCTCTTGCAATGGCGTACTTGCCAACCATCTTTGCAAGATTATAGTTTTGATTGAAAGTAGTTTTACACACATCCAGGATACGTGATGATGCCGGCCAGAAACCGTCATTGGCTGCTCCCGCTTCTGGTGTCATAGCTAAGATCATTGGTTTTGTAGTTTGCTCGCCGTACATCCAGTCATCACTATCACCATTTACAACATAGTTCACTGTTTGATCGCCGGTACCGTATAAAAATCTGCTTGTCTCGGTTAATAGAACAGACCAATTCACAAAAGTAGCACTATCAGGCGTGTAGATACTTGGAAGATAACCCCATGGATAGATCAATAAATTACCATAAGTATGCGCGTTCAATGCCGTAGCAAATTGGTGTGCATTACAAAAATTTCTAATGGCTTGTGTTTCAGGTTCGCTAAAAGCACTTGGGCCACGGTATGTATCGCTACTGGTAGTTGGCGAAGAACCTGTGTTATCAAACCCCCAATTGTAACCATAATTCCTGTTAAGATCAACACCAAAATTAGAACCATTGTTTCTGCGATTCTTGCGCCACATACCGCCACCGTTTGGATTGGTTGTTTGATTATACACATAACCATCCGGGTTAACGCAAGGCACAAAATATAATTCTGTATTATCTATTGTAGCTTTAATATCAGCATTAGTTGCATAATTTTCTAATAGATACCACATGTAAAAGATCGTTTGTGATAAACTTGCCGCTTCTCTGGCATGGTGCAAAGCGTTATAAAACACCTCAGGCTCTGCTTCGTCTACATTTGGATTATCACTTATCCTTACCCAATAAAGTTCTCTGCCTTCGTGGCTAAGCGGACTTAACGGCTGCTTCACATTAATTAAATTAGGATATAATAATGCCATACTATCAAGGATCTGTTTCATTTCATTCCAGGTAAAATATCCACCCATAGTTCCTAAGTGAAAATAAGTTGGCTTTGTAAGGTTTGATTTATTACAATCAATAGGAGGCATTGAACGTTCGGCCATGTCAGCTTTATTACGGGCTTCATAAAATTTGGCCATATCGTAGATCAAAATTTTATGTTTTACGCCATTCGCTTTTAATACTTGCAATTCAGAGTCGCTTATCTCAGCGGCAATGCCATCATCCTGCACATCGCTGTGATCGATAGTAATACCTAACTGTAATAATTTTATAGCGAGTTGCTCATCACCCTGCATTAAAACCTTATGGTACTTTAAAGTTTGTGCGTTAATAGCGGTTAGGCTAAACAATACAATTATTCCTAAAATAATTTTTCTCATTCTTTTATTTTTTAATGGTACATATCTAAATTATAAAATACAAAAGCCCACATATCTCCAAACTCATCAATTTGTTTAGCTGTAGGTTTACCGGCACCGTGCCCGGCGTTCACATCAATTCTGATCAGCATTGGGTTTTCGCTGGTATTTTTTTCCTGCAAGGTTGCTGCAAATTTAAAAGAGTGTGCGGGTACTACCCTGTCGTCATGATCTCCTGTTAAAACCATGGTTGCAGGATATGCCGTTGCTTTTACATTGTGTAATGGAGAATATTTAAACAAACAGGCAAACTCTTCTTTATTCTCGCTATTGCCATAATCAACACTCCAGGCCCTGCCAATAGTAAATAAATGAAAACGCAACATATCTAAAACACCAACCGTTGGCAATGCCACTTTACAAATATCCGGTCGCTGAGTCATAACCGCGCCAATTAATAAACCACCATTACTGCGGCCGTGAATTGCAATTTTATTATATGAAGTATAATTATTAGCAACTAAATATTCGCAGGCCGCAATAAAATCATCAAACACATTTTGTTTTTTGCATTTGGTTCCTGCTTTATGCCAGTCCTCGCCATACTCGCCCCCACCACGAAGGTTAGGTACACAGTAAATTCCACCTGCTTCTAAAAAAACAGCACGATCAACCCTAAACTCTGGTGAGAGCGAAATATTAAAACCACCATAACCGTAAACAAAGCAGGGTGTTTTTGGATTTATCTCTAAACCTCGTTTATGCGTAATGAACATCGAAATTTTTGCGCCGTCTTTGCCCGGAAAAAAAACCTGCTTTGTTTCATAACCTTCTGAATGAAATTTACACTCAGGATTAAAGACCAATTTACTCTGCCAGCTAGCAGCGTCCAGGTAATAATTTTGATCAGGCCCGGTGTATTGAGAAATACTGTAAGTTGCAAAATTATATTCCTTATCAGTATTAAAAGAATTTACTTTACAAATACCCGGCAACTTAATTTCTTTTTCGAGTTTCCCCTCTAAACTATAGCAACTTAATTTTGAACAGGCATTTGCAAGATAATTAACAACAATTTTATTGTTACACAATCTCACTCCTTCTAATAGATCAAATGATTCGGGTATAATTGTTTTCCAGTTTTCCGGGCCGGGAGCATCTGCTTTAAAAGAAACTAATTTATATTTTGATGCTTTGTTATTTGTATGCAAATAAAAAACGTTCCCGATATTATCAATAGTATGATTTTCAAAATCAAAATTATCAGCTACTGTAACAAATTTAGCTGCGGGGGTTGAAAGGTCTTTTATCAATAATTTGTTACCGCTGGTGCTTTGGCTGATAGACAACACTAAATAATTTTCATCGTCCGTTACATTAGCCCCAAAATTATAATTTGGATTATTTTTATCTTCAAAAACCAAAAGATCTTTTTCTTGTTTAGTGCCTAACTGGTGAAAATAAACTTTATGGAATTGGTTCTTTTGAGAAAGTGCGCTGCCGGTTGGTTCGCTGTAGCGGCTGTAATAGATGCCATTCCCTTTCCAACTCATGCCGCTAAATTTTACCCACTTAATAACATCGGGTAAATCATTTTTTGTTCCAATGTCCCTAAAACGTATCTCTACCCAATCACTACCGGCTTTTGAGATACCATAAGCAAGTGTTTTACCGTTTTTAGAAATAGATATACCGCTTAAAGAAACCGTACCATCTTTTGATAAGGTATTGGGGTCTAATAAAATTTCACCAGCATCATCCAGATTTTTTTGGATATAAAGTACACTTTGATTTTGGAGTCCGTTATTCTTATAACAAAAAAATGAATTTCCTTTTTTAAATGGTGCCGACTGTTTGTTGTAGTTCCATATTTCGGTTAAACGCGCTTTTATTTTATCACGAAAATAGATCTTCTTTAAATATTCCTCTGTTACGGCATTTTCTTTTTTAACCCAGGCGCCGGTCTTCTCAGAGCGATCATCTTCCAGCCAACGGTATGGGTCGGCCACTTTCTCTCCAAAATAAGTATCCACCTGCGGATCCTTTTCAGTGACAGGATAATTAAATTTATTTTGAGCGTTAAAAGGTATAACTGTCAGGTTCAAAAAAAATAGTGCAATAACCGTTTTATACATTGTTAAAAGTGCTTTGTTAATATTAAAAAAAAAGGTGCCAAAAATGCGCAAAGAGGCGCTCTATATTTGTAAATATAGATGATAAAAGGCAATATTTCAATAGCTAATACAATAAAATGTTCGGCGGTAAATATTGGCTTTTTTTTGGTGATCATCTCCTTAAAAATGGGCGGACAACCACCGCAAGCCCATACTGACATTTACATTAGCTCATATGCTGCCGAGGCCGTAAACCAAATGATCGAATACAAGATCCCGGCCTCTGTTACCCTTGCACAGGCCATTTTTGAAAGCGCTTGTGGAAACAGCAATTTGGCCCAAAGATCTAATAACCATTTTGGAATTAAGTGCCACACGCAATGGGGCGGAGATACTGTTCGTAAAAGTGATGATAGCTGGGACGAATGTTTTAGAAAATATAATTCTATTAAAGATTCATATACCGATCATAGTTTATTCTTGAGATCAAGAGCCAGGTATAAAGAATTATTTAAACTATCTGTTAACGATTACAAAGGCTGGTGCCACGGCTTAAAAAAATCAGGTTATGCAACTTACGCCTATTATCCTGAAGTATTGATAAAGATAATTGAGGAATATGGCTTGTATGAATTTGACAGGGCTGAGACTTTAGAACCGGCGGTTTTGATATGCAATAACAACAAAGAAATAATTAAAAGTAAACTAACCGATAAAGAGTTTACCCTTGATGAATTTTGTGTTAATGACATTTTATGGAACGATGAAAAGGATGTTCTCATTCAAAGCCTTGAGTTGGTTATTGATCATCCGGAACCTCATAGTATCGATGTTTTAGAAAGCGGTATGTTGATGTGTTTTAAAACAGAAGAGATCGTTGAAAGTAATTTTATAACAGAAGGATTTACTTTAAAAGAATTAAGTGCCCACGACCTGCTTTGGAGCAATGAAAAAGATCTTTTGATCCAAAGCCTCGAGTTTATTATTGATCATCCTGAAAAGCAGGTAGAACTAATTACTGACAATTATTAGGCTTTAAGTGTCCTTATAAACAAAAAATTCACTTTATTCTGTCTATTTAAAAATGTATTTATTCTTTTCGGATAAATTAATTTTGGCTAAATCCATTTAATTTACTAATTTAGCCCAAACCTTACATTTGTAAGTTTTGTACTAAAAATGAAAAAAAGTTTATTTATTACATTTTTTATTTTAGCTATTACACAAATTAAAGCGGCAACCTGCATAGCTTTATTCAGTGGTGATTGGAATTCGACCCTTGGCTGGTCTTGTGGTTCAGTGCCAGCGTGTGGAGATTCTATTGTTATTCCGGCAGGAATAACCGTTACAATTTCAAACCAGCAAGATTATTCTGGTTGTCCTTCAAACTTACCATTGAAAATTACTATTTACGGTACTTTAAAATTTACTAATGGTAATAAACTCAAATTAAATTGCGAATCGATCATATATATATTTCCTGGCGGAACCATTTCACCTGGCACTGGCGGCGGAAATTCAAACTACATAGAGGTTTGCGGGGATAACTACTGGAACGCTGCGTCTGGACCTCTATACGGCCCCACATGTATACCTCCTAGTACACCCGGTTGTGGTATTGTTTTACCTATAGAATTAATTAATTTCTCGGGAAAACCAAATAATGGTTTCGTGGAATTATCTTGGCTTACCGCTACCGAAAAGAATTCAAATTATTTTGATGTAGAAAGAAGTTCGGATGGTATTGATTTTACTAAAAGAGTAACTATAAATTCAAAAGCTATAAATGGCAATAGTTCCTCCCCATTAGATTATTATTGCATAGACAATGATCCACTATTTGATGTTAGCTATTATAGATTAAAACAGGTGGACTTTAGTGGCTTACTTAGTTATAGTAAAGTAATTTCCGTTAATTATTCGAAGGCGAAAAATATTAGATTCGTAATATACCCTAACCCTAATATCGGTGAATTTACCGCCGATATTTCCGGAATAGAAAATAATCACGAGGTTTTATTACTTTTAAGAGACTCAAAAAGTAAATTACTTTACCAAACTAAATTCTATTCTAACGAGCACACTGATTCAAAATTTCAAATAATTCCTGACACAAAGCTAGTACCGGGCATTTATGTTTGTACTTTAATAATCGAAGAAATAGAATATAACGTAAAAGTTATAGTAAGTTAAAGTCAACAAACATTTACGTAACCTAAATAGATTAATCTTTTACTTAATCGTACTATTTGCTTTCCGTTTTATAAATCCTAAATTTATAGCTTCAAAAAGCAATAATAATGGAATCTGAAAAAACATTAACTATGGATTATAGAATAGAAAAAGACACAATGGGCGAGGTAAAAGTACCTGCTCATGTATATTGGGGTGCGCAAACAGAACGTAGCCGTAACAATTTTAAAATTGGTCCAGAAGCCAGTATGCCAAAAGAGATCATTTATGCTTTTGGTTATTTAAAAAAGGCTGCCGCAATGGCAAATATGGAGCTAGGCGTTTTAACAAAAGAAAAATGTGAACTAATAAGCAAAGCTTGTGACGAAATTATTGCCGGTAAACTGGATGATCAGTTTCCTTTAGTTATTTGGCAAACAGGTTCAGGCACACAAAGTAACATGAATGCTAATGAAGTGATAGCTTATCGTGCACATGTTATGAATGGTGGAAAATTAGAAGATGAACCAAAGATCTTACATCCTAACGATGATGTAAATAAATCTCAGTCAAGTAACGATACCTACCCCACGGCTATGCACATTGCGGCATACAAACAGGTAGTAGAAATTACCATACCGGGTTTAGAAAAATTAAAAGCTACTTTAGAAAAAAAATCAAAAGACTTTGCGTCTATAACAAAAACCGGTCGTACCCATTTTATGGATGCTACACCTTTAACATTAGGACAAGAATTTAGCGGATATGTACAACAAATTAATATGAGCATTCGCGCTTTAAAAAATGCTTTAGATGCTGTTAAAGAATTGGCTTTAGGCGGTACTGCTGTTGGAACCGGACTTAATACCCCAAAAGGATATGATGTATTAGTGGCTAAAAAAATTGCAGAATTAACGAAACTACCATTTGTAACTGCACCAAATAAATTTGAAGCTTTAGCTGCGCATGATGCTATGGTTGAAATAAGTGGCGCTTTAAAACGCACAGCGGTGGCATTAATGAAAATTGCAAACGATGTAAGAATGTTATCATCAGGACCACGTTGTGGTATTGGCGAATTGATAATTCCTGATAACGAACCGGGAAGCTCTATTATGCCTGGTAAAGTAAACCCAACACAACCCGAAGCAATGACCATGGTTTGCGCCCAGGTAATTGGTAACGATGTGGCTGTTTCTATTGGTGGCATGAACGGACATTTTGAATTGAATGTATTTAAACCATTAATTGCTTCTAACGTTTTACAGAGTGCCAGATTAATTGGCGATGCTTGTGTTAGCTTTAATGATAAATGTGCGGTTGGAATTGAACCAAACTTACCGGTTATTAAACAACATTTAGAGAATTCGTTAATGTTGGTAACTGCTTTGAACACACATATTGGTTACGAAAAAGCCGCAAAAATTGCAAAAACAGCACACAAAGGAAATAAGACCCTGCGTGAAGCTGCAATTGAATTAGGTTATGTTACCAACGAACAATTTGACCAATGGGTAAAACCCGAGGACATGGTTGGAAGCATGAAATAAGATCTTCTTTTTTTGAGAAGCCCTTTCAATTAGTTGAAAGGGCTTTTTTTATAAATTATAATGAGTAATATCATATTAATACGCATAATAAATTAATATCTTTAACATCGATGGCTTCTTTTTTAAAAGGTAAAAAAATATACAGTATCCTTCTCTGCAAATGCCCTAGATGTCATGAAGGAAATTTGTTCGTCGTTAAAAATCCTTATAAATTAAAAACACTTGATAAAATGCCTACGCGTTGCCCGGTTTGCAACCTTGATCTTGTGCGTGAAACAGGTTTTTATTATGGCGCTATGATGATCAGTCATGCTTTAACAACCATTATAGCGGTAATAGTACATTTTAGTGTCTTCCATTTTTGGGGTTGGGAAATTGCGCCGCATTTAATTTTTCTTATTACAATTATTATTGGATTGTTTCCTGTAAATTTTAGAATTGCCAGAGCCATATGGATCAACATGTTTGTAAGCTATAATCCAAAAGCAAACAAAATTTAAACTAAATCCGTAAAGCAGAGTCATCAAACATCCAGCATTTTTTTCAATTGTTTTACGTATTCCGTAAAATGCAGCAACCGCGAGCCATACCAGCTAAAGATCTCTCCATCAATAATAACAATTTTAGATTCCGGTAATTTATCCCGTAGTTCTTTTATATGTTTTACTTTAAAAGGAAAAGGTTCGCTGGATAAAAGACAAAGCCCTGGCTTAATTTCTTTTAATTTTTCATCATCCAGTTTTGGATACCGCTTAAAATTTCGAAGAGCATTTTTTAATCCCACATAATTTAAAGCATGATCTATAAATGTGTTCCTGGCGGCGCACATATAAGGTTTGTACCAAATAAAATAGGCGGTCTTTTGTCGTTTAAAAATATTTTTTACTTCCGGCAGTGTCCGCTTTATCTCGTCGACTATTTTTTTTACTCTGCTTTTCTTGTCAAGGATCTCGCCAAGATTTTTCATCATTTCAAAGGCATGGTCAAATGTATAAATGTCGCTCATCCAAACATTAAATTCTTTTTGTAACAATTCAATATCTGCCTGCTCATTTTCTTCTTTATTACCAATAATAAGATCGGGTTTTAAAGCGCGGATCTTGTTAATGTTCAGATTTTTTGTCCCACCTACTTTTTCTATACTCCTGAACATTTCGCCGGGATGAACACAAAATTTAGTAATGCCAACCAATTCGTTTCGCAAACCTATATCCCATAAAAATTCTGTTTGCGAGGGCACAATAGAAATAATACGCAAGGGCTTTTTATCCAGCTTAATTATATTCCCTAATTGGTCCTTATACTTTAACATAAAGCACAAAAATAAGGTTTAATTAAAAAATCGCCTAACTCTTGGTATATTTACGTGGTTTGACAAACGCCGTTAAAGGACATATTGCCCTATTTGCTGCACAAATTGTGTATGCCCTTAATTACTCTATTGCCAAGGGTCTAATGCCCGACTTTATTGGCCCTCTGGCATTGGTATTCTTACGCATATTTGGAGCCGGCCTGCTTTTTTGGATACTTTCCATATTTGTAAAAACGCAAAAGGTTGAAAGGGCCGACATGATCAAAATGATTTGGCTGGCTTTGTTTGGTGTGGTCATTAACCAGGTATTCTTTATCTGGGGCTTAAGCTTAACGCATCCCATCAATTCTGCCATCATCATGGTATCCAACCCAATTATCGTATTTATTTTTACTTTAATTATTTTAAAAGAGCGCATTACTATTTTAAAGGTAAGTGGTTTAACCCTTGCTGTTATTGGCGCCATGATACTTTTATTATTTAAAGGTAACTTTAGTTTTGGCAGCGAAACAAAGTTAGGCGACCTTATGACACTGATCAACTCTACCTCCTGGGCAATTTTTGTAGTTCTTGTAAAACCAATTATGCAAAAATATAACACGGTAACTGTTATGCGCTGGATGTTCTTATTTGGCAGTATATACATCATACCTATTGGTTTAAATGATATGATGGATACAAACTGGCACCTTTTTACACCACATGCTATCTTTGCCACCTGCTTTGTAATAATTGCCACTACTTTTTTTGCGTACTTGTTAAATATTTATGGACTGCAATCCTTAAGCGCCAACACTGTTAGTATGTATATTTATTTACAACCTTTTTTAGCCACTATATTTGCTATTATTATGGGAGAAGATAGATTAACTCCTATTAAAATATTCTCAGGAATTTTAATAATTTGCGGTCTGTACCTGGTAAACAAAAAAACCAAAAAACTACAACATGATTAGATCAATGACCGGCTTTGGAAAAGCCACTTTAGAATTAGAAGATAAAACAATTAATGTAGAGATCCGCTCGTTAAACAGTAAAGGCGCGGATATTAGTTTGCGTTTATCTTCGGGATTAAGAAACTACGAATTAGAGTTGCGTAATGATATCTCTAAACAGCTAGAGCGCGGTAAAATTGATCTGAGCATTTATATTGAATCTAAAAAAGCGGAAACGCCTGTTGAGATAAATATTGAATTAGCAAAAGCATATCACGATCAGTTAAAAAACCTTGCCATTGAATTAAATGAACCTATTGGTGATGCACTGACACAGGTATTAAAATTTCCGGATGTTTTAAAAAGCGAGCGTAAAGAAACAGATGAGAACGAATGGAAACAAATTAAACAATGCGTGAACGAAGCCATTGTTCAGTTAAATAATTTCAGGGACATGGAAGGACTTTCTTTGAAAAAAGATTTTGAAGAACGTTTAAATAAAATTGGAAATTGCCTTGAAGAAATAAAAATATTGGATCTTATTCGTATTAATGCAATTAAAGACAGGATAAGAAATAATATTGAAGATGTTTTAGGAAAAGGTAAAATAGATGAGAACCGTTTTGAACAGGAATTAATTTATTACGTTGAGAAATTAGATATTAACGAAGAAAAAGTACGTTTAAAAACGCATTTGGATTATTTTATAGAGACCTGTAACGAAGTAGCACCAGGAAGAAAACTAAATTTTATTAGCCAGGAAATTGGTCGCGAGATAAACACTATAGGCTCTAAAGCCAATGACGCACCAATGCAAAAACTGGTTGTATTAATGAAAGACGAATTAGAGAAGATTAAAGAGCAGGCGAATAATGTACTCTGATTTCTTTGCCACAGATTACACTGATTCGCGCAGATTTTATTTTTAAATTATATAAAAAAATAATCTGTGTTATCCGCGAAATCTGCGGCTTTTTTGTTTCACAATTAAACACCAATTTTCCCATCCACAATTTTTAAAATAGCTGCTTCTGTTGCAATTGTTTTTTGTTCAATATCTTTTCCTTTTGCTAAAATATCGTTTACAAAGGTTTTATCGTTATAACCACTTGCGTTAATTCTTACGTTCATAAAAGCACCCATTACGGCGCTGCGCGCGCATAACGCACCAACACCTGCATCACTAACCGAATTTGGATTTCCAATTTCGGCCATGGCTTTTATAATTTCTAAACTCTCGTAACTTAATTGCATCACTTTAAACGGAACTTCAATTGCAAATTTAGTAGCGCTTTGTATAGCATCTGTTCTTATTTTCTTTTCTTCATCTGTACCTTTTGGTAAACCAAATGCAGTCATAATTTTATTAAAGGCAGCAGTATCTGCATCAACCAAACGCAATAATTCATTTTTAATTTTTTGTCCTTTTTCTGCCCAGGCACTAAACTCTTCCCACCTTTCATCCCAGCCTTTTTTATGTGAACTTAAGTTGGCTACCATAGTTGCTAACGAAATTCCTAAGCTGCCAACATAAGCAGAAATAGAACCACCGCCTGGCGCCGGACTCTCACTTGCTGTTTCATCGGCAAAAGCAGCAAGATTCATATTTATTAATTTTGAATCTGCAGGATCTTTCAATAAATATTCGATGATCCTCTCTTCAGGTTTAAATGGTGCCAGCTCATCCAGCCCCATTGATTTTACAGCGATCTTAATTAATTCACTTTCGCTAACACCGATGGAACGTTGTTGCTTTTTAAGAAAATAAATTCCGGCATCTAGCAAGGATTTTAATGGAATTAATCCCACCAATTCTGATCCTGTAACACGCATGCCGCGCTCTGTTGCTTTTTTACAAACTTCATCAAAAGCAATATGCACCGGTGTGATATTAATGTTGGTAAGGTTCATCGAGATCTGGCAAACACCGTATTCTTCAATGTACCAGCCAATAGCCTTAACAGATTTTAAACTTCCCGGAACTGATTTTGGAGATCCATCAGCATTCAAAACAATTTTTCCGGTCAACGAATTACCTTCCCGTACAACTCTTCCCGCTTCACGCACATCAAATGCGATTGAGTTTGCACGACGCGTTGATGTTGTATTTAAATTAATATTATAAGCCACTAAAAAATCACGCGCACCAATAACAGTAGCGCCACGCAAAGCATCGTACTCCGCAGGACCAAAATCAGGTTTCCACTCCGGTAACTTTATTTTTTTGAAAAAGCCTTCGTACTCTCCATTTCTAATAACAGAAAGGTTACTGCGCTTTTTATCTGCTTGCGCTTCTTCATATAAATAAACAGGGAGTTTTAATTCCTCGCCTACTCTTTTTGCTAATTGCTGTGCGTATTTTGCTGTTTCCTGCATGGTAATATTGCTTATTGGAATTAACGGACAAACATCAGTAGCGCCCATACGCGGATGCTCGCCTTTATGCTTGCTCATGTCAATTAATTCTCCTGCTTTTTTTATAGCCAGAAAAGCTGCCTCTATAACGCTTTTGGGATTGCCAACAAAAGTTACAACTGTTCTGTTAGTTGCTTTACCCGGATCAACGTTCAACAATTTTACACCATCAACACCTTCAATTACATTAGTAATTTGTTTAATGATGTTCATATCAACACCTTCGCTAAAATTGGGTACGCATTCAATTAATTGTTCCATGATTAAAGTATAAAAACTTGTTAAAAATTCAGTCTATAAAGCTACTAAATTTAGCAAAAATCGCAAAAGGCAAATTAATATTATTAAAAAGTAATAATTATTAGCTTTTATCTCTATAATTCTCTAAAACAGGCGATAAATGCAACTATACCGTTTTCTCCGGTGCTTATCAATTAGTCAGAAAGATCCATTTAAAATAATTTTGTTTCATCAAACTAAAAACAAAACATCATGAAAAAACTAATAAAAAAAACCGCAACAATTTGCTTGCTGGCATTTTCGTTAAGTAGTATTTCACAAACAGCAAACAAAAAACAAAGTCTGACCATCCTGAATGTAGACGTTCAAGGCCTTAATATGAGCACAAGCGCAATGGGAAGTCTGGTACGAACCGAAATAGAAAAACTGGATACTTTTGCAGTAACCGACAAATACGATATTAACTATATTCTCGAAAAGAACAGGTTCTCATCTGTTTCGTATGCCGACTCTAATAAAATAAAGAACCGTTACAAAGTAATTCGTGTAACCGGAAATTCAAATTCTTTATTCGATAAAAAAGATACGCTGGAGTTGGTTGATAAATACAACAGTGTTTTAATGGCCGAAAGGAACAAACAATTTGTAAATAATTGTTTTGGTAAACTCTGTTTGGTTGAGATAGGCGAATCTATAGGCTCCGAAAAAATGTTCAGCGGCAGTGTGGAGCGTTATGGAAGAACGATAGTTGTAACATTAAGATTAATTGATGTAAAAAGTAAAAGCATTGAAAGAACTTATGTGAAAGAGTTTTTGAATTTACCTGAAGAGATCCAGGGTATTATTCATATTGCAGTTAGAGAAATGTTTAACTATCCAAACGATCAAAATACAGTTGCGAAATTAACCGAACGTTTTGAATTTGATAATGCAATCAATAATCCACACCAAGACAGATTGCGATTGGACGGGCCGCGTTTAGGAAGTGTCTTTTATACCGGCGAAACACAAAATCGTTTAATGGAAGGTAAATCAAGTGGAGGTTTTGATGCTGTACCGGTTATGTTCCAGTTTGGCTATCAGTTTGAAAAACAATATTTAAATGAAGGAAAATTGCAGGCGCTTTTCGAATTTATACCAATGATCACAGGTGTTGACCAGGGTTACTTTATTCCAAGCTTTACTATTTTGCACGGTCTACGAAGTAACGTAAATGGGTGGGAGTTTGCACTGGGGCCAACAATTAATTTTGTTACCACTTCAAATGGTTATTACGATCAGGATAATAAATGGCAGTTAGAAAGTACATGGGCAAAAGATCCAAACAATGCTAATCTTGCTAACCCCTACGAAATTAAACAACGATTAGATAGCCGTGGTGATTATACACTTAACACCGGTTTTGTATTTGCGGTGGGCCGCACATTTAAATCAGGAAAATTAAATATACCAGTAAACGTATTTGCGATCCCAAGTAAACATGGTTCGCGCTTTGGTATTTCGGTAGGTTTTAATGGAAAAAATTAAAATAAAAAAGCGGAGTAATAAAATGCTCCGCTTTTAATTTTTACAAACTCATTCTGGCCTGAGGAACAGAACTTAGGTTTCCAAAATCATTCTGTAAAAATTTATAATACGCTGTGATCCCAATCATGGCAGCATTATCGGTACAATACTCAAATTTTGGGATAAAGGCTTCTATCTTCAATTCAGTTTCTAATTCTTTTATTTGTTTGCGCAATTCGCTATTGGCAGAAACGCCACCGGCAATTGCCAGTTGTTTAATGCCCGTTTCTTTTAAAAGTGCTTTTACATTTTTTAATAAGACTTTTATTAAATGTGCCTGATATGATGCGCAAATGTCATTTAAATTTTTTGTTACAAAATCTGCATCCTTTTGTAAACTATTTTGAATAAAATATAAGAAAGAAGTTTTTATACCACTAAAACTATAATCAAAGCCCGGCACGTTAGATGAAGCAAATTTAAATTTAGTACTATCGCCTTCTTTTGCGAGTTTATCAATTAATGGTCCACCCGGATAAGGTAAACCCAGTATTTTTGCCGCTTTATCAAATGCCTCGCCAACCGCATCATCAATGGTTGACCCTAAGATCTCAAACGTCAAATGGTCGTTGGCCTTTACCAATTGGGTATGGCCACCGCTAACCGTTAGGCATAAAAAAGGAAAAGATGGCGGCGCATAGGTTTCGTTTTCTTTGATAAAATGTGCTAAAATATGGCCCTGCATATGATTTACCTCAATTAGTGGAATACTTAATGCCATTGAAAGTGATTTAGCAAAGGATAGTCCAACCAAAAGACTACCCATAAGTCCCGGGCCAATGGTAACAGCAACTGCGCTTAATTGGCCAAGCTCGATGTTTGCTTTTTTTAACGCCTCGTTTATAACCGGAACAATGTTCTTTTGATGGTCGCGGCTTGCCAATTCGGGAATAACACCGCCATATTGCTCGTGAATTTTTTGGTTTGCCGTAATATTTGCCAATACAACATCATTACGCAAAATTGCGCAGGATGTATCGTCGCAACTGCTCTCTATAGCTAAAATATAGATGTTTAAATTTTGCATTTTTTTGGTTATCTAAAAACAATTTTTGGCTTATCTTTATAGCAAAGCCATAATTTGCGCAAAGTTATAAGAATATTTTTTAAATCACTCGGTGTACTTACTATCCTGGTACTTTTATTAGGGGTTACTCTTTACTTTGCCATACAAACAAATTCTTTCCAAACCTGGCTAGGTCAAAAAGCCGGTAACTATTTAAGCAAGGAATTGGGTAATGTGGTTACCATAAAAAAAGTTGATCTCGAATTTTTTAGTAAAGCCAATTTAAAAGGCGTTTTTATAAGCGATAAGCATAAAGACACACTTTTTAACGGCGAACTTTTAGTGTATATCCGCAAACTAGATCTTAAAAATCAAAAAATAGAGTTCAAAAGAATAACCTTAATGAACTCTACTACAAAACTTATTTCTTACAAAGGAGATTCGCTTTTGAACTTTCAATTCTTAATAGATTACTTTGATTCGGGTGTTAAAGATACCACGCCAAAAAAAGAATGGGAAGTTAAACTTGGCGACATCTATTTAGACAATGTGCGCTTTGTTTATCGTGATGAAGGAAAGAATACTACCGTTTCAAAAAACATGAATTTTAATAATTTAGATTTTACAAGAACAAACGGTAAACTCTCAGGAATAAGATTTGACAAAGATACGATCTATGTGAAGCTTAACAATTTTAGAACCGTAGAACAATGTGGTTTTGACCTAAAAAATCTGACAACAGATGCGAAGATATCCAGCAGCGAACTATTATTAAAAAAGCTCATCATTAAAACCCCAAAAAGTGATATTAAAGGCGATGTCAACTTTTACTATACTGAGTTGAACGATTATTCGGATTTTATAAATAAAATAAAAATAAAAGCAGAACTGAAAGAGGGCACACAACTTGCATTTGAGGATATTGCAAGATTTACAAGCGAATTGAATGGATTAAATGAAACTGTTTATTTATCTGGAAAAATAAAGGGCTATGTGAACGATCTTAATTTAAAGGAATTTAAATT
>JAUXSA010000162.1 GCA_030681615.1 Bacteroidota bacterium
TAAAAACACTTTGTATGTAATAAAGGTTGTTTTGTGTTGTTTTTAATGTTGTTTGTATATTTTTTTTGAAAATCACTATTTATTATTCAATTTTAATCATGCTCAGGCAAAAAAGAATAGCGCTCCATATTGGCTTCTGGCTTATTTATTTTAGCGCCATTCTTTTTAACGATCTGTATTTATCTTCTTCTTTTTTGGCCGACCCTTCCATGAAATGGTTCATTAAGGCTTTATTAGCACAATTATCGCTTATGGCAGTTAAGGTTCCGGCTGTTTATTACGTTAATTACTCTTTAATACCAAGATGGCTTCGATCCACCCAAAAACTAAAATTAGGTATTGAATCTTTATTTGCGGTTGTTATTTTATTAGGCGCTAACAGGGCTATTGTACATTTTATAATATGGCCACACATTTATGAAGAGCGTCTTGAGCTGCCAGCATTAACAGTTATTGCACGCTTTTTATACTCGTTTTTAGAGATCTTGCAGATAGTTGGCATTGCGGCAACTATTAAATTATTTCGTTTAAGAATAGGCGCCATTAAAAACGAAAAAAAATTATTGCAGGAAAAATTTACATCAGAATTGCTGCATTTAAAAGCTCAAATAAATCCGCATTTTTTGTTCAACTCGCTTAACAGTATTTTTTCTTTATCAAGAATACAGTCAGATAAAACACCCGATATGGTATTAAAGCTATCTAATCTTTTACGCTATATGCTTTATGAATCTGAAAAAAAAATGGCAACACTTGAGGATGAGCTTAAAATAATAAATGATTATATCGACCTACAACTAATGCGTTATGGCGAAAAGGTGCAGGTTGTAAAAGAAATAAATATTGATCGTGCAGGCGCTCAAATAACTCCTCTACTAATACTTCCGCTTATCGAAAACGCTTTTAAACACGGTATTAGTGGATCGCAAAATATTTCGGTAATAAATTTCAAGTTACAGTTGAATAAGGATGAGCTGGAGGTACAAACTAAAAACATACTTTCAAAAGAATCGGTTGTACTCGAAAAAAAAGAAGGAATAGGTTTAGTAAATATTAAAAGGCAGTTAGAATTGCTTTACAGAGATTATTCTTTAAATTATTTTGAAAAGGAAAATTATTTTATTGTAGATTTAAAAATAAAATTAACCAGTTATGTCGGATCTGAATTGTTTGATAGTAGAGGATGAGCCTTTAGCTGCAAAGATCATTGAGGATTATGTTGCGCAAATACCAGGACTAAAATTAAAAGGTATTTGTGGTGATGTGTTTTCTGCTGGCGAAAAATTGCGCACAGATAAAATAGATATTATTTTTTTGGATATCAATCTTCCAAAAGTAAATGGACTTGATTTTCTTAGATCTATCAATAATAAATACAAGATCATCATTACAACTGCTTATCATCAATACGCCTTAGAAGGTTTTAATTTAAATGTAACCGATTATTTATTAAAGCCCATTGAGTTTAGCAGGTTTTTGCAAGCCGTAAACAAATTATATAACCAACATCCCGAAGATACTAGTGTGAATAATGGATCTTTAGAACGAAAATTTTATTTTTTTGTAGCTGATAAAAAACGGCATAAAATTTATTTTGATGAAATAGTATATGTTGAAAGTTTAAAAGATTATGTAAAGATACACACCTTAACAAATGCCATCGTTACAAAATTTCAGATCGGAGAAATGGAGCAGCTTTTAAAAGAACAAAATTTTTTCAGGATCCATAAATCATTTATAGTTAATATGGCTCATTTAACAGCTTATAATGCGCACGAAGTAGAAGTTGGTAAAATTAACCTGCCAATTGGCCGCACTTATGCAGAACTCTTTAAAAAATATATTGAAAAAAATATAGATCCTAAATAATGATCATATATAAAATAACGAATATGAAAAAAACATCATTTATTTTAATTTTAGTAATTGTTTTTATTATGAATGTACGATCACAGAATAACGCAAATACTTTTGATTTTTGGATCGGTAAATGGGATGCTTATTGGGCAGATTCTTTAAAAGGAACAAACATTCTGACAAAAACCCTAAATGATCTTGTTATCGAAGAAAATTTTTCATTTAACGACAGGTCTTTTTTAGGTAGAAGTTGGAGTATGTACGATTCTGTAAGCAAAGTATGGAACCAAACCTGGGTAGATGATGCCGGCGCTTATCTTTTATTTAAAGGTGGGAAAGAAGGAGATAATGTTGTTTTATCTCAAATTAATCCCAAAATAAAAAATAACACAACCGTTTACATGCGTATGGTATTTTCAAACATCAAAAAAAACAGTTTTGATTGGGATTGGCAAAGCTCGGTTGATAATATTAATTGGAAATCATCCTGGGCTATTAAGTATAAAAGAAAATTATAACCAGATCTTACTTCTTTAAACTGCCCCAAACACCTAAAGGTAATTTGATCCCGCTTTTAGCATTTAAATACAATTCGCCTATCTCTAATTCCGATTTGTTTTTTGTGGCAAATGGTTTTAATAAATTTTCAGGTACCAGGGCAGAAAAGCCTAAGGAATATGCGTTTAATATCAGTAAATGTTCCTTCGGATCTAATATTTGTAAAACACCATTTATCATTTCAGAGATGTTGTTTTCCAGTTTCCATTTTTCGCCATTTGGACCATGCCCAAAAGCAGGAGGGTCTAAGATTATTCCCTGGTAAAAATTACCGCGTCTTACCTCTTTATTTACAAATTTTAAAGCATCATCCACCAACCAACGAATATTATCGAGGTTAGAATTCTTCATATTCTCGTTAGCCCAGGTAACTACTTGTTTTATACTATCCACATGGGTTACATCAACACCCGCTGCTTTCGCTGCAATGGAGGCGCCACCTGTATATGCAAATAAATTTAAGAATTTCGCTTTTGGTTTATTTTTTAGGAACGCGTGAATTTTATCCCAGTTCACTGCTTGTTCTGGAAAAACACCAACATGTTTAAAAGAGGTCAATCCAAGCCTGAATACCAGGTTTAAGGGTGCATAATTAATGGTCCACTGATCGGGCATTTGTTTAAACTTTTTCCATTCGCCACTGCTTGACGATTTAGGTATAAATTTTACATGCGCTTGTTTTTCCCAATCGGCATTAGAATATATTTTCGGCCAAACAGCCTGTGGCTCGGGTCTAATGGTAATATATTTACCAAAACGCTCCAGTTTCTCAAAGTCGCCACAGTCTATTAATTCGTAATCGGTAAAGTTGGTAGGGGTAAGTAGTTGCATTTTGCGCTCTTTAACGGCAGTAAATTTACACAAATTAAAATTAGCACGTTAACAACTTAGCCTTTTTTCGAAGCGAAAGCAGCAATAATTAAAATATATTCGATAAAATTTAAATTACTTGTTTATGCAAACCAATCGATCGGCTTTAGTGACATTGATCTCCGTGTTCTTTTTTTGGGGCTTTGTAGCAGCCAGCAATGATATTTTAATTCCTGTTTTTAAAGAGAAATTAAATTTAGAGCAATGGCAAAGTCAGCTTATTTCGGTTGCATTTTATTTAGCATATACCGTTGGATCTATCATTTATATTGGTATTTCAAAACTTTATGGGGGCGACATCTTAAATAAGATAGGTTATAAGAATGGTATCGCACTGGGTTTATGTATTTCTGCTGCTGGCACATTATTATTCTATCCCGCAGCGCAACTGGTTTCCTTTAATTTAATGATAAGTGGTTTGTTTATAGTTGCTCTTGGTTTTTCACTTCAACAAACAGCGGCTAACCCTTTAGCCATTGTTATGGGCGACCCGGCTCAGGGGGCCCAACGGTTAAGTTTAGCCGGGGGCGTAAATAATATTGGTACAACTATTGGTCCATTGGTAGTTAGTTATGCCATTTTTGGTGCAGTTGGCAGCGGAAATAAACTGGATGATATTGGTGCAGTAAAATTTCCTTATTTAATATTGGGCGCAGCATTTTTAGTAGTGGCATTGATATTTAAATTCTCATCCCTACCTAATCAAATTCATCCCGATGAAAAAGTGGAAGCGGATAATAAACAGGTAAACAAAAAAAGTTCATTGCAGTACCCGCAATTAGTTTTAGGAATGATAGCTATTTTTGTTTATGTTGGTGTTGAAGTGGCAACGGCTTCTAATTTGCCAGAGTATATGCGCCAAAAAATTGGTATCGAAACCAGTGGTGCTGCACCTTACGTTTCTTTGTTCTGGGCAAGTTTAATGATCGGTCGCTGGACAAGCTCCGCCGGTGCTTTTAACGTAAAACCTACAACAAAACAATTACTTCGGTTTTTAATGCCATACCTTGCTTTTGCGGTTTTTTTATTGGTAAATGCCATTGCAAAAAGCGACCTGACCGTTTTTTATCCTTATGCCTTTGTAATTCTTATTATGATAGCTGCCGATATTCTAAGTAAGGGTAGCCCTGCGCGACAATTAGTTATTTTCTCAGGTTGTGGTATTGCAGCACTATTCATTGGTATGAGCACAACAGGTTTAGTAAGTGTTTATTCATTTATCAGCGTAGGTTTATTTTGTTCAACTTTATGGCCTTGTATCTTTACTCTGGCAATTTCAGGTTTAGGGAAATATACTAATCAGGGTTCTAGTTATTTAATTATGATGATCATGGGCGGTGGTCTTATCAGTTGGCTGCAAGGCTGGCTGGCTGATGATAATTTATTAGGAATTCAATGGAGTTATCTTGTAGGTGTTGTATGTTTTATTTACCTCGCTTTTTATGGTTGGAGAGCAGCTTCGATCTTAAAAGAGCAGGGTATTGATTTTGATAAACAAAAAGCATCTTCGCATTAGTTCTTAGTTTTAATAGCTAATTTCTTTTTAAATTTACTTAATGACCGAAGTGCTCGATTTTTTATATTCCAGTGTCGCATGGATGACAGTTATAATTTGCGTTGTCATGTTTTTATGCGTTGGTTTTGCCTTTGCCAATCCTTTTAAAAATAAAAAGATCAATTACGCCTATAAGATCTTCTTATACTTTTTTGCTTTTTGTTTTATGATGAGCTTCGAGTTCTTCTATTACGGTTATACTGATGAATTTAAAAAAATGTGTATTGGGAAAACCACTATTTGTTTATTGGAGCAATATGAACGCGGTGGTGGCGAAGGTCCTTCGGAAAATGTTTGTCGCCTTCATATTATTGATAAAGTTACAGGGGTAAGGAAAGAAAGGCATTATGTTGGTCACACCGGGCAATTGGTTGGCATGAGAAACGATACGCTTTGTTATTTTAATAACCAGGATGTTGTTTTATTTGATGCCGCTAACCTTAAAGAAATTTATAGTATTAAAAAAGAAGAATGGGGAACAATATCTCCCGAGCTGAGTGTTGGTATGGAAAGTATTTATAGTGGAAACGATATGAACACTGTTTCACCCTTAGTAGAACTAAATTGTAAGAATGCAAAAAAATACTGGTTCGATCCTTTTGCAAAGCGTTTATTAGACAAGGAACCAGAAAAAAATTATACACCCGGTTTTTCGAATAATTCATATGAACTTACTGTAAAGTATAATGCAAACAAACAAGTAAATTATTTAAAGGACGAGTATGCCGGCAGTAATACTTTAAAGCGCATTGTGCCGGGTTACAGCTCCCGTAACTTATTTACTGTTAAAGATTCCTCTACCTATATCGACCCTTTCTTTCTTTGTATAGATACTTTAAAAAAAGTTTTTGTGTTTGGTCACTATACTACAACCGATCGTTTTGATTATTTTCTTGAATCGAAAGATTTTGATTTTATAACAAAATGGAAAAAAATAAGTACAGATCTTGTAAATGATAGTTATAATAAACCAAAAGTAAATGTTTGGCAATATCTTGATGGGGTGCTTTATTTTAATAATGGCGGCTTTGTTATTGCATTAGACCCTGTTACTTCTAAAACCTATTGGACAACCCGATTATGACGGATGTTTTAACGAATAATCCTATCTTTGAATATGCTTATCTGTAAAAGAATTTTTTTTATTTTATTCTTACTGTTTTCTTTTGCAAATTTTAGTCAGACTAATCTTTCCCAATTTGTTAATCCATTTGTAGGCACCGGAGGCCATGGTCATACTTTTCCGGGTGCTGTTTTACCTTTTGGCATGGTGCAATTAAGTCCGGATACGCGTATTGATGGTAGCTGGGATGGTTGTAGCGGTTACCATTATAGCGACAGTGTTATTTACGGTTTTTCGCACACACATTTAAGCGGAACAGGTGTAAGTGACTGGGGAGATATTTTGGTGATGCCTACTGTTGGCCAACCGTCATGGGATAATAAGGTCTATTCTTCAAAATTTGATCATGCCAACGAAGCATCCGGCGCGGGTTTTTACGAAGTGCGTTTGAAAGATGATGAAATTAAAGCAGAACTTACAACAACATTAAGGACCGGCATCCATCGTTATACTTTTCCAACAACTAAGGAAGCAAATATAATTTTAGACCTGATCCATCGTGATAAAAGATTGAATAGTCAGCTTACAATTATTGATAGTGTAACGGTTAGTGGGTACAGAATGAGCGAAGCATGGGCAAAGAATCAGGAGGTTTATTTTGTAATGCGCTTCTCAAAACCTTTTAAAAAAATGGAGTTCATTTTTCAAAACTCCTTTCGTGAACCGATAAACTTCAGGAAAAAAGGAAAAAACGCACAAGGTGCCTATTTTCAATTTGATGTTACTCAAGAGGAACCGCTGATTGTTAAAGTAGCAATCTCATCTGTAAGTACAGAGGGCGCTTTAAAAAATTTAGAAGCTGAAGCAAAGCACTGGGATTTTGATAAATATAAAAGCGATGCGCAAAGTGTATGGAATGAGCAACTAAAGAAAATTGAGGTGCAGGACGAAGAACCCGATAAATTAAAAGTTTTTTATACAGCCTTGTACCACACGTTCATCCACCCTTCTTTAAATATGGATGTGGATAACCAGTACCGCGGCCGCGATGGACAAATTCATACTGCTAAAGGTTTTACAAATTATTCTGTTTTTTCATTGTGGGATACTTACAGAGCGCTTCATCCCTTGTTCACAATTATAGAACGTAAAAGAACTTCTGATTTTATAAATACATTTTTAGTTCAATATCAACAGTCTGGACGGTTACCCGTTTGGGAACTTTCGGGTAACGAAACAGATTGTATGATCGGTTTCCATTCCGTTTCTGTAATTGCCGATGCTATGGCAAAAGGTATTGGTGGCTTTGATACGACTCTTGTATATAAAGCAGTGCAGGCCACAGCAACTTATTCTTCTTTTGGTATCCCAACGTTTAATAAAAATGGATTCCTGCAAATTGAGGATGAAAGCGAAAGTGTTAGCAAGACCTTAGAATATGGATATGACAATTGGTGTATCGCACAAATAGCAAAACAATTAAATAGAAAAGAAGATCATAAGAAGTACTTGAAGCTGGCGCAGGGATACAAAAATATTTTTGATGCTTCTGTGGGTTTTATACGTCCTCGCAAGAATGGCAATTGGTTATCACCATTTTCTGCCAGCGAAATTAATAACCATTTTACCGAAGGCAACAGTTGGCAATATTCTTTTTATGTGCCACATGATGTTGAAGGATTACTTGCCTTGCATGGTGGTAAACAAAAATTTGAGAATAAACTGGACGAATTATTTATGACCAGTGAAAAATTACAGGGTAGGCAACAGGCAGATGTAACAGGATTGATTGGGCAGTATGCG
>JAUXSA010000164.1 GCA_030681615.1 Bacteroidota bacterium
GGCATAAAATCACCATTAATAGCACCATTAATAACATCAACAATACCATATGATACGCAACCGTTAGCAGGGTTAGTAACAATAATTTTATAAGGCCCTGGTTTATTTACTACGGTTATAGATGAAGTATACGAACTAAAAGAAGTAGTTGGTACTGCTACCCAAGAATATGTAAAACCTGCGCTTGGCGGGCTAATAATAGGCGATATAGTTGCACCCGGAGAAGCGCAATCCAATATAAATGGCCCGGGTAGTACCGGTGTGTTTACAATTGGATAGATCCTGTTATCACCTAAAGTTTTTGTTGCTACCGCTGTACAACCATTATTAAGATCTTTTGCCACTAATGTATATTGGTTTGCAATTCCTGCAGGTGTAAATGCAATATAAGTAGACGTAACCTGCTCTGTTGGTTGTGGCGAAGGACCAGACCATATATAACCAATTACCGGCAATGTTGGGAAGAAGGTTGCTGGAACGTTACTTGTACTTGCATTTGTAAAGTTAGCAGTAGGGGTGTGACAGCTAATTTGATTTGTACCTGTAATTAAAGAAGTTGGTCTTGCAGTATTTTGATAAATAGTTAATGTTTGTGTACTCTTGCATTGATTGATAGCATCTGTTACAGTTAATGTGTAGATGCCTACTATTGTATTAGTTGGAGATGCGGTATTCGTAGATACCGTTAATGTATCGTTTGGCACCTGCCCTGCCGGTGGACCCGGGAAAGCCCAGCTAAAACTGGTGTTTGGCGTACCGCTTAAACCTTGTATAACGGTTTTAGGTACATCGCAGGTTAAGGTTTTTGTAACTGCTGTTGCAGTAATTTGTGGTGCAAAGGTGTTTGAAATAATAGAAACCTGAACCGTAGTTTCGCAAAAGTTTGTATTATCATGTACAATTACCGTGTATTGCCCGGGTATGTTTGCAGTATAAGTTGATGAGCCACCCAATGTATAAGTTGGCCCAACATAAGTTGGTGGTAATACGGTGTATGATACAGGTCCGCCTGGTATGGGCACTGTTGTAACGCTTGAAATATTAATAGTAGTTAAACTGGTTGATCCGCACCCAATAGTAAACTGGCTCGGACTACTTACGCTAAATGTCGGAAATCCGGCTCCAGAAAAAACAGAGAATGTTGAACAGCTTGAACAACCATTTAAATTATTTACAATACAATGTGTGTAGGTTCCAGGACCACCTGGTAAAAATATAGCTGTGGGCGATGCCGCCGTTAATGTTCCACCGGATGGAGAGATCCATTGGTGCGTAATATTTGTTGTTGGTGTACCCGTTCCGGTAACCGTAATGATAGAAGCCACGTTACAGGTTATATTTTGAGATAAAGGAGTAACACTAGAAGTTGGAATATTTACATCCTGCGTTACAATAAAAGTATGTGAGCTGCTACATCCTGATGTAGGATTAACTCCTACAACAGTCCATGTACCTTGATTTAACGACGTAAAATTACCGGTTGAACCGTTTTGCGGAGCGGAAACTCCATTTGTCCATGTATAATTATAACTCGCAGGATTTAGATTTATTACAACCGTTGGCTGTGAGCAAGTAACAGTATAAACTGATGCATTAGGAACCAAATTAAACACGGATGGCGCCGGTGTAGGACTTATACTAAAGTTGGTGGTAGTAGAACAACCTCCTGCTGCAGTTATTGTTGCATTATAAATACCCGCAGCAATACCACCACTCCCAGATGTTTGTGTTGGACTTGTTACACTAAATGGGATAGGTGCCCAACTGACAGTATAATTGGGTACGGGCGAAGCGGGAGTAAAAGTTAATCCCAAATTAAAAGCATTTACAGTATTGGTACAACTTGTTTGTGTAACCGTTGGCGCTGCTGCCGGCGAAGGTTTTACAGTTACTGTTGATACTGCTGTTTGTGTAACTGATACACTTAAAGTATTTAAACCGGTTACATAAACAGTATAAGTTGTTGTGCTTGTTGGACTAACAATAAAAGTTGGTGTTGGAGAAGTTAATGCTCCTGGATTTAATGAATAGGATGGATTCGTAAGATTAGAAGCATTATTTGCTGTAATAGTGGCGCTGGCACCAGCACATATAGTAGAGTTATTTGCTAATAAACCGCAGTTGGTAGAACCCGTTCCACCTATTTGACTAAACTGAATGTTTTGTGTCTGATTAGAGAAATTCGTAATTAAAACCATGTAATACTGTCCGGCAATTGCGCCAACAATGTTACAGGTCTCTGTAGGACTTGAAGAGTAGCTGCAATCAACCACATTTGTGGTGCTGCTTAAATTATTACAAATAGTAGAAAATGTTGTGAATGGGCCCCAGCAAATAAAATCAACGTCCTGATTAGCGGTACCCGCAATATAAAGATCGATGTTTCCACTTGTTGAAACCTGTAAAAAATACCATGCCGGGTTAGGTGTTGAACCTAAACAGTTGTATGCATTTGGAAAAGCATCAGGTTGGTTAGTTGAAGCAGGGAATGTAACACCCGAAGTTCCACCGGCACAAAATGGCTGTGCTGTGTTACATGTAGTCTGTGCATTTGAATACAAACAAACAAACATTAACAGAAGTAAAATAATTTTTTTCATAGCCCTGGGTTTTATAAATAGATAATTCGTTGATTTTTTTTATTACACATATTCGCTACACTACCACTCTTTTACAATTTGCTTAGGTAACGTAGTCCTTCTAATTACAAATGTACAAATACCTTACCAAATACTGTTAAATGCAGAAAAAAATCCCAATAAGTTATTTTATTGGGATTTTAGATTTAGATTTTATCTGTAAATACTTACGTTTCCTTTTTGATCGTAGGTTTTATCATCTTTACCTGTTGCTTTTATAATATAAAAATAGGTTCCGGCCGGTAATTCTTTGCCGGCAGAGCTTTTGCCGTCCCATTCAATATTTCCGGTAGTACTGGTGCTTTCGTAAACCTTATTGCCCCAACGGTCAAAAATGATAGCGTTTATCTCAGCAACATTAGCCACTTTTAAGAAGAAAACATCATTACTTCCATCACCATTTGGTGTAAACACATTAGGCACTTCCAGTTTAGAAGGTAATTCAACTTTTATTACTTTTTGAACGGTATCCAAACAAGTTCCTTTTACAACAAACATAGTTACCGTATAAGTTCCTGCGTTTGAATAAGTGGTTACCGGCGAAATACTCGCAGAAGTAGTTACCTGACTTAAGCCATTTCCAAAACTCCAAATAGAGGTAATGCTTGATGTACCAGTTGCAGTGGAACTGGATGCAGAAAGGTTGGTGAAATTTACGGTCAGTGGTGCGTAACCTGTATATGTACTTGGTCAGAAATCACCTGTTATTCCACCATTAATTACCTCAACATTACCACTCGACACACAACCGTTAGAAGGGTTAGTTACAAAGATCCTGTATGGACCAGGTTTATTTACAACAGTAATAGACGATGTATAACTACTAAAAGAAGTAGTAGGGACTGCTAACCATTGATACGTAAACCCTGTTGTGGTTCCGGTAATAATAGGGAAAATAGTTGCTCCCGGTGCTGCACAATCTAAAATAAATGGTGGTGGCGAAACAGGTGTATTTACAATCGGATAAATTCTATTATCAGCAATAGTTTTTGTTGCTACCGCTGTACATCCATTATTAAGATCTTTTGCCACTAATGTATATTGATTGACAATACCTGCGGGAGTAAATGCAATGTAAGTAGAGGTAAGTTGCTGCGTAGGCTGTGGCGACGGACCAGACCAAATATAACCTATAACAGGTTGCGTTGGAAAGAAAGTGGCAGGTATGTTACTTGTACTTCCGTTTGTTAGATTTAATGTTGGCGTATTACATGTAAGTGCATTACTGCCTGTTATTATTGCGGTTGGCCTTGCTGTGTTTTGATAAATAGTTAATGTTTGTGTACTCCTGCATTGATTAACAAGATCAGTAACAATTAATGTATAAGTAGCAACAACCGTATTAGTTGTGTTGGTTGTTGTAAAAACAGTCAATGTATCATTTGGTACCTGTCCAGCCGGTGGGCCCGGAAAAGCCCAGCTAAAACTGGTATTTGGCGTGCCACTTGTGCCTTGTAATACAGTTTTAGGCACATCACAGGTTAACGTTTGGTTGTTTGCCGCAGCTGTTATTTGCGGTGCAAATGTATTTGAAATAATAGACACCGGAATTTTTGTTTCGCAGTTGTTTGTATTATCATGAACGATCACAGTATATTGTCCTGGTACATTCGCCGTGTACGTTGCCGAACCACCAACTGTATAGGTCGGTCCAACAAAGGTTGGAGGCAATACAGTATAAGATACTGGCCCGCCCGGTGTTGGGAAAGTTGTGACGTTAGAAATATTTATAGTTGCTAAACTTGTAGTAGAACAACCGATCGTAAATTGTTGCGGACTTGATATAGTATACGTTGGAAAACCTGATGAAGAAGTAATGGTAACTGTTTTGCAGGTACTGCATCCACTCACATTATCGGTTACACAATAAGTATACGTTCCCGGCGCACTTGAATTATAAATTGAAACGGTGCCACCATTTGTTGCCGCGCCTGGCGAAAATGGAGAATACCATGAATGTGTGATGTTAGTTAAACTTGATGTTGTTATTCCAGTAAAAGTTGCTGGCGATCCAACAGGACAAACAATGTTTTGCGCTACAGGAGAAACCGTAGAAGGCGGAATACTTACATTTTGAGACACCACAAATGTTTGTGTAGCGGTACAGCCAGAAACAGGATTAACACCTGTTACAGACCATGTGCCCATATTTAAATTTGTAAAACTTGCAAGCGTTCCTGTTTGTGGGGCGTTAATACTATTGGTCCAAGTGTAATTATGAACTGCCGGACTAACACTTATATTTACCGTTGGTTGAGAACAGGTTACAGTATAACTGCTACCTCCAGGAATTAAATTAAAAGATATTGGTGGCGGAACAGGATTTAAAACAAAACTAGCGGTAGTAGAACAACCGCCGGCCGCTGTTATTGTTGCATTATAGGTACCGGGAGCATTATTACCACTACCCGATGTTTGTGTTGGACTTCCTATACTTGAAGGTATTGGCGACCATGCAACCGTATAATTTGGTACAGGTACAGCAGGTGTAAAAGTCAAACCTAAATTAAAAGCATTAAGACTATTTGTACAAGTAGATTGGGTTGTAGTTGGAATAGCACTTGGCTGTGGATTTACACTAACTGTAGAAATACCTGTTGTTGTTTGAATAGCGTTAGAGCTATTTAAACCAGTAATATAAGTTGTGTAGGTTGTAGTAACCAAAGGAGACACAGGAAAACTTCCTGTTGTATTTGATAACGCTCCGGGGTTAAGGGAAAAAGTTGGATTACTTAATGCCGCAAAATTCACAGGCACAATCGTAGCAGTTCCACCAGCACAGATCATATAATTTGGGTTACAGTTTGGATTACAAGTTAAACTTGCAGAACCTAAACTTTGAAAACTTACTAATGAATTAACACCGCTAAAGTTCGAGATACAAATAATAAATTGCTGGCAGGCGTTTACTGCTAAGGGCGGTTCATAATTTGTTGCATTTCCTCCAATAGCTGCAATATTTGCAGCAGAAGCAAGGCCTGTTCCTCCTGTAGAACTTCCATTCCAGTTACAACGTATTGGTGGCAAAGTATTATTAGCAATTCCCGCACAAGTTGTGGGTGAATATGGCCACATAGACCAGTCATAAAAACCAACCTGTGGATTTGCACTGGAACCTGCTCCAAAAACAAATTCTAAACTTCCTGCATTGCCAATAGTGATCAATAACCATTGTGGGTTTAATTCTCCCGATAATAAACAACCCGAGTTCGCAGAAGCGGGGTTTGTTGATGGGTTACTGATATTGCTTGGATTAGGAATATCTTGAACAGCACCAACTCCAGAGGTAGCATAAAATGTAAAACTTGGATTACTGCATAAAGGTATCGCATTAATACAATCGGCATTAACCTGAGCAGATCCTTTAATAACACCAATAAATAAAAAAGCAATTAATATAATTTTTTTCATGTTTGTATAATATTAACGGGTGATTAATTTATTAATTGATTCAAATATTTTTTCTGAAGGAATATTTTTATAGATCTCTTTACCCTGGTCGTCAAAAACAAAGTTAGATGGAGTTGCTGTTACCTCAACCGAATTTAACTGTATCAATTTTGTTGCGCCATCTTTGCTTAACAGAACGGCAGCCGATTCACCTTCTTTGTTTATGCTTACGCAAATAAGGCCTTTTAAACCGCCTTTTAATTTTGCGAATTCGTAAATAGAATAATTTTTGTTGAATTGTTTATTGGCCTCGCGCGATTCCTGGTTGTTGGCCGACCAAATATTTACCGCCACCAGATGGTTTTCTAGATTGATCTCGGGATGATCTTCCTGCATGGCTTTTTTTACTTTTACATAAAGATCTGATTGCGCACTTAAAAAAGAATTAAACGCAATAAACAAACATAATAAGGCTAATTTTCTCATAGCTCTAATTTAATTAAAAAATTTAATAATTAAAAAGCCCCGTCTAAATTTTAGACGGGGCTTTCATTTAAATAGATTAAATCTTAATTATTTGTATAAGCTTATGTTACCTTTTTGATCGAACTCTTTACCATCTTTACCAACTGCTTTGATGATATAGAAATAAGTTCCTACAGGTAATTCTTTTCCTGCTGAGTTTTTTCCATCCCAGGCAATGTTTCCTGTATTGCTATTAGATTCAAAAACTCTATTTCCCCAACGGTCAAATATCACAGCGTTGATCTCAGAAACGTTAGCCACTTTTAAGAAGTAGACATCGTTGCTTCCGTCACCATTTGGAGTGAACACGTTAGGTACTTCTAATTTAGAAGGAAGTTCAACTGTAATTACTTTCGTAACCGTATCCATACAAGTTCCTTTTACAACATACATAGTTACGGTATAAGTTCCGGCATTAGTATATGTTGCAACAGGCGATATAGCTACAGAGTTAGTTATCTGGCTTCCACCATTACCAAAGCTCCACACAGATGTTATACTGGCAGTAGGCGTAGATGTAGAAGATGAAGCTGATAAGTTTTGGAAGTTAACAGTTAATGGAGCGTAACCAGTATATGCACTTGGCACGAAATCTCCATTTAAGGTTCCATTAACAACATGTACTTCACCACTTGTTGAACATCCATTAGCTGGATTTGTAACAGTAATTATATACTCACCTATTTTATTAACAGTAGTTACTGAATTTGTATATGAACTGAATGATGTTGTTGGTACAGCAGTCCATGAATATGTAAATCCAGTAGTAGTTCCTGTAATGATAGGTGCAATAGTTGCAGTAGTTGATCCAAGAGGGCCGCAATCTAATATAAAATCAGCTGGCTCATTAGGATTGTTTACGTTAGGATACACACGGTTATCACCAATTGTTTTTGTAGCAACCGAAGTACAACCGTTATTAAGATCCTTAGCAACTAAAGTGTACTGATTTGCAACACCTGCAGGTGTATACGCTATATACGTTGAGGTATTAGAGAACGTTGCCTGTGGCGATGGACCTGACCAAACGTAACCAATAACCGGTAATGTAGGGAAGAAGGTTGCAGGAACGTTACTTGTACTTGCATTGGTTAAGTTAATAGTAGGCGTATTACAACTAATTTGATTACTACCAGTAATTATTGCTGTAGGCCTGGCTGTATTTTGATAGATCGTTAAGGTTTGTGTACTTCTACATTTGTTAACATTATCGGTAATTGATAATGTGTAGGTAGCAACAACCGTGTTAGTTGTAAGTGATGTTGTAGACACAGTTATTGTATCATTTGGCAATTGACCGGCCGGAGGACCAGCAAAAGCCCAGCTAAACGCTACGTTTGTGTTAGTACTAGTACCTTGTAATAAAGTACTTGGAACATCACAGGTTAACGTTTGGTTAACAGCTGCTGCGGTAATTTGTGGTGCAAATGTATTTTGAATAATAGAAACCGGAATTTTAGTTTCGCAGTTGTTTGTATTATCATGTACAATTACAGTGTATTGACCTGGTACGTTTGCTGTATAAGTAGCAGAACCACCAACTGTATAAGTTGGGCCAACAAATGTTGGAGGTAATACTGTATATGAAACAGGACCTCCAGGGGTTGGAGCAGTTGTTACGTTAGAGATGTTTATGGTTGCTAAACTTGTAGTACCACAACCAATAGTAAATTGTTGCGGACTAGTAATAGTATAAGTCGGGAACCCTGATGATGAAGTTATTGTAACTGTTTTACAAGTTGAACAACCATTAAGGTTATTGGTTACACAATAAGTATAAGTACCAGGTGCGGTTGAGTTATAAATTGAAACTGTACCACCATTTGTAGCTGCTCCAGGAGAGAACGGAGAAAACCATGAGTGCGTCATGTTAGTAAGTGTACTTGTTGTAACACCTGTAAATGTTGCAGGCGAACCAACAGGACAAACGATGTTTTGCGCAAGAGGCGACACAGTTGACGTTGGTGCAATAGTATTAATACCAATAGAGAAGATCGAAAACGATCCGCAGGCTGTAGCCGGGTCTACTATACTTACTGTATACGTTGCCGGATTACTAAACGTGACATTCGTTCCGGTGGCCGTTCCACTTAAACTGACCCAGGTATATGTTACAGGACCATTCGTATAATTTGTTGCCGAAATATAATTGATAGTTGGATTAGCACATGTTATACTTCCTGAACCAGTAACGTTTGTTACAGTTAATGTAGGAATTGGAGGTGCGCCATTAATATTCATAGTAGCACTTGTAGAACAACCAATTTGATCGGTTACAGTTACAGTTACAGGCCCGGTGCCTACCGTATAGGTGGCCTGGGTGGTTGTAGAGTTAAGAGAAACAGGGTTAGGCGACCAGACTATAGTTGCGGGTACTGAAGCAGAACCGGCCGCTGTACACGATGCAATGGCAACGGTTCCTCCACATGGCGCCTGGGCGACTGATGCAAAAACCTGAGGGGCAGGTGTAATAGTAACTGTAATTACACGAATAATTGGGTTACATGATCCCGGAGGATTCATAGTTAAAGTATAACTACCAGAAATGGTAGTTGTATAAGTTTGATTAGTATAAGCAGGAGTAGTAAACGGTGGATTAACACCAGGGCCAGCCCACATATATGGCCCTAGTCCGGCCGGAGCAATAATAGTAGCACCTGTAGCACCACAAGTTGGTAATGTAATCGAAGGTGTTCCTGCTGCAAATGGGTTACCGTTACCAATAATGGTCATCGGCCCGCATTGTGCATCAAAATAAACATAACCATAGTGACCAGAAGCATCACAATCAGTAGCAACTACGTCAATTTGGATATTTTGTCCAATATAAGGAGTTAAGTCAATAGAACTAACTTTCCATTTATTATAAACTAATGATCCTGAACCAGCATATGGTGTACCTGATGGAGCATTAAAATACTGAGGTAAATTCGAACCTGAAGTTACACACTGTGAACTTGGAGCAGAAACAGAAAAATTTGGACAAGCAATAACAGTAGGATTAGGTAAAGCACTTGCGTTAGTTAAGTTAATTTGAAACGCACCTGCAGAACAACATGTGTGACCAGTTGAGAATACTGAAATGAACGCGAACTGGAATAATGCATTACTTGAAGTAACAAGGAATGTTTTTGATAGCTTAGCGATAGAGTAGTTATTAACATTACTGTTAATTCTAATAAAATTGGTACCAAACATCGCGGGGATTGAAGGATTAACAGTATTACCTGTATTTGGCGTATTACCAAAAACGGAGTGAATTGGATAGTTACCAGAAATAACCGGATCAATAAATCCGGAAGCAGGTGCTGTGATCAATTGGCACTCTGTTGGTGCATTTGGGCAACAGCCACTTAAGTTACAAGAGTTACTAGGAAATTGGTTTACACCAGAGGTTACTGTCCAACCATTAATCTGGTTTGAAGTAGTAATGTTACCTGCAGGTGAACCTTCAAAATCTTCGTTAACGCAAGCTGCAACAACTGTAGATTTAGCGTTGTTGTAAGTCGAGTTCTTATACTTTACGATCTTTGGTGTAATACCATATTTAGAATTAACGTAAGCACGTTTTAATTGCCACATCTTTATTTTAAACTCTTCGCCTAAAAAACCATCAGAAATAGCATAATTTCTTGCAGCTTCCTCTTCAAAACCCGCCAAAGAATCGGCAGAGAATATATAAGTATGGAACGGCGGTGGTGTTTGCGCTGTTTTGTTAGTTTGCGCATAACTTGCCTGGCAAGCTAATATTAGTGCAAACACAAACAGTTTCATCATTTTTTGCATTTTTTTCATGTTGTTAAATTCTAATTAAAGTTTGTAAATATAACTCTTTAGTTTATTTTAACAAATGACATCAACATTCGTGCCAAACTTAAAAATTTGTTAAAATCCTGTGCTTTTTTTGCATTTTTTTCGTGTTAAAATAAACTTACCTTTGAACTTTATACTATAATATATGCAATTATTACAAAATAAAGTCGCCCTAATAACCGGCGCAACCAGAGGTATAGGACGCGGAATTGCACTTAATTTCGCCCAAAATGGAGCAAATATAGCTTTTACTTATGTTAGTTCTGAAGAAAAGGCCAAAGCTTTTGAGGCCGAACTTAAGGCTTTAGGCATAAAAGCCAAAGGTTATAAAAGTGATGCCGGCGATTTTAAAGCGGCCGACGAACTGGTTAACAATGTAGTAGCTGAATTCGGTACTATAGATATATTAGTTAATAATGCCGGTATTACCCGAGATACATTATTAATGCGTATGAGCGAACAACAATGGGATGAGGTAATGAACGCCAATTTAAAATCTGTTTTTAATTTAACTAAAGCGGTTCAACGCCCCATGTTAAAAGCTAAAAAAGGTTCTATTATTAATATGAGCTCGGTTGTGGGTGTTAAAGGTAATGCCGGACAAAGTAATTATGCAGCTTCAAAAGCCGGTATTATTGGTTTTACTAAATCTATTGCTCTGGAATTAGGCTCTAGAAATATTCGTTCAAATGCAATTGCACCAGGTTTTATTGAAACCGAAATGACCGCTGCCCTTGATGAAAAAGTGGTTCAGCAATGGCGCGATGGTATTCCTCTTAAACGTGGCGGAACAACCGAAGATGTTGCCAATGTGACTTTATTCCTGGCTAGCGATATGAGTGCTTATGTTACCGGCCAGTGTATTAATGTTTGTGGCGGTATGCTTACCTAAACACAAATTAATCCTTAAAAAAAATTGCTTTCAAAAATAATAGTTAATAGTCCCTGGTATTTTTTTTTATTAAGCCTTTTTTTAGGCTTGGTAGTTGCTCTTCTTTTATATTATACAAATAAAAAAAATGCCGATGTTCCTAAAAATATAACCCGGCTATTATTTGTTCTACGCTTCTGCAGTGTTAGCTTAATTTCTCTTTTCCTGCTTTCGATCTTTCTTAAACAATTAAAGAACGAAACTCAAAATCCCATCATTTTAATTGCCATTGATAATTCTTCATCTATGGTAATGCAAAAAGATAGTCTCGAAATTAAAAAAGACCTTTTAGCAAAACTGGAAACACTCAAAAAGAATATTTCAAAGAACTTTGAAGTAAAAGCACTTTTATTTGGGAATAAAACTTCTTCTTCAAAAGAAACACCGTCTTTTAATGAAAAAGAAACAGACATCTCTAACTTACTTTCTGAAATAGAAAACAATTTTTCCGATCAGAATATTGGCGCACTGGTAATTGTTAGCGATGGTATTTATAATAAAGGCTCCAACCCTATTTACGCTTCCGAAAAATTAAACTATCCCTTATACCCTGTTGCTATAGGCGATACAAGCGAGATAAAAGATCTGGCCATCCAAAAAATAAATCACAACCAGGTAGCTTATTTAGGAAATATTTTTCCGGCAGAAGTTATTGTAACAGCAAAAAATTTTACCGGAAAAGACGTTGTTGTAAGTCTATTTCAAAATCAGGCTGAAAAAGCAAAACAAACTTTAAAAATAAATTCAGATAATTTTTTGGCTACCAGCAATTTTACATTTAATGCAAACACAGTTGGTGTTTCAAAATATACTGTCAGGGTAACGGTTTTAGAAGAAGAGAAGAATACTTTAAATAACCAGCAATCTTTTGTGGTAGATGTGATTGATAACAAAGAAAAAGTTTTGCTACTTGCCACTGCCCCCCACCCTGATATTGCAGCCATTAAAGATGCTATTATAAACAGCACCAGTTATGAAGTTGAATATGGGTTAGCATCCGAATTTAAAAAACCTTTAAAACAATACAGTTTAATTATTTTGCATGGCGCCTTAACAAATCAAAACCCAATTATTAATGATTGTAAAATAAATTCAATTCCTTTCTGGATCATTAACCCAACATCGTCAGAAAATTTACAGGGCATAAAAATTAATTCTGCGCTTAACAGGTTTAACGATGCGGAAGCATTTATAAATCCTTCGTTTGGTCTATTTACGATTAGCGACGAACTAAAAAAATTCATGAAAGAATTACCGGCCATTAAAACTTTTTTTGGGAATTACGTTATGGGCAATGGCACAAATGCCTTGATCGATCAGCGTATTGGAGTTGTTGAAACTGATAATCCGATCTTAATTTTTTCTGAAATTAATGGTTTAAAGAACAGTGTTTTTATTGGTGATGGTTTATGGAAATGGAAAATGCGCGATTTTGCCGAGCATACAAATACTAATTTATTTAATGAGTTGATAGGCAAATCTGTTCAATACCTTTCTGTAAAAAGCGATAAAAGTTTTTTCAGGATCATAGCGCCAAAAACGTTTAACGAGAACGAAACTATAGAGCTTGGCGCCGAAGTTTATAATAAAAGTTACGAGCTAATTACCGAGCCTGATGTAGCGCTTACTTTATCAAACACAGAAGGGAAAAAATTTAATTACACATTTAGCAAAACGTCTAACGCCTACAAATTAAATCTGGGTCTTTTACCTTTTGGTGAATATAAATACGAAGCTAAAGTAAAAGTTAATGGCGAATTATTTGTAAAACAAGGAAGTATTTTAGTAAAAGAAATTGTATCCGAAAAAATAAACACGGTTGCCAATCACCAGGTTTTAAATGCTATGGCAAAACGTACGGGGGGTAAATTATTTTATAAAGATCAATTAGAATTATTAGAAACAGAGATCTTAAAAAATGAACAGATAAAACCTATCACTTACTCACAAAATAATACTACTTTATTGATCGATCTTAAATGGTTATTTTGGTTAATATTAATTTTTCTTTCCATAGAATGGTATTTCAGAAAGCGTTATGCATCCATCTAAACTCAAATAATGTTAAAAACAATTTATAGACTTTTTACACTGCTTTTCAGCATTTCATGCCTGCAATTTTGCAGTTTAACACAAATAAAAGAAGAATCCCCAAAAATAAATAGTGTGGAAAATGGATCTAAATTTAAAATTAACTTGCCTGAAGATCATTCGAGCGGCTATATTTGGCAGTTAAGCGAAAACTATGATAAAAGCCTAGTAAAAGATCTTGGCGCTGTTTGGCACGGGAATAAAAAAGGAATTGATTTCAACCTGAAAGCCTTGTCAGTAGGGCAAACCACGCTATCCTTCATTTCCAGAAAATATAATGATACTGCAGATTATAAAATATTTATTGTTAATATTTTTAACAAATAATTTTTATAATTTCGATCCAAATACTATCTTTACGTTGCTATAAAACACAACTAAATTTATAAAATATGAGTAACCAAAACGTCGTTCGGTTCAACAACTCTAACCGACTATTTTATACAGAACTTAAAAAGAGAGTTGATGCTTATTTCAGGGACAACAAGATCAGTAAAAGTGGTAACATTAACATGTATCTTAAAACTGCATTTATGTTTGCCGCCTACTTTACTCCCTACTTACTTATTACATTAGGTGTTTTCGACAGCAAATGGATCTGGTTCTTTCTTGCTGTAACAATGGGCTTTGCAAAAGCAGGTATTGGCCTTTGCGTTATGCACGATGCCAACCATGGCAGTTACAGCAAAAACACAAAGCTTAACCGTATTTTAGGTTATGCTACCCTTAACATCCTTGGCGGGCACTCTTTAAACTGGAGAATTCAACATAATGTTATTCACCACACCTACACTAACGTTCACGAAGTTGATGAAGATATCGCTCCTCCGGGCTTTATGCGTTTCGAACCGCACGCAAAACACAAGTGGATCCACAAATTACAATTTATCTATGCCTGGTTCTTTTATGGTATGATGACCCTAATGTGGAGTACAACAAAAGATTTTAAACAATTGGTGCGTTACAATAAAGCCGGTCATTTAAAAACAGCTAACACTACGTTTGCTACCGAATTAACATTAGTAATCATCTCAAAATTCATTTATTACGGTTATATGTTACTTCCTTATTTCCTTGTAAAAGAAATGACATTTTTAAACTGGCTTTGCGGATTTTTAGTGTTGCATTATATTGCAGGCGTTCTTTTAGCCATGATCTTTCAACCGGCTCACGTTGTTGCGGAAACTGAGTTTCCTTTACCAACAGCAGAAGGCAATATCGAAAACCATTGGGCAGTACACCAGTTAAGCACCACGATGAACTTTGCTACCGGCGATCCTGTATTTTCATGGCTTGTTGGTGGTTTAAATCACCAGGTAGAACATCACTTGTTCCCTACTATTTGCCACGTGCATTATCCAAAGATCTCTAAGATCGTAAAAGATACCGCAAAGGAATTTAACTTGCCTTATTTAGACAAGAAAACCTTTGCAGGCGCTTTATGGTCGCACGAAAAACTACTTTACAAATTAGGCCGCGCGGCTTAATATTCAAATAACATTATTCCAAATGGGCTTTACTAAAATAAAGCCCATTTTTGTTTTCACTAGTTCCTTCTTCTTTTCCAAAAAAACTGTAACTTCGGGTTTGATTTTTAATCTTATTATTTATTTGTATGGAAAAATTTGATGTAACCATAATTGGAGGTGGTCCGGGTGGATATGTTGCCGCAATTCGCTGCGCACAATTAGGAATGAAAACCGCTTTAATAGAAAAATATCCTTCGCTGGGCGGAACCTGTTTAAATGTAGGTTGTATCCCTTCAAAAGCACTACTTGATTCGAGTGAGCACTTTCATAATGCAGTTCATAATTTTAAAGAACATGGTATTGATATTGCCGCTCCAAAAGTAAATATCAAACAAATGATAGAGCGTAAACGCAACGTTGTTAAAATGACGGTTGATGGTATCAATTTTTTGATGAAAAAAAAATAAGATCACAGTTTTTACAGGGCATGGCTCTTTCGTTACAAAAAATCAAATTGAAATTTTAAAGGCCGACGGTAAAAAAGAGCAAATAGAAACTGTAAAAACAATTATTGCAACAGGTTCAAAACCTTCTTCCCTACCCGGCATTGATATTGATAAAAAACGTGTAATTACTTCAACCGAAGCTTTAGAGATGACCGAAGTACCAAAACATTTGATCATTATTGGTGGTGGCGTTATTGGTTTAGAGTTAGGAAGTGTTTACGGACGTTTAGGTTCTAAAGTAACCGTGGTTGAATTTATGGATCGTATCATTCCCGGAATGGATGGTGCTTTAAGCAAAGAGCTGCAACGCGTTCTTAAAAAGAATTTAAGTTTCGAATTTTTATTTAAACATAAAGTAACAGGCACAAAAGCAAGCGCCAAAGAGGTAACCGTTAGTGCTTTAAATAGCAAAGACGAAAAAATTGAAATTAAAGGTGATTATTGTTTGGTTGCCGTTGGCAGAAAACCATACACTGATAATTTAGGTCTTGAAAAAATTGGCGTGAAGTTAGATAACCGCGGACGTATTGAAACCGACGATCATTTAAAAACAAGTGTTGATGGCATTTATGCTATTGGTGATGTTATTAAAGGTGCTATGCTTGCGCATAAAGCCGAAGAAGAAGGTGTGTTTGTTGCAGAACAAATGGCCGGACAAAAACCACACATCAATTACAATTTAATTCCAGGAGTTGTTTACACATGGCCCGAAGTGGCCGCCGTTGGTTATACCGAAGAGCAGTTAAAAGAGCAAGGCAAAAAATACAAGGTAGGTTCATTTCCATTTAAAGCAAGTGGACGTGCACGTGCAAGTATGGATACTGATGGCTTTGTAAAAGTATTAGCTGATGAAACTACCGACGAAATTTTAGGTGTACACATGATCGGTCCGCGTACCGCTGATATGATCGCTGAAGCAGTTGTGGCTATGGAATACAGAGCAAGCGCTGAAGATATTTCGCGTATGAGCCACGCCCACCCAACATTTACAGAAAGCTTGAAAGAAGCATGTTTGGATGCAACCGGTAAACGCGCACTACATATTTAATTATAGCATTGCCTTACAGCAATAAGATCAAACTAAAATGCACGCAGGTAAAAGATTCACTTTAAAACAAGTCGTTTACTGGACAAGAAGAGATATTTACTTTTTCTTTGAATACTCGGGCATTGTTACAGCGTTACATTATTTTCTGGGAGTTCGGTGGTTAATAATTCCATGGGTAGCTATTGGACTTGTGGGTACAGCCGCAGCTTTTTTAATTGGTTTTAAGAACACACAAACCTATGCAAGATTGTGGGAAGCAAGGCAGATCTGGGGCGGAATAGTAAATGGCAGCAGAACCTGGGGCATTTTGGTAAGAGATACGGTTAACGCTGATAAAAATGTGATCCGTGAATTAATATACAGACATCTTGCCTGGCTCACCGCTTTACGTTTTCAATTGCGCGAGTATAGGGTTTGGGAAACTACCAAAATAAAAAGTAATGTAGAATTCTCAAGATATTTTAGCGTGCCTGAATACGAAACAAAAATGGAAGATGAACTAAAAAAATATTTATCTCCCACTGATCTTGAATATATTCTCACCAAAAAAAATAAAGCAGCGCAGATCATTGCCCTGCAATCAGCTCATTTAAAAAAATTAAAAGCCGAAGGAAAATTATCTGAATTTGATTTTATTGAACTTGAAAAAATGCTTGCTTCCTTTTATGATGGACAGGGCAGATCAGAACGCATTAAAAATTTTCCTTACCCAAGACAATTTGCAACTATCAATCAAATGTTTGTGCGGCTTTTTATTGCCATCTTACCTTTAGGTATCATACAAGAATTTGGAAAACTTACCGAAGGCCCTGAAGACCTGTTCATTTGGGCAACTGTACCTTGTTCTGTTATTGTAGCTTTTGTTTTTCATTTGATGGAACGCATTGGCGAAGCCACAGAAAACCCTTTTGAAGGCGGTGCAAACGATGTTCCTATTTCAGCCATTTCGCGTTCTATTGAAATAGACCTGCGTGATATGCTGGATGAAAAAGATCTGCCGCATCCACTAACACCTGTAAACGATATTTTATTATAACATGGATATAAGCGAGATCTTTAAGAACAACCAAAACTGGGTTGCAGGTAAATTATCAAAGGATAAAGATTATTTTGAGAATCTATCTAAAGGACAAAGTCCTTCTATGTTATACATTGGTTGTTCGGATAGCAGAGTAACTGCAGAAGAAATGATGGGCGTTAATCCCGGAGAAGTGTTTGTGCACCGCAATATTGCTAACCTTGTAAATAACGTTGATCTTAATGTAATGTCGGTAATTAATTATGGTGTAAGACATTTAAAGGTAAAACACGTGGTGGTGTGTGGTCATTATTATTGTGGCGGTGTAAAAGCAGCTATGCAGGCTCAGGATTTGGGGATACTTAATCCATGGCTGCGTGGCATACGTGATGTTTACCGTCTGCATAAAGATGAATTAAATAATATTAGTAACGATGATGAGCGTTATAATCGTCTTATTGAATTAAACGTTCAGGAACAATGCATCAATATTATTAAAACAGCAGCTGTGCAACAAGCTTATTACGAAAGAGGTTTGTTGGTTCATGGCTGGATCTTTGATGTAAAAACTGGTAAATTGAAAGATTTAAATATTAACTTTGATAAGGTCTTAAAAGACATCATTGAGATCTACGACCTGAACCAGGGATCTTAAATTAAATTTAGAAAATATGATTAAAGTAGGAATTATAATGGGAAGCAAAAGCGACTTGCCAACTATGCAGGCCGCCGCAGATATTTTAAAAGAATTTGAAATTGAATTTGAAATAGATATCGTTTCTGCACACCGCACGCCCGAAAAAATGTTTGAGTATGCAAAAACTGCTCACACAAGAGGTATACAGGTAATTATTGCGGGTGCTGGTGGCGCTGCGCATTTACCGGGCATGGTAGCTTCGTTATCACCTTTACCGGTGATTGGCGTTCCTGTAAAAAGCAGCAACAGTATTGACGGTTGGGACAGTTTATTAAGCATTGTTCAAATGCCTAATGGTGTTCCGGTTGCAACAGTAGCAGTTAATGCTTCTCAAAATGCCGGGATTCTTGCAGCACAAATTTTAGGTGCATCCGATAAAAATATCCTTCAAAAAATGATCGCTTTTAAAGAATCACTTAAAGAAAAAGTGATAAAAGCAAGTGATGATATGAAAAGTACAAGTCCTAAAAAATATTTATAAAACTCATTAAAATGAAAAAGTTATTTCTTTTCTCTTTACTGTTTATTTTCATTTGCAGCTATAAAAAAGAATACAAATGTCATTGTACATCTCAAGCACGCAGAGGCTTTGTTAGTGATATGGATTACAATTTTAAAGAAAGAAAAAAAGAAAACGCTTATTCAAAATGTGTTCAACAATATAATGAAAGTGGATTAGCGGGATCGGATGCAAATTGCGAAATACTATAATGGCAAAAAAAAATAATCTCATAAAGCTGGGTGATGCCATTAATCAGTTATTCAAACAAGAAAAACTGGATGTAAAGATCTCGCAATTCACAGTGAAGAATGGTTGGAAAGATATTGTGGGAGAAGTTATCGCTAAAAGCACAACTGAAATTTTTTTTAACGATAAGATAATTTTTATCGGTTTAAATTCTGCCGCACTTAAACACGAACTATCATTTAGAAAAGAAGAACTCATTGCTAACATCAATAAATTTTGTGGTTATAAATTAGTAGAACAGATCGTAATACGTTAACATGAAAATATTTAAACTTATCCCAATCTTATTTTGTTTTGTTTCTTTTTCGCAAAATACTAGTGGTGAGCCTAGTCGAACCAAAGACTCTATTGCTTTAAAAAAGATCTATGATTACTATTTAACCAAAAGTAAATGCTATTCCAATTTAGAATACCTGGCAACAAAAATTGGCGGGCGTTTAAGTGGCAGTCCTCAAGCTGCGCAAGCAGTTATTTGGGCAAAAAAAGCCATGTACGAAGCAGGTGCTGATACAGTAATTTTACAACCTTGTATGGTACCGCATTGGGTGCGTGGTAAAAAAGAAAAATGTAATTTATCTTCTGCAAAATTAAAAATAAACAAACCTTTAAATTGCGTGGCACTTGGCAACTGTGTGGGCACAGGTACTACAGGTGTTAATGCGCAGGTAATTGAAGTAAAGAGTTTTGAAGAATTAGAAGATCTTGGATCTGTAAACATAAAAGGAAAAATAGTTTTTTATAATGTATTCTTCGACCAAACACATGTAAGAACCGGTTCTGCTTATGGCGAAACGGTTAAGTATCGCGGCAGAGGTGCCAGCTATGCGGCAAAATTCGGCGCTGTTGGTTCTATCGTAAGAAGTATGACCTCTGTTGCAGATGATGAGCCACACACCGGTAACATGAATTACGATACAACTTTAAGTAAAATAAAAATTCCAACATTAGCCATCAGTTATAAAGCAGCAGATCTTTTAAGTGAATCATTAAAAAAAGATAATAAGCTACAGGTTTATATTGAAACGCATTGCCAAACTTTACCTGACGAACCATCTTTTAATGTAGTTGGACAAATTACCGGTTCTGAAAAACCAAACGAGTTTATTATTGCCGGCGGCCATTTGGATAGTTGGGATAACGGACAGGGCGCGCATGATGACGGTACAGGTATTGTGCAAAGCATAGAAGTTTTAACTGTATATAAATTACTTGGTATAAAACCAAAACACAGCATCAGGGCGGTGGCTTTTATGAACGAAGAAAATGGTTTGATGGGTGGAGAAGCTTATGCTAAATTTGCAAAAGAAAAAAATGAAAAACATATTTCAGCTTTAGAAACCGATGCAGGCGGATATACACCACGCGGTTTTGGGGTTGATACTTCTTACGGTCTATACAATTTAGTTGCAAAATGGAAAACTTTATTTGCACCTTATTATGTGGAACGCATTGAAAAAGGTGGTGGCGGAGCAGATCTTATTGCTTTAAAAAAATTAGGTGTTCCCTGCATAGGTTTTGAGCCCGATACACAACGTTATTTCGATATTCATCACACCGCAGCCGATACGTTTGACAAAGTGAATAAACGCGAGCTGGAACTGGGCTCTGCCGCTATTGGTGCCCTACTCTATTTGTTGGATAAATACCAGTAAATAGCCCCTTTTTTCTTCAAAAAAATTGCTTCAAATATCTTATATTTGTATAAATCTACTATCATGATCGAGACTATGACAAAAAGTGCTGAATTAATTGAGCTGGAAGAAAACTTTGGTGCACATAATTATCATCCAATTCCTGTTGTACTTGAAAAAGGCGAAGGCGTTTTTGTTTGGGACGTTGAAGGGAAAAAATATTTCGATTTTTTGGCTGCATATTCTGCCGTTAATCAAGGGCATTGTCACCCGCGCATTATTAAAGCATTAACTAATCAAGCGCAAAAATTAACTTTATGTTCTCGCGCATTTTATAATTCGCTTTTAGGCGAATACGAAAAATTTATTACCGAATTCTTTGGTTTCGATAAAGTATTACCAATGAACACCGGTGTTGAAGGCGACGAAACGGCTATGAAATTAGCGCGTCGTTGGGCTTACGATGTAAAAGGTGTTGAAAAAAATAAAGCAAAATTTGTTTTTGAGAAAGGCAATTTTATGGGTCGAACCTTAGCAGCTATTTC
>JAUXSA010000166.1 GCA_030681615.1 Bacteroidota bacterium
ATGCTTTAAATAAATTAGGTTATAGTACACAGGTTAATCCACGTCCCATAAATTGTTTTTACATGGACGATAATTTACGTGGAAGGATCGAAAAAGCAGGTACTAAATTTAATGTGGTTGGTACAGAACTTTTTTTTACAGAAGAAGAATTAAAGAACCTTATAAAAAAAGATCCGGAAAAGATAAGTCCGAATGTGGTATTGCGCCCTGTATACCAGCAGTGCATATTACCAAACATTGCCTACATTGGTGGGCCTGGCGAACTGGCTTATTGGCTGCAATACAAAAAAATGTTCGATGCTTTAAACGTATTTTTTCCCATATTAATGCCTCGTAATTTTGTTACTGTCATTGATGCGGGGACAAAAAATAAAATTGATAAATTAAATTTTACGGCAGCCGATTTTTTTAAAGAAACTCAGGAATTAATAAATGCTTACCAATTAAAAACAAATAATGTTTTTGCTTTGGATAAAGAAAAAGAAGAGTTAACTAAATTGTATAACGGACTTATTGAAAAAATAAGCGGGGTTGATAAAACGTTGAATGCGGCTGCAATGGCCGAGCTTCAAAAAGCAATTAACGGTGTAGATCTTTTAATTGGTAAAGCCAACAAAGCATTAAAGCAACGATCAGAAACAGAGATTAACCAGATAACAGGCGTTAAACAAAAATTATTTCCAAATGCGGTGCCGCAGGAACGTTTTGAGAACTTCTCGGGTTTTTATTTAAAATACGGCGCGGCTTTTTTAAGCCAGGTAAAAGAAAATATCAGGCCTTTTGCATTAGACCACAAGCTTTTTATTGAAACTGTTAAACCCAACATTTAAAAATTAACCACATAGACACATAGAAAGGTCTTATGGGGTTAGATTAAAAAACTTGGGAAATTTGTTAAAAAGCGAACATAGGTTTTTCTTCGCAAACGAAGAAAACTCTGGGAGAGACATAAGACTTACGTTTCACCGGAAAAGCTAAATCCTTTTATTTCTATGTGTCCTGTGTGGTTTAAAAATCAGGCCGTTCATCATAATTTTGTTGGATAGGAAGGTTTTTTTCTTATTTTTATCTCTTAAAATTAAGAACATATGAAAAAAATCTACTTTGCTATTTTATCAGGACTATTCTTCACTCAAATTTCAAACGCACAGTTAATTCTAACAAAAGCTGCTAACGAACCTGTAATTGGCGACGTTAATATTTCACACCGTTGGGATTCTACTACTGCAATTAATAATAATTTTGGCCCAAATACATTGTGGGATTTTTCGTCATTAGCTACTAATACTGCAGTATCAACCAGCAATTATACTACTGTAGCTTCTACACCGAGTGCATCAAGTTATCCAAACGCTACATTTGCAGAAGATCTTGGCAATGGCGGTTATAACTATTGGAAGTCCACATCAACTCCTACTACGCAATTAGAATTGTTAGGGATCATACAACCTAGTATTTCATTTAATTTAAACCAGAATCCAGCTATCGCAATTATCTGGCCTGTTGCATTTGGCTATAATAAAACAGATGCTTTTACGGGAACAGTTTCAGTACAAACTCCAACAGCAAACTTAACTGGAAATGCCACGGGTAATAATCATACCATTGGAAGTGGGACAGGAACTGTTATATTGCCCGGTGGTTTAACTTATACTAACGTGTTACAGGTAACCGCAACACAAACAATTAACGCTACTCTTAATCTCGGACCATTTCCAGTTGGCACTGCTACTATTATAAGTACAAATTATCAGTATTATCACAATACAGAAAAATTTCCAATCATAACAATAAATTATCAGGACATAACAGGCTCGTTTAGTGGTAGTTCAGCAATTATTCGAATTAACAATAATGTTATTGCAGGCATTCGTGAAGCAAGTTTAAATTCTGATTTTTCATTATATCCAAATCCTGCAACAGATAAACTAAATGTTGCGTTAACTAATAAAAAAGCAGAGAATGTTTCTGTTAAAGTATTTAATAATCTTGGTCAGTTAGTTAAAACCGCTCAATTAGGAAATGCTACAGATATCAATAACCAAATAGATCTTACTGGTCTTAACAGCGGTATTTACGTTGTAAAAACAAGTGTTGGCAATGCTTCTTCATCAAAAAAATTGATCATCCAATAATATAAACCAATAAAAAATAAAACATGAAAAAAATCTACTTAACATTATTATCAGGTTTGTTCATTAGCCAGGTTGCCAATGCGCAAACATTAACAAAAGCTTTTAATGAACCAGTTGTTGGTGATACAGAATCAAAAAAAGGTTATGATTCTGTTGGTGTAATTCCGAAAAATACAGGGGCAGGCCAAACCTGGAATTTTCAAGCCTTCACAGCAAACACAAACACATCATCAAGTACTTTTACAACTCCTGCATCAGTACCTGCAAGTGCTGCCTTTACAGGTGTTACTTTAGTAGAAGATCAGGGTGGCGGGAATTATAATTTCTGGAAAGCTACTGCAACCAACTACGAATTATTAGGAAGCGCCAGTTCAACCCTTACCTTTAATTATAACGGTAGTTCGGCAATTGCAGCTATCTGGCCAATTAATATGGGTTACACCAATACCGATACTTATTCGGGAACTGTAAGTGGTATTGCAAGCGGTAACTTAACAGGCACAATTAACACCGTTGGTGCAGGTACCGGAACATTAGTTATCCCGGGTGGAACTAATTTTACAAATATCTTACAGGTTAAAACAACCAATACGGTTATTGTAACCATTACTTTACCTCCAACAACCTTAACTGTATACGGTATTGATTACACGTATTATCATGGTTCGCAAAAATTTCCTTTAATGACAATTTCTTATTCTGACCAAGGAACTGGTTATACCGGGGCTACATGGCTTAACCAGGCATTAATTACAGGCTTAAATGATAAGAACTTTGATGCTACTTTCCAGGTATTCCCTAATCCTGCTAAAGATGCATTTAACGTTTCTCTATCAAACAGTAATAACGACAATGGTACAATTGTAATTTACAATGCTGTTGGACAAGTTGTAAAAACCATCGAATTAGGAAATGCTTCTTTATTAGAAAAAAATATCAATATTTCTGATCTTTCAAGCGGTATTTATATTGTAAAAACTACTTTAGGCAACAAAGTTTCTTCAAGAAGATTATTGGTTGACTAATTTGTAATTAAATTAAAAATAAACCCTGCTTCCAACGGAGCGGGGTTTTTTATTTGCTTTAACTGGTGTATCTTTGTGCAAATTATCCGTATGAAAAACAAAAAGTGGTTATTGCTTTTAATACTTGCCCTGCCTTCTACCATGTGGTTGATATTAGAGACCAGTACCATCAATTCAAAAAAACTTCCTATTTACGGACCAAGAAAAGTTGTTGCAGCAAACGATACTGTTTATCATACAGTAACTGATAAATTTTACTCTCTTAATAAACAAGATAGTTCAAAACAAGAATTAATAACTCTGTCGCCAGACAAATACCCACTTTATGTTGTGATGTTCATTAAAGATGAGTACAAAAAAACTGATCTTCGTTTAGCCGGCTTATGGGAATATGTCAATTACAAAAAACAAAAGATAGAACACATCCCCATTATTTTAATAACCGAATCGGAGAATGGAAGATCAGAACTACAGGAAGAATTAAAAAAATTAACAGACGGAAATAAAAATGTTTTCTTCTACACCTGGAACAAACAAAGTTTTGATAGTTTGAACAATTCTTATTTTTTACAAAAACCATATTATATTGATTACAGTTTTTTTACATTGGTTGATATTAACCGAAACATTCGTGGATATTACGATGGCCGCTATGTTTCGGAGATAAAACGTTTAATTGACGAATACCAGCACTTACGTTTAAAAGAAGAAAAGAATAAATTAATAAAAAGCAATGAAATTAAAACAAACTCTTAGTATACTAGCAGTAAGCGCTGCTATCTTTTTTACGGCCTGCAAACCTGCTGCTGAAGAAAAGAAATTTTTATTACCGGTTTTTGGTGAGAAAAAAAAGAGTAACAACGATACTATTTATCACACCATTGGCGAGTTTAGTTTTACAAACCAGTTTGGAGAGACCGTAAATAACAAAACCGTTGCAAATAAAATTTACGTTGCCGATTTCTTTTTTGCTACATGCCAGAGTATTTGTCCTGAGATGAGCACCAACTTAAAAGATGTACAAAAAGCTTTTGAAAATGATGATACCTTATTGATCCTTTGTCACACCGTTAACCCACTACACGATACGGTTGAAGTATTAAATATTTACGGTACTGTTTACGGTGCTAAAAAAGATAAATGGCATTTTTTAACCGGCAACAAAAAACAAATTTATGATCTTGCAAAAACAAGTTATCTTGTAAATGCTTTAGAAGAAGACGGTAGTCCTGAAGGGTTTTTACATAGCGAATTACTTTTGCTGATAGACAAAAAAGGAAGGATACGCGGTATGTATGATGGAACCGATAAAGTACAGGTTCAAAAATTAATTAAAGAAATTAAATTACTTAAAACAGAGGTTAATTAATTCTCGTTAAGACCTTGAAGGTCTTTCGCCTAATTAATAATTACTTTTTTCCAGCGGCTTTATCCATTGCCTCCAGCATCTTAAGCATTTCTGGAACCTGATCGGCGCTTAAACGTTTAGCTTTGATCTTTTTATCCTTATCCAAAATATAAATTACCGGAGTAGAATAAATATCAAAACGTTCTTTTAAATTATTTAAGTGTACCGGGTCAAACACATTTATAAAATCCAGTTTCTTTTCATTTATAAATTTGCGCCAGGTCTCAAAATCATCTTTAGTTTGCACAGCAAATACTTTAAAGTCTACTTTCCCTTTCAGGTCTTTTAAATTCTCACTTAGTTTAGGTATCTCTGTTTGACAGTGACCACAGTCTGAAGCCCAAAAAACTAAAACTGTGTATTTTGCTTTAATAGTATAAAGCGTGGTGAACATTGGTGTTAACTTCTCTAAATTCTTATAATAAAGATCGGTAACGCTTTTGCTTGTTTTAGCCGTATCAAAGCCCATTTTCATTACTTGTTTACCATAAAGGGTATCTATCATATACAACTCGGCAACTTTAGATTCTAACAATAAATTACGCAGGATATCAGTACGCTCTTTAATTTTTGTAACGGTCTCTGCACTGTAAACGCCACACTTAACAGCTTTTCCAGCTATAATGTATTTATCGGCAAGGTGTACAAATACTTTGTCAAAGCCCATAATTTTGCTTTGCTCATATTTATAAGTAAAATGCCCTAACAATAAATTATAAACTAAATTACACTCGTTACATTTTTCTAAGATCCTGTCAAGTTCTTGTATCACCGTATCAGGATGTTGCACAATTACATTGTCGAAATATTTTTTTATACGGTCATCAAAAAATGGTGTGCGAATGATACGCTCGTCTTTAAAATCAACGCCGTCAAAATAATGACTTTTGTAATAGTAGTATTGGTATAAACTATCCGGGCGACCATTTTTTGCTTTTGGAATATCTTTCGGTTCTTTTTCGGTTTTAAGATTAAGCACATCGTAAACAAAGGTACCTTTTACACTTTCCATAAATTCTGCCTCAAACTTTTTTACATCAGCATTTAGTTCTTTTAATTTATCGTTTACATATTTTGTACTGTCGGCTTTGCTTTTCCCTTTAGTTGCCTCGCGTATTTTTCCGAATTCAAGATTTTTGTTGGTAATAAATTTAATATAAGAGAAGAATTGTTCGTTCTCTTTATTGCCCACCGATTTTAATGTGTTCACAATGTCCGCATGATCAGTATTAACTGTAAATTTTTGATTTTCATTGATAAAAAAATCGAAGTAAATAGATTTTTCCTGGCTAACTAAAGTATACACACCTTTATCAAGGTCTTTTTTTCCTTTAAACTGTACAACTCCATTTTTTATTTTTTTACAGGTATCTGCAATGTATTGTTGATCAAAAGTGTACTTCACCAAATACATCATGGTATCTTTACAGCCTTTAAAATTAAATTTTATATCATAACCGCCCTGGGCTTTTGACGAAAAAGAAAAAATGCAAATTGTTGCCAGTAAAAGAATTATTTTTTTCATAAAGAATTTATTTATGCTTTTGATTTTTTAGTGATTAGCTTTTCTTTTTCTCAACTTCTTCCATGATCTTAATGATCTCAACAACTTGTTCGGCTGATAATTTTTTTGCTTTAATACGTTTGTCCTTATCCAAAATATAAATTACAGGTGTAGCATAAATATCAAATTTCTCTCTTAAATTATTAAAGGGAATACCTTCATACACATTTACAAAATCAAGTTTCTTGTCAACAATAAATTTGCACCATTTCTCAAATAATTCGGCTTTGGTTTGCACGGCAAAAACTTTAAAATCTACTTTCCCTTTTATAGCCGCTAAGTTCTCCTGTAGCTTTGGCATTTCTGTCTGGCAATGACCACAATCTTCGGCCCAAAAAACCAGGATGGTATATTTGGCGTTAACCGAGTAAAGACTTTTATATAATGGCGCTATCCTGTCAATATTTTTATTATAAAGATCGCTAATACTCACTGTTGTTTTAGCAGTATCAAAACCCATTTTTCGAATTGCTTTTCCACCAATAGAATCAAACATTTGTATGTCTGGAACTTTTGCGCCCGTTAATAGATTACGCGTAATATCTACGCGTTCTTTTATTTTTTTTACAGTCTCTTCTGTATAAACACCTGGTGCTTTTCCGCTAATAATATATTTATCACAAATGTGAACAAACGCTTTTTCAAAAGTTACGGTGTTACCTTTGTTATCAAATGTCATTGTTTTATTATTCTCGAACTTGTAAGTTAAATAACCAATCATAGAATTATAAATATCCGATCCAGGAGTACATTTATCAAAGAACTTGTCCATCTCTACAATAAGTGTATCCGGGTGCTGAACAATAATGGTCTCGAAATATTTTTTTACACGATCAGCAAAAAATGGTGTGCGAATGATACGGTCGTCTTTTAAATTCATACCGTCAAAATAATGTGCTTTATAATAAAAGTACTGGTAAGTGCTATCCGGGCGCCCGTTCTTTGCTTTTGGGATCTCGGTAGGATATTTTTCTTTATTTAAATTTAAGAAGTCTAAAATAAAGCTGCCTTTGTTCTTTAAGGCAAAATCGTCTTCAAATTTTTTGGTCTCTTCACCAAACGTTTTTTGTTTTTCTGTAAGAAAAGCAACACTGTCTTTTCTTCCTTTAGACTCTTCAATGATCTTACCAAATTCCCTGCTTTTATTGGTCATGTACTTCATGTAAGTAAAAGCCAGTTCATTCTCTTTACTTCCTTCGGCTTTTAAAGTATTTACCATATCAGCAAAATCAGAAGAGATGGTAAATTTTTTGTCTTCATTCACAAAGATCTGGAAATAAAAAGAAGATTTGTTTTCGCCTACAATAGCGTAAACACCTTTCTCAAGATCCTCTTTACCTTTAAACTGAATTTTGCCATTCTTTACTTTTTTACAGCTATCTGCAATAAGGTTGGAGCTAAAGAAATACCTAACAAGGTACATGGATGTATCCTGGCAACCTTTTAAGTTTAATTTAATATCGTAACCGGTTTGTGCCTTTGCTGAAAATGAAAAAATAAAAAGCGCAAGGCACACAATGGTAAATTTTTTCATAATGAAAGATTTTGTTTAGTTACCAAATTTAATGATTGTTTTATCTTGCTTCAAATCTTGTACCAATTTTTTGAGGTTACCTTTATAAAATTTGTTAAAAACCGCGTCTAAACTGTCCTGCATACTATCATACTGTTCAAAATCAACAAAATAAGCGTTCTTATACTTAAAAATATCTTCTTTTTTTGATAGGAATTTTGCTCTGTCGTTCAACGGCAAAAGATCAATACTATCGGCGATAGTATACAGTGCTTTTAATTTTAAAACCTGCTTGTTTTTTTTATTGGCAATTGTTGGATAAAAGCTTCTTAAAAAGTTTGCCTTCCTTATCATGTACCTTGTATAAACAGCGTTATCAGAAAAATTATTTAAATAAATTTTTAAAGCAGTTGTATCCTTCTGCAAAAATTGCAGCGTTGCTTTGTGCGCAATAAAACTGGCAATATTTTCATTAAATTCAACATTGTTGGCGGCATAATATGTGGCATGAAATAATTCATGAAATAATAAATTACATAGTGATCCTTTATTGCGGCGCAACATGGAACTTAATAAGGGATCATTGAACCAACCCAAAGTGCTCCATGCCGAAACGCTTCGCAAGTCTACATCATAGCCCATTGCCCCTAAATGATCATATTCTTTTTGAGCCAGTTCTTTTTTAAAAAAACCTTTATAACTAACTCTTCCTACCAATGGAAATTTCCATTCAAATGCATCTAAAGCATAGGGTGCGCTTGCCGTTATTACCCACAAAATTGGTTTATTTTTTTGATCGTAAATTTTTGTGAAATTTTTTGTAGGCAGATATCCTAAGCTGTCAATAGAATAAGTTTTTATTTTTTCTATCAATAGAATATTATTTTTTTCCTGCTCATTTAAAATAGTGTTTGCCTGGTAAGAAGAAATGCTTTCAGTGTTCATTAAAACGTTTAACTGCCCCCTGCCCTGCTCTATTAAATAAACGCTTGTTTTATAATTTATAACACAAATAAGTGCCAGGCCAAAGAATAAATACCCAAAAAACAATCTTATCCATCTAAAAACAACTATCATTGTCCCATATTTGTATCTTTGCATCATATATCCAGTTATAAAATTAATGTTTAAAAAGGCCATATTCTGTTTTTTTCTTTTACTTAACGTATTTGCCTGGTCGCAAAAAAACGACAGTAATTACACAAAACTAAGGCTGGCCGAAAAAGAAATAATTAAAATTGAAAAAGGCTTTAATAGCCGCAAAGAGGCCGATAGGATTGAAGCCAATAAAAAATTAATTTCTGCCTGGGATGCCATTATTGACGATCCAAAAATTTTAACTTATCCCTTTGATAGTATAAAAGGTATTTCAATTTTAAGTCCAAAAGACAAAAAATTTAAATTAATAACCTGGAACTTAAATAAGGATGATGGCACACATACTTTTTTTGGTTATTTGGTTGTAAATAATAGTAAGCGTATAAAGAAAGGATTTTTTAAACATGAGACTGTTGAGGCTTTTGAACATTTTAAATTATCTGATAGGTCGGCAACAATAAAAAATCCGGAAACTTATATTGGCACCACTGATAAATGGTTAGGCATGCTGTATACTTCTTTAATTGAATGCGATGGTTTTTATACTTTAATAGCGTGGGATGGAAATGATAAACTCATTCAACGCAAGTTTATTGATGTGTTATATTTTAAGGCCGATGGTACTCCGGTTTTCGGGAAAGATGTTTTTAAATTCCCGCGCAAAAATCCAAGGCGTTTAATGTTTGAATATAGTAGTGAAGTTACCATGAGTGTAAAATATAATGAAAAAAGGAACCAGATAACATACAGTCATCTGGCTCCAAAACAGGAGGGCAGTCTGCTCGAAGGCCAGTTCCAATATTACGGACCTGATGGTAGTTTTGATGCTCTTGAGTTGCGGAAAGACAAATGGATAACCATTGAAGACATTGATGCCCGTAACGATAAGAATAAAAATGATAAGGCCGAAAAACCTGACCCAAACAAACAAACACCCATTTTTACGCCCAAATAAATATGATTTTCATTTATTTTTTGTATATTAGGTGCTTTAGAATAAATGAAACTTGATCTCAAAATAAAAAGTGCTCTTTTGTTTGCTTTTCTACTGCAAATTAATGGCATTTTTGCCTCTATAACCCCAAAAGATCTTAAATCTCAGCAACCCGCCATTCTTTTTAAAGAGAATAAAGGCCAGGTGCATGAGCAACAGGTTAAAACTATTTCTCTGAACCGAACCAATCATCACCAGATCTCAATTTCTAATTTAGCAGCAGGTATTTATTTTATTGTCGGACGACAGAACCATCTTATCGTAAAACAAAAAATTATTGTTACTAACTAGATTAAAAAGTACTAAATGAAAAACCTGGTAATACCTGCGACAAAAAAAACACCTGAGATAATTTTTCTTGCCTCAGGCGAGTTATTGATGATCACTGGAAGTTCCTTCCCGGAGAACGTAAACAAATTTTATCAACCTATTGTTGACTGGTTAGAAGAATTAAAAAAATCTAAGCCTGCAAAGATCAATATTACCTTCGACCTTGAAAATGTAAATACTTCCAGCACCAGAATATTTTTACAGATCCTACGATCGATATCTGAAATTAATAAAGACAAAAAAAGTTTACGTATTGTATGGAAATACGAAAACGAAGACAAAGACATGTTAGAACAAGGCGAAACTTTAGAGAAGATCCTTAAACGCCCTTTTGAATTCATTGAAAAAGCAAGCTGATCTGCTTTACTTATTAATATATTAAAATAAAAAAACATGAAAAAAATCTACAAATTAGTCACGGCAGGTTTAATTACTATGGCCATTCAGTCAACCAGTGCACAGTGTATTGTGCCATCACCTGTAACAGCAACACCTAGTGTAATGTGTGCAGGTGCAACAACAAGTCTAAATGCTACTTCTGTAGGAAGTTCCATAAACTGGTACACAGTTGCAATTGGCGGTACGCCAACTGGTACAAGTACAAGCGGGGGTGATTATACAATTACACCCGTGCTTACAAATACATATTATGCAGAAGCGTTTGTTGCCGCATCAACCAGCGGAACAACCATTTTAAATTATACTGGTGCTATGCAACAACTTGTTATTCCGGTTGGAGTAACTTCCATTACTATACAGGCAGCTGGCGCACAAGGCGTAAGCGGTACTAATGGCCTTGTTGGAACAGGTGGTTTAGGCGGAATTGTTACAGGTGTTTTAGCTGTAACACCCGGACAAACATTAAATGTTTATGTTGGTGGACAAAATGGATATAACGGCGGCGGGCTTGCCGGAGTTAGCGGAACAAATACTTCCGGTAATGGCGGTGGCGCATCGGATGTTCGCATTAACGGCATTACGCTTGCGGATAGAGTTATTGTTGCCGGTGGAGGCGGTGGCGGCGCTGGTGGCCCCCAGGGTAGTTGTGTAGGTGGCCCGGGTGGTAACGGTGGCGCTGGTGGAAATACCATTGGAGGTGCAGGAACAGCCGGAACAGGTTGTGGTACTGGTGGTACCGGTGGTACTGGTGGCGATCAATCAACTGGTGGTATTGGTGGCATAGGAAACGCAAATTGTTCGACTACCGCAGGTACAGGTACAGTTGGTGTATTAGGAATTGGTGGTGATGGTGGCGCAGGAGTTCTTGGTTGCGCCGGATATACCGGCTCAGGCGGCGGCGGCGGCGGTGGTGGATATTTTGGTGGTGCAGGTGGCGGTGGCGGTGCAGGCGGCGGCGGTGGTGCATGGTCTGGCGGCGGCGGTGGCGGCGGCTCTTCATATACAGGATCTTTAACAAGCACAAGTTTTTCGGCAGGCGCTCAAACAGGAGATGGACAAGTAATTATTTATGGCTTTAGTGGCGGTTGTATTTCTGCTTCACGTACTGCGGTCTCTTTTACGGTTAATCCAACTCCAACAGTTACTGCAATTTCAAATGCAAGTTTAATTTGTTCAGGACAAACTGCAACTTTAACAGCGGGTGGTGCTACAACTTATTCGTGGAATACAAATGCAACAACAACTGTAATAGCAGTTTCTCCAACAGTTACAACATCATATACAGTAACAGGAACTGACGCGAACAATTGTACTGCAATAGCAACTATTACACAATCTGTTTCGGCATGTACGGGTATCGCAGGAATAAATTCAAGCGAATCATTATTGATAAAAATTTATCCTAATCCAAGCAAAGGCGATTTTAATGTTTCTGCTGAAATGGATCTGAATTTATCGTTAGTAAATAATTTAGGACAGGTTGTAAAAGTTATTTCTTTAAATGCGCAAAACAATTATAAAGCGCAGGTAACTAATTTAGCTAACGGTATTTATTTTATTGTTGGTGATAGTGGCCATCAATTAATTTCACAAAAAATTATTGTGACTAAATAATTTATTTATTTCTTATATTTAAAAGGGGGAAAGCTTTTCTTTCCCCCTTTTTTATTTAAGTTCTATTTGGTTTGATCTTTTTGATTACCTTGTCAATTAATTAAAACTTCTGAAAAATAGCCTTCTATATCTGCTTGCATTTACCCTCGTCGCTTCCTGCACGGTAAAAAAACGCAGTTACCGCAACGGTTATTATATCGACTGGACACACAGCAAACACAAGACGCATTCAAACCCGAAGGTCACATCAAAAAATTCTGATACGATTCAATATAGCTCAAAAAAAACACCGATCACAAAAAACGAAGAATCATCATTATTGGCCGATAACGAAAAAAGTTTTAATAAGCTCCCTTCCAAACAAGCGCTTTTAACTCTTGGCTCAGATACCTGCGGTGATATTATTACCCTCAGATCGGGAGAAGAGATAATTGCAAAAGTAAAAGAAATAACCAGCGAGTTGGTAAAATATAAACGATGTGATCACTTGAACGGACCTTTATACTCTGTAGCAAAACCTACAATACTAAAAATTAAATACACTAACGGCAGCGAAGATGTTTTTGATGACGCAAAAGTAGTCACACATAACGAAACGGTAACTCCTGAAAAACCAATACCTGACACTACGCTTCATCCTGCCGCTATTTTATCGCTGATACTTTCCATTTTATCTTTCTTTTTATTTTTCGCATTTATAATATTTCTTACTATCGCTTTTAGCTGGGGCGGTTCTATGCTACTTTTTTTACTATCAATAGCAGTACTTTTACTTTTAATAGGCATCCTGGTTATATCTATAAATTCTGCCAAAAAAGCCATTAAACAGATCAAGGCGCAGCCAGAAAAATATGTAGGAGAAAATATGGCTTCAACAGCAAAAGTAATATCGTGGATCATACTGATCGCCTACCTTGTTGGTGTGGCCTTATTGCTTTATGCGTTCACTTTATATTTCTAGCCATCATTTTTATTTTACGGAATTTACAATACCTTTAGCTTCTAAAATTGTTTTATGGAATACAGGAGACTAGGAAAGTCAGGATTACAGGTTAGCACTCTTTCGTTCGGAAGTTGGGTTACTTTTGGAAAACAAATTGGAGATAATACTGCCGATGAATTAATGAGCATTGCTTATGATAATGGTGTTAACTTTTTTGATAACGCCGAAATTTATGCGCGCGGAAAATCGGAAGAGGTAATGGGTGCTATTTTAAAGAAAAAGAATTGGGCACGCAGCTCGTATTGTTTATCCAGCAAAGTATATTTTGGTTACGAAGACGGAAAACCAAATCAGACTGGTTTATCGCGTAAACATATTATAGAAGGTTGCCACGCAGCGCTAAAACGTTTGCAGGTAGATTATGTAGATCTTTTCTTTTGTCATCGCCCTGATAAAAATACACCTATAGAAGAAACTGTTCTTGCCATGAACACATTGATACAGCAAGGGAAAATTTTATACTGGGGCACCAGCGAATGGGCCAACGATGAGTTAATGGCCGCCTTTTTATTTGCAGAAAAGAACCGTTTGATCGGGCCAACTATGGAACAACCGCAATACAATATGTTCGAACGTACAAAAATAGAGAAGGATCATTTATTATTGTTCCGCGATTTTGGTTTAGGTACTACTATATGGAGTCCATTAGCAAGTGGTTTGCTAACCGGTAAATATAATAACGCTGTACCAACCGATAACCGTTTGCATATTGACGGCATGGATTGGTTAAAAGAAAGAACATTGGGTGATCCTACACGCATTGAGAAAACAAAAAAATTAGATGTATTAGCAAAAGACCTTGGCACTACTCTACCTAAACTAGGCGTTGCCTGGTGCGCTAAAAATCCAAATGTAAGTACTGTAATTTTAGGCGCCTCTAAAGCAGAACAATTAAAAGAAACTATTACTTCTTTGGAGATACTTCCTTTACTTACAACTGAAGTAATGGAAAAAATTGAAGGGATATTGCAGAATAAACCGGTGCAGGCTTTGTTTTAAAAACCCATACCCTTTATTCCATAAGCACAACAGCCAAAACCAATGATTGGCATTAACAACATGCTTATAATGCAGGTGATGTAAGAAAATGTTTTGCGTTGAACAATAAAGACTATCATCAGGATAAAATTTACAATGCCGGCCAAACCTCCAAGAATAAAGGCGAAAAAAGCAGCGTCCTCGCTAAAACAACATAACCCCATCAAAACCACTAATGAGCCGTTAATAATACCCATCAACTTTGCAGTTTTTTTATCAGGATCTACAATTTCATTATTTTCCATACTCTAATTTACTAATTATTTAAATAACCTGGAGCTTTCTTAATTCTTCTAATTGTTTCTCTTTTCCATTCCTGTAAAACAGGTTCATGGTCTCAAATGGGATGATCTTGTCTTTATGCACAATATGGACACACGATTTTTTTATCGCCCTTACATCAAAATTATAAGCATCAATAAAATTCATAATAATGATCCTGAATAAATTATCGTATCCTAAATCCGGCGCTTTTACAAAAGGTAAACAACACATTAATTCTTTCAGGTCTTCTGTAACTGTTTCTACCGAATTGGCCGTGCTAAACATTTTTAAGACATGCTGATGCAATCTTTCATCCTGTTCGTAAACAATAGTGTTCTTAGAATTATCCAACAGATCTGCCGGATTAATGTATCGCGTTAATGGAATTATTTCACCTTCTAACTTCAACGCATAACCCATCACCAAAGCATCGGGATTACATGGCACGGGAATAAGATCGTCTTCTGTAAAAAAAGATGTTTGATCTAAAATATCTCTTCTTACTTCTGTTAATGTATAACGTTCGGTTGAAGGATCGAATTTTTCATTCCTGCCTGCTACCTGCACCGGTTGAAAAGTAACGCCGCGTACACACGGTTGTTTTAATGCATATTCAATGATCTTTCCTATCTCATGATTATTAACTCCCCGTTGTAATGTAACTACCAGCGTTGTTGAAAGATTATACTTATTCAAATGCTCCATTGCTTTGTAATGAAGATCTAACAGATCTGCGCCACGTAATTTATTTAAAGCAGTATTTTCAAAACTATCCCACTGTAAATAAATTTCAAAGTCGGGCATATAAGTAGCTAAACGTTTTACAAAATCTTCTTCTTTTGCAATACGAATGCCATTTGTATTTAACATTAAATGTTTGATGGGCCTTTTTTTAGCTTCATCCAGGATCTCGAAAAATTGCGGATGAATAGTTGGCTCTCCCCCACTTATCTGCACCACATCCGGCTTACCTTCGTTTGCAACAATAAGGTCGAGCATATCTTTTACCTCATCCAATGTTCTGTGGTTGCCAAAGTGTGGCGACGATTCGGCATAACAGGTTGGGCAGGTTAAGTTACACCTGTCTGTAATTTCAATTAACGTTAAGCAAGAGTGTTGTTCGTGATCGGGACATAAGCCACAATCATAAGGGCAACCATATAAAGTTGGTGTATTAAATTTTAAAGGTATCTCGCTGCGTTTATTATAATTACGAATGCGTTTATAGTATTCAATATCTGTTGCTATTAATACTTTTTCCATGCCGTGTTCCGGACAATTTTTGATCATGTAAACATTATCGTTCTCAAAAACTATTTTCGCGCTAATGCGTCGTAAACATTTTGAACAAAGACTAATGGTATAGTCATAATAGATCCAACTTCTTTCAGGCATAACGTAAAAATAATGTTTTTGGTTTAACAAGGGTTTTAAAATAATAAACTAATCCAATTAAACAGGCAATTTGTATAGTGCTTAAATAAAAAATAGTGAACTCATTATTCTTTAAGAATTCAATACAGAAGCGGTACAAAAAATAACTTATCAAAAACAATTTAAATTTAGAACCGTTAGCCAGTATCTTCTTTTTATCAAGAACATAAATTATTATCCAAAGGCAAATTAGAAATACAATTTCATACAAAGGAAGCGGGTGTCGCAAAATACCATCGCCAAAATTTACACCGGTAAACAAAGTAGTTGCTCTTCCAATTGTACCATCATCAAGGCCTTCGCAAAAACAACCGATCCGTCCAATTATCAATGCAAGAATTAATGGATAGGTCATTACATCGCCGCTGGAAGTTGTAATATTTAATTTAAGTTTTAAAAGTTCAACAAAAAACAAAGCAAATAATAAACCACCTACAATTGTTTTATTGCTAAATATGTATTGGAATTTATTAGGAGCTGTAAAAAATTGTTCGGGGTTTTCCAAAACACCAACCAGGCGCGAACCGATCAATGCTCCCAAACAAACGGCAACAAAGATCTTGAGGCGGTTAATATCACTAATGGTATCCTGACTTCGTTTTCGCAAAAAAACATAATAACGTACGCCAATAAAAATGCTGATGATCTCTAAAGCAAAATGTGTAGAAATTTCCTTACCAAAAAGATGAAGATTTATAGGAAAATGCATTCATCTAAT
>JAUXSA010000168.1 GCA_030681615.1 Bacteroidota bacterium
TTTAGAAACGGGTTTGATAAAAAACTAATTATTACTATTGGCATACCTGCTGTTCTATTCGTCATATTAGGAGCATTTTTGACTAAATATTTCGACAATAAATTATTAGAAATACTTCTCGCTATTTTCCTTATTACAATTAGCATTACACTAATGATATTTAAAAATCTAAAACTTAAGCCCAATTTATTTAATTCTATAAGTGGAGGCGCTTTATCAGGAATAACTGCCGGACTTTTAGGTTCTGGCGGCGCAATAAGAGGGTTAACCCTCGCCGCCTTTAATCTTAAAAAAGAGATCTTTATTGCTACTTCTGCCATAATAGATCTGGGCATAGATCTAAGCCGGAGCGTAGTTTATTTTTCTAATGGTTATATGCACAAGCACGATCTGTACTTAGTACCTATACTAATTGTTGTTGGCATTGTTGGAACATATATTGGTAAGAAGATCTTAAACCGCTTTTCTCAAGAACAATTTAAGTATATTGTACTAGTTCTTATTCTAATTATAGGATTAATAACCTTAGGGAACCAGATCCGGAATATGATATAGATCAGTTTCTTCACTAATCACCCTCATAAATTTAATTTATTAATAAGGATATTTTTATATCGCAAAAGAACTATGAAAGCCATGCGTATAATTTCAATAAGCCTTATGCTGCTGGTTGCTTTAAATGCACTAGTGGCCGGATATTTGTTTATTAGTGATCCTTCAGGATCCAAATTACAAATCCCTGTTACCTGGCTACAACATTCACCATTTAAAGATTTCCTTATTCCTGGCATTGTATTGTTTACAGTTAATGGCATTTTAAACATTGTTGCAGCTATATTTGCAATTTTTAAATGGAAGAATTGGCCCAAAATGATCTATATACAGGGACTGTTATTGACGAGTTGGATCATCATCCAGATTATTATGCTACAAGATCTTAATTTCCTTCATTACATTTTGGCAGGAATAGGTATATTGCTTATGTTTTTGGGTTGGCAACTTAACAAAACCAAAACGCTTAATTAATAAAATATGTACACAGACTTATTTGTAATAAAAGCCTCAGGAGTGAAAAGTCGGTTTTCTGAAAAGAAACTAAGAACCTCTTTACAACGTGCCGGTGCTTCGGAGGAACAAATTGAATTTATTACCAAGGAAGTTGGTAAGCAAATATTTGAGGGTATTTCAACAAAGGCAATATATAAACTGGCTTTTACACTTTTGAGAGAAGGTTCAAGACATTTAGCCGCACGCTACCACTTAAAACAAGCCATTATGGAACTTGGTCCTTCAGGATATCCGTTTGAGAAATACATTGCAGAAATCCTTAACTATCAGGGTTATCAAACCAAGGTTGGAGAAATAGTACAAGGACAATGTGTAACACACGAAATAGATGTGATCGCCGAGAAAGACGACCATTGTTATATGATAGAATGTAAATACCATAATCTACAAGGGATCTTTTGTGATGTGAAAATTCCGCTCTATATCCAATCAAGGTTTAAAGATGTAGAAGCACAGTGGATAAAAATGAGTGGTCATATAACTAAGTTTTATCAGGGCTGGGTATTTACTAATACTAAATTTTCTACAGACGCCATAGAATATGGAAAATGCGTGGGCTTGAATTTGATAGGATGGGATTATCCACTAAAAGGTAGTTTACGGGAACAAATTGATACACTCGGCTTATACCCTATTACCTGTTTAACATCACTTACCAAAGCAGAGAAAGGTCGTTTGCTTGAAAAGAAGATCGTTTTATGCAAAGAGATATTCAATAACAAAAAAATACTTGAAGCCTGTGACGTGAAGCAATCAAGAATTTATACTGTAATGAAAGAGGCGGAACAATTATGCACACACTTATTAAAAGGAACTAAAGCAGAAGAAGTATGACGCATGAACATCAAGCCGCTAAGACCACAAGACTAAGTTTGCTGGGAAATGTTTTCTTAGCCTTAATAAAATGGTTAACAGGTTATTTTGGTAATTCATATGCTCTTATCGCTGATGCAATAGAATCAACATCCGATATCTTTGCTTCGTTTCTTGTATTATTTGGTTTGAAGTATTCGAATAAACCGGCAGATAAAAATCACCCTTATGGTCATGGAAAGGCTGAGCCTTTAATTACTTTTTTGGTTGTTGTATTTTTAATGTCGTCAGCTACCATTATCGCTTACGTGAGTATTCAAAATATCAGAACACCACACGATCCTCCAAAAGCGTTTACCCTTATAGTATTAGGAGTGATCATTGTTATAAAAGAACTATTTTATAGAATTGTTTCTAAAAAAGGAAAGGAAATAAAAAGCACTGCTTTAAAAGGAGAAGCCTGGCATCACCGCAGTGATGCCTTAACTTCGCTGGCAGCTTTTATTGGCATTTCAATTGCCTTAATATTTGGAAAAGGATATGAATCAGCAGACGATTGGGCGGCATTATTAGCGGCTGTATTTATTTTTTATAATAGTTATTTGATATTTCGCCCGGCTTTAGGAGAAGTAATGGATGAACACTTGCACGACGATGTAATTGCTGATATAAGAAAGATAGCAACTACAGTGGAGGGCGTTATTGATACTGAAAAATGTTTTGTTCGTAAATTTGGAATTAAATATCATGCCGACATTCACGTAGTAGTAAATAACAGTATTACTGTAAAAGAAGGACATGAAGTTGCACACCGCTTAGCAGAAAAATTGAAAACAGAATTACCAGAAATAGAATCAGTATTTACACATATAGAGCCAAATGAATAAAGAACAACAAATAAAGATCACTTTTCTAGGCGCAGCCGGAACTGTAACAGGATCAAAACACTTATTAGAAACTCCAACTAAAAAAATCTTAATAGATTGTGGCTTGTTTCAAGGCCTAAAAGAATTAAGACTTCTTAATTGGCAGCCATTACCAATAGACGTTTCTACTATTGACCATGTAATTTTAACTCATGGGCATTTAGATCATGTAGGTTATTTGCCGTTGCTAATAAAGCAAGGTTTTAAAGGAAAAATATATGCTACTGAACCTACAGTAGAAATAGCAAAATTAATATTGCTTGACAGCGCAAAAATTCAGGAAGAAGATGCAGAAAGAGCCAATCGTTTCAATTATAGTAAACACAAACCTGCAAAACCACTTTATGATACCAAAGAGGCCGAAGCTGTATTTCCCTTTTTTGAAAGCAAACCATTAAACAGTTGGACCGATATAAATAATGATATCTCGTTCCAATTTAAATACAATGGCCATATTCTTGGTGCATGTTTTATCGAATTAAAAATAAAAAATAAAACCATTGTTTTTTCAGGTGATATCGGAAGAATTGATGACCCGCTCATGTATGAGACTGAATATCCCGAAACGGCCGATGTTATTGTTATGGAATCAACTTATGGTAACAGGTCTCATTCAGATGATGCAAAGCAATTATTAGCTGATGAAATAAATAAAGCAGAATCGAAACAAGGTACAATTATCATTCCAAGCTTTGCTGTAGAAAGAACCCAATTAATAATGTTCCTATTGTGGCAACTTGCAAACGAAAAGAAAATACCAACAATGCCTATCTATATGGACAGTCCAATGGGAACCCATGTATTAGAGGTGTTTCATAAAAATCTTAAATGGCATAAATTATCTTTAGCTGAATCTAAAGAGATATGCAGTCAAATAAAGATAATTAAAAACGAATCAGAAACTGAGAAAATAATAAGAGATAAAACTCCAAAAATAATTATAGCAAGTAGTGGTATGGCTACTGGTGGAAGAGTTTTATCTTATTTTGAAAAATACATTGGAGATCCAAAAGCTACCATTCTTTTAGCTGGTTATCAGGGAGAAGGAACACGTGGGCGATCTTTATTGGATGGCGCAAAAGAAATAAAAATGCGTGGCAAATTTTGGAAAGTAAACGCTACAATTTCTTTGATAGAAGGATTGTCTGCACATGCCGATCAGAAAGAGTTGATAAACTGGATCTCGAAATTAAAAAAAGCGCCTGAGAAGATCTTTATTGTGCATGGAGAGAAAGCTGGCGCTGAAGGTTTACAAAATAAAATGAAAGAGAAATACGGGTATAAAAGTACAATTCCATTATTAAATCAAACATTTGAAATATGAGAATAGCAGTATATAGTACACATCAATTTGATAAACCATACTTAACAACCGCTGCCGTAAAACACGAATTGATCTTTATTGATCAGGAATTAACTGAAAGTAATGTTCATCTTGCAGAATCATGTGACGCAGTAGCTTTGTTTACTTCCGACCACGCATTGGCAGAAGTATTAGAGAAGTTATCAAAGCTAAATATAAAATATATTGTTTTAAGATCGGCGGGCTTCGATCATGTTGATCTGCAGAAAGCTAAAGAATTAGGCCTAAAGGTAGCCAATGTGCCCGCTTATTCACCATACGCTGTGGCAGAACACGCTGTGGCTCTTTTGATGGCGCTAAACCGCAAACTAAGATCAGCACATGACCTTATGAAAAAACAGGATTTCAGACTTGATGGTTTGACAGGTTTTGATGTGCATGGTAAAACAGTTGGTATTATTGGTCTTGGAAAAATTGGTGAGGCATTTGCGCGTATCATGAATGGCTTTGGATGCAAATTATTATGTTTTGATCCCCATCCGAATTATGCGTTGGAAAAAGAACTTAATATTAAATTTGTGTTGCTATCTGAATTGTGTGTTGAAGCAGATATAATTTCTATACACTGCCCGCTAAACAAAGAAACAAAACACCTTTTCAACCGCAATTTATTTGATCAAATGAAAAAGGGAGTATATCTTATAAATACAGCAAGAGGGCCGATCATTAATACCACAGACCTTATTATTGCTTTAAATAACGGAATTGTTGGAGCGGCAGGGCTTGATGTATATGAATTTGAAAAAGGACTGTTCTTTAAGGATCATCGTCATGATCAAATTAAGGATACTATATTTAATGAGTTAATGACACTGCCTAATGTACTTATAACCGGGCATCAGGCCTTTCTCACCACAACTGCACTTCAGAATATAGCTGACACTACTATTAACAACCTCAATTGCTTTGAAGAGGGTGTTGAATGTCCTAATCAGCTATATGTTACAGATCATTAAGAGAATTGACTTTGCTCATATTAAAACAAAATCAGTAAACGCATATTTAATGAATAAATAACATGATAATCAATTCTACATCACTGCTAAAGAAATTACTTGTGGTATTCCTTCTTTTTTTAGGGGTATACTTAGCAAAAAAAATTCTGATCCCGCTATCGATTGCCGGATTATTTGCCATGTTATTTCTGCCATTTTGCAAATGGATGGAAGGTAAAAAACTACCAAGAGCTTTAGCAGCCTTTATTTGTTTATTAACATTGGTGAGCGTTATATCGGCTGTTTTTGCAATGCTTGCCTGGCAGATCTCCGGACTCACAGGCGATCTTGAGATCATAAAACAAAGATCTGTTGAAGCAGGAATAAGCATCCAGGAATTTATTTTTGATCAGATAGGTATTTCATTAGAAAAACAAGATAAGGTATTAAGTACACAGATCCCATTTTTTTCCGGCATTCTCCAAAATGTAGCCGGTTCAATATCTTCCATCCTTACTAATTTTGTTTTAATATTGGTCTACGTTTTGTTTCTCCTGTATTACCGGGGCCATATAAAACAATTTTTATTAAGGTTCGCTTCGCCTTCTCAAAAAAACGAAATGGAAAAAGTGATCTATAGGGTTGCACATGTATCACAACAATATTTACTTGGTTTATCAAAAATGATCTTTTGCCTTTGGGTAATGTACGGAATTGGTTTTTCAATTATTGGGGTTAAGAACGCGTTGTTTTTTGCAATTTTATGTGGCGTGTTAGAAATTGTTCCTTTTGTTGGAAACATCACAGGTACAACCATCACCATTTTTGTTTCTTTAGTGCAGGGGGCCAGTTTACCAATGTTGTTGGGTATTGCAGGAATATATGCCGTTACCCAATTCATACAAGGTTGGGTTTTAGAACCCCTGATCCTTGGACCGCAGGTAAAAATAAATCCATTGTTTACCATTATTGCGCTGGTTGTTGGAGGATCGGTTTGGGGATTATCTGGCATTTTTTTGGCAATCCCATTAATGGCCATGTTTAAAATTGTTTGCGATCATATCGAACCCTTAAAACCATATGGTTTCCTTATAGGTGAAGTGCCGAAGAAAAACCCGGGTTTTATAAAGAAAATTACGAAGTGGCAAAAATAACCAAGTTGAATAAGTTAGTATGAAAAGAACATGAGAATGTTTTTTATCACATACAAACTAGTTTATTTCATCTCCTGATACTTTTAGAGTATGATCAAGACCTAAGAGTCTTAATTAGAAAAGGCCCCTAAGATCTTTTGTAGGATCATTTTAACGGGGCTTTTAGTAGAATTTTGGAGTGAGCTCTTTAAAAAGTAATTTGTTGCAACACTTATTACAACTTTAAGCAAATTTTCTTTAATGTTAGTAGTGGCTACTATTTCTTTTATAGAATTTTTAATAATATTAACCGGTTTCATACGTTCGTATGTACTCTTGAATTCCTCTTTAAGCAAGCGCTCGTCCTCGCCCTGTTTGATCTCAAGACGAAGAATGGCTTCCCTTAATTCTGTCGAAGAAGTTATTTTATTCATGTGATCTTATTTTAAAATTTCTGAAATAAGTTTATTATTGATACAGCGTTTAATGGAGTCGTGAAAAACTAAGTATAAAAGAGTTCCAACAAATCCATAAAATGCGCCAACGCACAAAAATCCAAAATAGGTCTTTCCTAACAGCTCTCCAAGCCAGAAAGCCGCGCCTATACTTACCATTATTATAAATAATGATAATACAAAAAAGGCAATGCCCCTGGATATGTAATTTGACGTAATAGCCGAAGATTTTTCAACGGCTTTGAGTTTATAAAGCTCTATACTTGATTTGCCATATTCCTGAACCCTTTCAATTAAAGGTTCAATAAATAGTACTGTGTTTTCTTCCATTGTCTTTGTATGTTAAATTAACTACACAGGAACTTTAGTAGACTGTGAGTCGTCTTTTTTTGTGTTTTCAGTCTGCATATTATTATATAATTCACCCGCCTCTTCTTTTACGGATTCTATTTTTTCTGTAAGGTCCGCTAAAAGCGTTTCAAGCCTTTCTTTCAGGTCTTCTGCTCCATCGGAAGTCTTTTTTGCTATCTTTTTTCTTGTTTCTGATCCTTTATCGGGCGCAAACAAAACACCTAATAATGCTCCTACAGCCACACCGGCCAATACACCTAATACTACATTTCCTTTGCTCATGATCTTGGGTTTTAAATTAATTTATTGAATCTGTTTTCGTAAACAAATTTAAGGTTAATGAATAATGTTTTTAATGATGAATATCAATTAACCAAATGACCTTGCTCATATTAGAAAGTGGATTGTACGACCATATTTGCAGAATAAATTTTAAAATATGCACGAGATCGAATTAAAAAAAAGTATTGTATCGTTAATGGATAATGGTATTTTGCATATATACCTTAAACCAGGAGCGGAAATAGAATTATCGGATGCAATTTTAATTGTAGAGGCCATGGGTAAATTAGGAAAAGGGAAAAGGTTCCCGGTATTAATTGATGCAGGAGAATTTACGAGCGTTGATAAAGAAGTAAGGGTATTTTCGGCCAGCGAAGAAAGCAATATATATACGTTGGCAGATGCAATTGCCTATTATTCTTTTGCCCAAAAACTGATCGCTAATTTTTATATCACACACAACGATCCTATTGTACCAACAAAAGCCTTTCCAACTAAAGAAGAAGCAATTAAATGGTTGGAGACCTTTAAGAAGCCGTAAACTGATAAGCATCATATGCGGCTCAATGGATCCTCATACCTGAACTTTTTTTTAAAAGGTTAAAAAAGCCGGTTCAGTAAGACCAGTTTTTTTATTGATTTATTTTAGTAAC
>JAUXSA010000172.1 GCA_030681615.1 Bacteroidota bacterium
ATTACTCCTTCACAATTTTTGTGCGGTAAACAGCTTTAGAACCTTCTTTCACCTCAATAAAATAAATGCCTTTTGCAAATTGGCTTATGTTTATTTTTTCGGAAGTTGATCTAAGTTCTTTTTTCATGATAAGCCTGCCAGAAGCATCTGTTAATGTTAAAGTTAAGCCGGCATTAGTTGCTGAGTTTACAATAAAATAGTCGCTGGCTGGGTTGGGATATAAAGAGAACGAAGCAGCGTTAGCAACCGTTTTAAGATCGGTACAAATTGAAACTGTAATATTTACATTATTAGCGGCAGAACAACCGTTAGCATCGATATAAGAATACGCCGCTGTGTAATTTCCTGCGCCAACATTTGGGTTAAAGCTATTGCCTGTAACACCGGTGCCACTGTAGTTTCCACCAGAAGGTGAACCATTCAATGTAACCGGGCCATCGCTATCGCATACCATAGTTTGAGTAGCACTTACTGTTACAACAGGTAATTGGTTTACTGTTACTGTTGAAGATATGCTTGAATTACAACCCGGACCGTTCTCTGCTGTTACATTGTAAACCGTTGTAACAGATGGCGTAACATTAATAGATGCAGCGTTAGAACCTGTAGACCATGTATAAGTTGTTGCAGCACTCGCATTTAAATTAATGCTTTGGCCCGCACAAATAGTTGCTGAGTTAACTGTTAATGCCGGAGGCGTGTTAACCGTTGCTGTTACAGCAATGGCAGAACTGGTGCAATTACTTTTTTGTACCTGCCAGTTATAAAAGAAATAATAATAACCGCCGCCTGCGCTTGAACCTGTCATGCTAACAAGTCCACCAATATTGTATGGATAAGCACCGCCGGCGCTGTTGCGGAATAAATTAATAGTGGCACCACCAATACCCAAACGGTAACCTGTGCCGGGTGTGAGCGCAAAATTTACATTTACTGTATTAGCACCAATGGCAAGGTTTGCAACTGTACTTGTAATTAATGCATTTGCAGAGTTTCTTAATTCTATTGTTCTGTTACCCGCAGTACTTGCGTACATAACTACTGTTTTTAAAGTAGAAGCCTGTATCACATTAAAGATCTGGTATTGCCCTGCGGTGTTATAATTACCGCCTGTACCAATAGAAGTATTTGTTGCTGCACCAAACACCGGGGCGTTAGTTGCAGTATTAACTACATAATAAGTAGTATTACTGCTTAAGCTTGGTGTTACATAATTAGTACCAATAGTTAAAGGTGTTCCGGTTGCTGATGGCGAAGCGAACCAATATAATTGCGAAGTGCCACTTGCTGAAAGAGAAAGCGTTCCAGCACCGCAACGCGATGCGCCTATTGTAAAAGGATTGTTTGGAATATTAATAACAATGTAAGATGGTTTTGTAATAGAATCAACCGCGCTTAAACAACCGTTGGCTTTTAATTTTACAGTGTAAGTTCCTGCTGCAGTATAGGTGTGAGCAGGATTTGTAGAAGTTGAAGCGGCACTACCGTCACCAAAGTTCCAGGTGTAAGTATTACCATTTACCGTTGTATTATTAAAGATAACACTTGCCGGCAGCGAACAAAAAGAAGTAGAGTTTGCAATAAAGTTAGAAGTAACAACGTTAGAGTAGGCCGGGCCCACGCCAACAGCATACCAGGCATTGGTTGTTTGCACTACTTCGTTACTGCAATTCCCAAAAATATCTTTTGCAGCTTGTATGCAATATCCCCTGGCTGCTAAATAATTTGTTGACGGTGTAAAATAAACTGTTAATGCCCTGAAAGCAATTTGTGCTGCAGATACTTTTGTAATACCTGTAACATTGTATGCATTGCTAATATCATTTGTACCGGTACCACCCTGGCTTAATAAATAGAACCAATAATTACTTACACCTGAGTTGGTATGAACACCACCATTATCGCCGGTTCCGGTATACCAATAAGTTCCTAAATATGTATCCGGATCTGAAAATAAATTTGGGTTTTGCATATTCCTGATACCTTGTCCGCTTGGCGTCATGTCTTGTCCTATTTTCCAGTCCCATTGTGTTGGGCGGCCATAGTTCTCAATCATAGTTCCAAAAATATCAGAGAAACTTTCGTTCAACGCACCCGATTCGTAACTGTAAGTTAAATTTGAAGTGTTTGATGTAAGGCCATGTGTAACTTCGTGACCGCAAACATCCAGCGCGGTTAAAATAGTAAAGGTTGTTCCATTACCATCGCCGTAGGTCATGCGTAATCCATCCCAAAAAGCATTGTTGTAATTGGTATTGTAATGCACATAACTCAATAACTTATAACCTGCGCCATCAATACTATTTCTGTTGTGCGCACTCATGTAATAGTCATAGGTCATCTCCGCGCCCCAGTGCGCATCGCGTGCAGCCTGGTCAACATTTACTGCCGACCAATTGGTGGTTGCATTTGTAAAATCGGTAGCGCTATAAGTAGCAGTGTTTTGCATGTTATAGGTCTCAACACCAAGTCCACGGCCTGTTTCACGTAAGCGGTAACTGCCGGGTGCATTATTATCCACTGTCATTGTTTGAACGCCGCTGTATTTTGTAACCGCTGTTGCAGGCACATCTGCATGACAGATCAAATTCTCTTCTTCTAAAATTGCACCGCTTTTAGCATCTACGATCACATTAGCTCTATAAAGCGGCTCTTCAGCATAAATATTAAATTTATAAGCGTAAAGTACACTTGGTTGTTTTGTAATGGAATATTGCGTGTATAAAACCAATTCTCCTTTTGGATAATAAGTAAAATCAGGTTTGTTAAGTGCAAGTTTTGTGTGTTGCTCTTCAGCTTTATTTTCCCATTTATATTTTTTGGCCTTTACTTTTTTTAGCGCAAATTGCAAAGCGCTTTTTTCGTTAAGCGCAACTGTGTTCACCGGTTTTTGAATAACGCTAAGATCGCCGTTAATAGAGGTAACCTGTCCGTTTTGAGAGTGAACTATAATAATGGCATTATTAACCAGTGCATTTTTGTAATGCAGTTGGTACTTGGTATGAAGATAACCTAAATGGTCAGGCTCACTTTTTATTTTTACGGCTTTTACATCGCTGTTATTTAAAACAACCGAGTTTAAAAAGCCTTCAACAGCCGATTCGTTTATAACGTAATCCTGCTTTAACTTAATAAAGTTTACCTGGTTGTTACTGTTGTAGGTGTACTCGTTTGCAATGTCTTTAAGTTTGCTATTGTCTTGAGCGTTTAAGCTGTTACAAGCAATTAACGTTAAAGCTATTACGCCTTTTAAATAAAAAAACTTCATGTTTTGTTTAGGTTTAAAAATTTCCCTAATGAAATTAAGGAATTGCTTTTTAGAAAGCAAATTATAAGTGGAAATCTTATGAATTAACAATTAGAGTTGTAAATCTAAATTGTGTTAGAGAACAATAAATGAATAAGAAGTAAAAAGGACTACGGTTTTTCTTCTAAGAAGGTAGAGTGATACAGATCGCCGATAGCAACCATTTTTTCGTCAAAGATCTTCGGGCCAAAAGCATCTACTAAAAACTCTTTGGCGTTGATGTCTTCTATCTTGTATTCTTTTAATTCCTTTGGCTCAGAAAGGGGTAGGCCAAGACAGGATTTATAAATTTTCCAAACAAACTCAGCATTGTAAAGCTCATCGTTATTTAAATTTATTTTATTGTCGTAATGTATACCTAGTTTTGCTTTGGCCCAACCATGCATTTTTGCTATCACATCACCGGTAAGTTCTTCTTGTTCTATTAAACGTTTTATAATAAAAGCCCCGCCAATAGACATTTTTTTGAAATCTTCAAGATTGCATTTTTTTAAGGGCTCAGTAGCGTAATACACCATTGGCACATCGGCTTCAATAAAAATAACGCCTATGTAATTAAATTTGCTGTTGCCGTTAGGTAAAAAACTATTTGCCTTATCGGTCTTTATAAAAATAATATCACCGTCTTTAATTTGGGTCTCCAACGGTTCGTCTTTTGTTTGAGAAAAGCCAAAGCTAATAGTGAAAATAAAAAGCAGCGTTATAAATAATTTTGTTTTCATTGGGACAAATTTTTTAAAAGATGAAAACATAGATAGATTTTAAAATGATTTTTTCTTGTTAATGTATACGGTTAAGCCTCAAAAAGGTTGTACTATTAATATGTTAAAATACCTTATAAGTTATTAAAAATCAAATTTTTTGGCTCAAAATTGGTCTTAAGTCGCTCAAAAGCTAAAAACTAACGTTTACGCATTAGCATAAGACCATCCCTAACAGGTAAAAGGAGGTTCTCGATCCGCTCATCATTTTGTATCTTTTGATTAAAATCATGAATGGCCTGTGTGTCGGTGTCTTTTTGTTTTTCAACTACTTTTCCGCTCCAAAGCACATTATCGGCAATAATTAAACCGCCTTTATTTACTTTATCAATTACCAGTTCATAGTACCAGGCATAATTTTTTTTATCGGCATCAATAAATACAAGATCAAATTTTTGTGTTAAGGTTGGAATAACAACATGCGCCTGGCCTGTAATTAATTCAATATTATTTTTAAAAGCAGAGCGGTTAATGAATTGCTGTGCAAAATGATTGGTCTCTTCGTTAGGATCAATAGTTATTAATTTACCATTCTCAGTTAATCCTTCGGCAAGGCAAAGCGCAGAGTAACCGGTGTAAGTGCCTATCTCTAATATTCTTTGTGGTTGTTTTATTTTTGATAGAAAGCTGAGCAAACGCCCTTGAATATGACCACTAAGCATGCGTGGTGAAGAGATCTTTAGGTTAGTTTCGCGGTTCAACTCTTTTAAAAGATCGCTTTCTTTTTCAGAGAAGGCTTCGCTGTAAGCGGATAACTTTGCGTCAATAAATTCCATATAAATAAATTCAAAATTTAAAATTCAAAAGAAGAACTGTCTTTAGTCTTGTGTCCTGCGTCCTTAGTCCAATATTAGGTTAGCCTTTTCGCTATCACCTTGCTCACATTTCCAAAAACCTGCCCCGGTGAAAATTTGCGCCAATGAAAATCATCCAGTTCTCCACCATAAATAAAATAATAATCAATATGCGCTTTTTTAAATTCCTGCAACACATGTTCCCTGAAATTTAAAAGAACTATCCAACCATCTTCACCATTGTCGTCAAACCATTCTTCATAATAACTGTCATCGCTATTATGAAAGTTAAGTACATTTTCGCCAATTAAAATATATTTATTTATGCCCATGTAATTGAGATCATCAATAAAATCGCGTTTTAAGAGCATGATGTCGTTATTGATAGCATCATTCCACTCACCAATAAATTCTATGATCGCGTATTTTTCCTGGTAGTCAACAAATAAAATTTTTATGTAAAGCGTATCGCTACCAATATCATCCCATTGTGGATGAATGTAGTAATTGTAAATAGTATTTGAATATTCAAACTCGCTGTAATCGCGCTTGTAAAATGGCGATTGCGGATCGTCAGATGCGATATATAAATGTCGCCAGTTAAAATATGGTTCTAATGTATGCAATATGTAAAATTACTATAAATCAATTAAAATAAAATAGTTTTGAAATTTTTATTTATCAGGCGAGCGCCTTTGTTTCCCATTCGGTCATTACAAAACCATCTTTAATTGCCGCATCCAGCATTTCAAAATAAGCTGGGGTCATTTGGGGTAAATAATCCTGTAAAAAAGTATCTGAAAATGTTTGGCCTTTATATTTAGCACACATTAAATAATCTATTTCCCTTCCCTTTAAGAAGAAAAAATATTGCATGTAATAGTATTCAATAATTTGCTCCCTGTTTTGTTTTGAAGGAAGGTTCTTTACATTTTGCAATAAAGTTTTGTATTCGCTTATTGAATTTGCTAAATGCGTAAAATCGTAGGCGGTAAAAGGGTTATCGTAAATAGTTAGAACAGGAAAACCCTGATAAGAGAATTCAGCCGCGGCAGTACCATAAGCTGTAACAATTGCTTTGGGCCGCGAGTTGATGATCTGCATTTGCGAGGTCTTTTTATCAATGAATAAAACTTGTGTGCCTGCGTATTTTTTCTTTAGTACTTCAAAAAGCGGATCGTTTGCAGGCAAACCGTTTGGATGTTGTTTTACCAAGATCGTGAGATCTTTTTGTTTGCTTAATTCATCCAGGGTAAAATTCATCCAGTCATAAAAATCAGGAAAAAGAAGATCGCGGTAAATATGTGGTGAATCAAAAAAACAATGCGCCAGTACAACTACCGTGTTTGGCCAATCTATATTTACCAGTTCTTTATTTGTATCGGCAGAAAAGGCAGACTGTTTCATATAAGTAGTTGCGCTGTCAATTTCTCCCTCAAAACGTTTTTCAAAGATCTTTTTATGTGTTTCAATGATCTCTTTTTTATTGTCTAATTTTTGAAACAGTTTGTTAAATAAAAAATGATCGTTGGCATGACTTGGATATTCTTTTAATACTTTGTGAACCAAAGAAAAGAAAGCGCCAACAGTATAAACAGGGATGTTTTTTTGTAAACAGATCCTCACAGCAATACCGTGGTATATATAAGTTGTATAACTGCTTACGAGTGAAACAATATTGTACTCTTCTATTTTTTGTTTTGAAACATAAAATATATTACAGGTTTGTGTAACGAGAATTTTAAAGTAGGGATCTTGTAGATCCAATTCCGGTTTATCGGCATAACGCAGGTAAGTATCATAAATAAGATCTCCCACTTTTATATTTTCGATCTTAATATTTAAAACATCCTGTTTGTTTTTTGTTTGCGTGATTATTTTGTCAACAATAGTATATATCTAATGCTGATCGTTATACAAATGGTTGTTAATGTAAATTAGTTTA